>JAGNTC010000006.1 GCA_017987725.1 Flavobacterium sp.
TATCAATTAATTACAAATAAATAAAATGAAAAAAATATTCCTTACCTGTATTGCGCTTGGTCTTTTGACCAATTGTACCCTTGAAAACAAGGATGTAGATTTAGCTGGAATCAATGCGCCTGAAAATATATCGGCCTTGATGACTATTGCACAAGACAATTCCGGAAAAGTTACCATTACTCCGCGTGGTCAAGGTGTTGCTCAATACGAAGTGTTTTTTGGTGACTCGACTACAGAACCTGCTGTGGTGTCTCCGGGTCAATCGGTTATTCATACCTATCTTTCAGAAGGTAATTTTACCGTGAGAATTATCGGTATTTCCTTAAACGGAAAACGGACAGAAGTTACCCAAGATTTAACGATCTCCTTCTTGCCTCCAGCCAATTTGGTTGCAACCATTGTAAAAACAGATCTTACGGTAACGGTTACCGCTACAGCTGATTTAGAGACTTATTTTGAAGTTTATTTTGGTGACGTGAGTAATGAAGTTCCTGTATTATTTAACGAAGGAGAAACCATTTCACATGATTACACGGCATTAGGTACCTACGTAGTGAAAGTGGTAGCCAAAAATGGTGGGTCCGTTTCACTAGAATACACAGAAAATGTTCAGATTAGCAGTGCCTTTCCAATAAGCGCCGCGCCTACACCTACATTTCCTCAATCAAATGTAATTTCATTATTTTCTGGAGCCTATACCAATGTACCCGTAGACACGTGGAGAACTTCGTGGTCAGCTGCAACATTAACTGATGTGAATATTTCGGGTAATGCTACAAAAAAATATTCTTCATTAAATTACGTGGGAATTGAAACCGTAGCCAACCAAATTAATGTAAGCACGATGACTCATTTTCATGTGGATTACTGGACGCCAAACATGACTGCTTTTCGTGTGAAATTAGTCGATTTTGGTGCAAATGCATCCTTTGCTGGTGGCGATGACGTTGAACATGAATTGTCTTTTGTCCCTACACAAAGTGGTTGGAATACCTTAGATATTCCCCTTTCCAATTTTGCGGGTTTAATTACAAGAAACCATATAGCTCAGCTTATCTTTTCAGGTAATCCTTCCGGACAGGGCACAGTTTATATAGATAATATTTACTTTCACAATTAACTTTTTTACAATGAAACAATTTTTTAAATTCTGTTGTCCCTTATTATTCGCTCTTGTATTAAGTAATTGCCAAGAAAGCGATTTGGGTTTTGGAGATATTAATTCACCAACTAATCTGCAAGTAGCCGTCGTTGTGCAAGGCCAAGATACCGCTAATCCAAACGGTGATGGTTCTGGTTTAGTTACGCTAACTGCCACAGCCGATAATGCTATTTCTTACAAATACGTATTTAGTGATGGTTCTGAAAGAAACCAACCTAGTGGCATTTATCAAAAACGATTTACAAAACCAGGATTGCATACCTATACGGTAACAGTTTTGGCTTCGGGTCGTGGCGGTGTTACGACAAACACTACTTTAGAAGTTACGGTATTGTTTAATTTTACCGATGATGAAGCGGTTGAATACCTTACTGGCGGCACTTCCCAAATTTGGTATTGGTCTGCTTCAGAGCGCGGCCATTTGGGTGTTGGACCAAACAGTACCGATAATACCACAAATTATTATTCCTATTGGTATGAATCGGTTCCTTTCAACCAAGTAAGTAACTGTCTATACGATGATGAATTGGTGTTTACCAAAGTAGGAAACGGCTTGAACTATGAGTTGCGTAACAATGGTACAACATTTATCAATAGAAGATTTAGAGAAATAGTTGGTCTTCCGAATAGTAATGATTACGTTGATGAATGCTTTTTATACAGCGGACCAGAGGTGACAGGTATAAAAAATGTAACATTGACACCCTCTGAGACTTTGGCAAATCCGGCCGAAAAAAGAGGTACAGTAATGACCTTTTCTGATGGAGGATTTATGGGCTTTTACGTAGGACAAAGTTCATACGAAATCATGTCGATCACACCTTCTCGAATGGTTGTACGTACCGTTCAGGAAGGCTTTACTCCTGCAGGAGAGCCACTATCAACTGCATGGTATCATATTTTTACCACAATCAAACCAGTTGAAGATCCGGTTACCGATTACACCAACCAAGTTTGGGGTGACGAGTTTAATACACCGGGAGCACCAGATCCAACCAAATGGAGTTACGACCTTGGCGCCGGAGGTTGGGGTAACAACGAGTCGCAAACCTATACCAACAACAGTGGCAATTCGATTGTGTCTGACGGAACTCTCAAAATTACAGCCAAAGCACAAAGTGTAGGCGGTTCTAATTATACTTCTGCTCGTCTTAAATCTGAAAACAAATTCGAGTTTACCTATGGTAAAGTGGAGTGTAGAGCTAAATTGCCTGTAGGGGCCGGTACATGGCCAGCCATATGGTTGTTGGGACAAAATTATGCCACAAATATTTGGCCATCTTGTGGAGAGATTGACATCATGGAACACCGTGGATATGATCCAAACCGAATTCATGGTTCATTGCATTTCCCTGGAAATTTTGGAGGTAATGCCAACACCAATACGACTGTAATTTCAAATGTGTCTAGTCAATTTCACGTGTACAAAGTACTTTGGACTCCGGCTTCCATTAAATTTTATGTGGATAATTCCTTGTTTCATTCTTTTGCAAACAGTGGATCGGTACCGTTTAACAGTGATTTCTTTTTAATACTAAACGTGGCCATGGGTGGTACTTTTGGAGGTGCTATTGACCCTAATTTTACAGAGTCTAGTATGGAAATTGATTACATTAGAGTGTATCAGTAGATTGTCATAATAAATTGTTTTTACCAACAGAATTCCAATGATTCAGCTTAAACATACATCTATTTTACTAGTAAGTCTCATTGCCTTATGGAGTTGTACTGCGCCAAAACCAATTATGGCTTCTGCGTCTAGAAATGCATTAGATGTGAAAGTAGATTCTATATTGAAGTTGATGACTTTGGAAGAAAAAATTGGTCAATTGAATCAATACAATGGTTTTTGGGATTTAACAGGTCCTACGCCTTCAGAAGGTCAGGCGGCATTAAAACTCGAACATTTGAAAAAAGGTTGGGTAGGTGCAGTGCTGAACATTAAAGGGGTGAATGACGTTCGTAAAATCCAGCAAATAGCCGTTGAAGGATCTCGTCTTCATATTCCATTGCTTTTTGGATTTGATGTGATTCACGGATACAAAACCATCAGTCCCATCCCATTGGCAGAAGCGGCCAGTTGGGACTTAAATGCCATTCAAAAATCGGCTGCCATTGCCGCCGAAGAAGCTGCAGCAGTTGGTATTAATTGGACGTTTGCGCCAATGGTCGATGTGGCCCGCGACCCAAGATGGGGCCGTGTTATGGAAGGGGCCGGTGAAGATCCATATTTGGGAAGTCAAATTGCAACAGCTCGTGTGCAAGGTTTTCAAGGCACAAATTTCAATACAAACAAGTCTATTTTAGCCTGTGCCAAGCATTTTGCTGGATATGGTTTTGCTGAGTCTGGAAGAGATTACAACACTGTAGATGTTTCTGAATCGGTATTGCAAAACGTTATTTTTCCACCGTTTAAAGCCGCTGTTGACGCAGGGGCACGCACATTCATGAATTCATTCAATGAATTAAATGGAATTCCAGCTACGGCAAGTGCTTATTTGCAACGCGATATCTTAAAAAAAGATTGGGATTTCAAAGGTTTTGTTGTTTCTGATTGGGGTTCGGTGCGCGAAATGTTGAATCATGGCTACGTTGCTACTGAGAAAGAAGCTGCA
Organism: Flavobacterium sp.; assembly: GCA_017987725.1. GTDB lineage: Bacteria > Bacteroidota > Bacteroidia > Flavobacteriales > Flavobacteriaceae > Flavobacterium. The sequence continues at coordinate 3,778 of JAGNTC010000006.1, forward strand.
TTGGCTGCCATGCAAGCCGGATCCGATATGGATATGGAATCTTACATATATGTGGCTCACGTAGCCCAATTGGTTAGAGACGGAAAGCTTAAAGAAGCATTAGTCGATGAAGCAGCAGGACGTATCCTTCGTGTTAAGTTTGAATTGGGTTTATTTGAAAACCCATATAAATATTGTGATGAAGCACATGAAAAAGCTACGTTAGGCAAACAAGCCTTTCAAGAAGGTGTATTGGATGTTGCAAAGAAATCTATTGTCCTCTTGAAGAACGAGGGCGGTATTTTGCCTTTGCCTAAAACGGGTAAAAAGATCGCCGTCATTGGCGCTTTGGCTGCCGATAAAACCAGTCCATTAGGAAGTTGGCGATTGGCCGCCGATGAAAATTCAGCTGTTTCTGTTTTAGAAGGTCTCAAATTATATCCAGGCAATGAAATTGCCTATGCAAAAGGAGCTGATGTAGCTGTGGGTAGAACCGAGTTTGTTTGGGAGACCAAAGTAAATGAATCCGATACCTCAGGATTCGCCGACGCTGTTCAATTGGCTAAGCAGTCTGATATTGTGGTGATGGTTTTGGGTGAACATGGACTTCTATCTGGCGAAGGTCGTTCTCGCTCAGAACTTGATTTACCAGGTGTTCAACAAGAATTACTGGAAGCCGTATACCGTGTTAATCCTAATGTTGTGTTGGTCTTACAAAATGGTCGACCCTTGGTCATTCCTTGGGCTGCCAAACACATTCCTGCTATTGTGGAAGGATGGCATTTGGGTACACAAAGTGGAAATGCACTTGCACAAGTTTTGTATGGAGATTATAACCCAAGTGGAAAATTGCCCATGACATTTCCCAGAAGTGTAGGACAAATTCCGTTGTATTATTACCAAAAATCCACAGGTCGTCCCACGGCTAATGAACCGGAAAGTGTGTTCTGGTCACATTATATGGACGAAGAAAATACTCCGCAATTTCCTTTTGGATTTGGTTTAAGCTATGCGACGTTTAACTATTCTGCTGTAACGCTTAGCCAAGATAGCTTTGTAAATAACGAGTCTATTACTGCTTCGGTCACCGTTACAAACACAAGTAATCGTGCAGGAAAAGAAGTGGTTCAGCTGTATATCCAAGATATTGTTGGAAGTACAACACGTCCTGTAAAGCAGTTAAAAGGATTTGAGCTCATTGAGTTGCAACCCAATGAAAGTAAAAAAGTGACTTTTACTCTTACGCAAAACATGTTGCAGTTTTTTTCAGCCAACCGAAAATGGGAGGCAGAAACAGGACATTTTAATGTGTTTATAGGAACCAACTCTGCCGAAACCAAGAATGCTTCTTTTCATTACACCAACAAATGAATTCAAAATTAGTCTGTATTGTTTTTTTACTTTCCCTTTTTCAACTCAGCACCGCTCAGTCTAAAAAAAGAAAGTTGGTTTGGCAAGAAAATTTTTCTACTGCTACGCTAGATACCCTAGTATGGAATTATGAGTTGGGCAACGGTTGTCCTAATTTATGTGGTTGGGGCAATAACGAACGTCAAGAGTACACGAAAACCAATCACCAACTTTTGGATGGAAAGCTGATTATTTCAGCCTTAAAAGAGGGATCACGCTATACTTCCACCCGAATTACTACTGCAGCTAAAAAAGAATTTCTTTACGGCCGAATTGAAGCCAAAGCTAAAATACCCCAAGGACAAGGGATTTGGCCAGCTTTTTGGATGCTAGGCTCCAACATCAAGCAAGTGGGTTGGCCAAAATGTGGTGAAATAGATATCTTAGAATACATTGGCAAAGAACCGCACAAGGTATTTACTTCCTTGCACACTCAAGAAAGTCATGGTCAAACCATCAACACAAAGAAAACCACTGTGGATAAGATCGAGCAAGGGTATCATATCTATGCTGTGGATTGGGATGCCGAAAAGATCAGCTTCTCGATAGATGGTAAAGATGTTTACGTGTACCAACCGCAAGTTAAAAATGAAAATAATTGGCCTTTTTCGCAACCATTTTACATTATTTTAAATATGGCTATTGGCGGAAATTTCGGTGGTCCTGAAGTTGATGATGCTATTTTTCCACAACAATTTAGCATTGATTACATTAAAGTCTACCAATAGGACGGTCGATATTTACACTTTCCGCTTCATTAAATATGAATTATGTGTAAATAATTAACAAAAAAGTTTATTAATATTTATACATAAAGTTAAATAAGATAAATATTCTCATTAATTACACATTAACTTGGATAATACTATTTTATTATTCTATTTTTGAAATAATAAATCTCTAAAACATTTGCCTATTTCTGAAAATTACTTTTAACATCGATTCTTTTCGAATTTATTCATCTTTAAAAAGTAATTTTATGGCTAATGTTCAACTCCCCGATGCAGTATTGGTTAGTAACTATATAGCAGGTGATGAAAGCGCCTTGTCTGTATTAATTGACCGTCACCAGTCAAAAATTTTTGGTTTTATCTACTCCAAAATTGGAGATAGAGATACAACTGATGATATTTTTCAAGATACCTTTATCAAAGTAATCAAAACGTTGAAATCTAACAATTACAACGAAGAAGGCAAATTCCTTCCTTGGGTCATGCGGATTGCTCATAATTTGGTTATTGATCATTTTCGAAAATCAAAAAAAATGCCCTTGTTTCGCGAAACAGAAGAGTTTTCTATTTTTTCGATTATGTCAGATCAATCGCTGAGCATGGAGAATCAACTCATTACCGAGCAAGTTGAACTCGATTTAAAACGGCTTATTGACGAACTCCCATCCGATCAAAGAGAAGTCGTGCTGATGCGCATGTACCAAGATTTAAGTTTCAAAGAAATTGCCGAATTAACCGGCGTAAGTATCAATACAGCATTGGGTAGAATGCGTTATGCGTTGTTAAACATGCGTAAGCTAATTGACAAACATCAAATTATTTTAACCAATTGATACGATAATGTAATTTTTTGCGTTCTATAGTTGTTCCTTTTAAATACACTATATGGCAAAAATTTACTCTACTAATCTGCGTACCGCAATTCCTATGAAACCAAAGAAAGAAACCCTTTCTTTTTTACTAAACTACTCCAAAGCATTGCATGTGATAAAAGTAGGAAAACACAAGTTTGAATGGATTGCAAACTAACGCTACACATCCCGGTTTTTACCGGGATGTTTTTTTATAATAGGTAGCCAACACCGATTTTCGTCCAATGGTTTGGGTAATGATGTCTTTTTCTAAGTCCCAGCCACGTGCAGGACAGTATTCTCTTCCGTACCAAATAATTTGCAAATGCAATTCATTCCATAGCGCTTCTGGAAACAAACGTTTGGCATCTTTTTCGGTTTGCGTCACATTGCTACCATCTGATAAATTCCAGCGGTACATTAACCGATGAATGTGGGTGTCAACCGGAAATGCCGGTACTCCAAACGCCTGTGACATCACTACGCTGGCTGTTTTGTGGCCAACGGCTGGTAACGCTTCTAAATCCTCAAAATTGGCTGGAACCTGGCCGTCATGTTTGTCAATCAATAGGTGAGAGAGCCCATGAATTCCTTTTGACTTCATAGGCGATAAGCCACATGGTCGGATGATCTGTTGAATTTCTTCGACACTCATTTTTATCATGTCATAGGGATTATCTGCTCGGGCAAACAAGAGCGGTGTAATTTTATTTACCCGAACGTCTGTGCATTGCGCTGAGAGCAAAACGGCAATCAATAGCGTATACGGGTCTTTGTGGTCGAGAGGAATTGGGATGGTGGGGTATTTTGCTTTTAACGTATTAATAACAAATGTTACCCGATCGGCTTTGTTCATTTTTGTATTTTTAGTTCCGTAAAATTAAACTTTTTAACGCTTTTCACTAATACCAATTACATCCATGACTACATTAAAAAAAGGCGATCAAGCGCCCTCATTTTCAGGCGTTGACCAAGACGGGAATACACATAGCTTAGCCGATTATAAAGGAAAAAAACTAGTGGTGTTTTTTTATCCTAAGGCCAATACGCCCGGTTGTACCGCAGAAGCCTGTGATTTACGGGACAACTTTGCCCGATTTGAAGCAAACAATTATGCCCTATTGGGAGTAAGTGCCGACAATGCAAAAGCACAAGCCAATTTTAAAAATAAATTTGAATTTCCTTTTCCTTTATTGGCCGACGAAAACAGAGCCGTTATTGAAGCCTTCGGCGTTTGGGGTCCCAAAAAATTCATGGGCAAAGAATACGATGGCATTCACCGCACCACATTTGTGATTGACGAACAGGGAATGCTGTTGGATGTGATTACCGACGTAAAAACCAAAACCCACGCCAGTCAATTGCTAGACTAACAAAAAAGCCAAGTGTAGAACTTGGCTTTTTTTATTAATTTATTTGGTTTGCAGGAATTACTTTTTCTGGATCGTATCCAAACAAACGATCTTTTTTGATGAGTTCGGCTATACCCTGAGGAAGCATGCTTTCCCATCCGCTTTGTCCTTTTACAATCATCTTTAAAACCTCTCTGGATATAATTTTCAGGTTGTCTTTGTCATAATCTTGGATGTCAACCACTTTTCCATTAAACTTAAAGAATTTGTACAATTCCTTCATACGCGGATGAACTTTTAGCGTTTCTGAGTTCACAATTGTCGTTCCATCTTCAGCCAACATCGGATAAAGAAAAACTTTTAAATCACGGTAAAACAATTTTCCAAAAGCTTCTAGGATTCCCCCACTCAAATGACGGTAGTATTTTTCGTCAAAGATGTCAATCAAATTATTTACTCCCATGGCCAATCCCATACGGGCTTTGGTGTAATTGGAGAAATATTCGACCACTTTGTAATATTCTTGAAAATTCGAAATCATTACGGTTTGACCCAATGAACACAATAAATTGGCTCGGTCGATAAAATCACGCTCGTCAATTTCACCTTCTGATCGCAAGTTCGAAAGTGTGATTTCTACGATGACCAACGTATTGTCTTTGTCTACCTTGTTCTCTTGCAAAAACATGTTGTAGGCATTTTTGTACATGTCCATGTTTACCAAGGTTACCGGGCGAAAACTTCCTCGAAGAGCTAAAATATTTTTCTTGTATAAAATCGAGGCAGGCAATATGTTGTTGCCTTCGGGATTAAACATTACCGCATCGGTCATGCCATTTTTAACCAGTTGCAAACTCATTAAACGGTTGTCAACTTCAGCAAAACGGGGTCCTGAGAAGTTAATAGTGTCAATTTCCAGTTGGTCTTTATCCAAGTGATCGTATAAATAACGCAACAGTTTTTTGGGATCATTGTATTTGTAGTAGGCACCATAAATTAAATTCACTCCCAAAATCCCTAAGGTTTCTTGCTGTAATCGGGCATCCGTTTCTTTGAATCGAATGTGCAAAATGATTTCGTTGTATGCCTCTTCTGGATCAATTTGGTATTTAATTCCTACCCATCCATGGCCTTTAAATTGTTTTGCAAAATCAATGGTAGCCACCGTATTGGCATAACTAAAAAACATTTTATTGGGATGCTTTTCTCTGCTTAAGCGACTTTCAATCAAATCGACTTCGTGAGTCAACATTTTTTTGAGACGGCTTTCGGTCACGTATCGTCCGTCTCCTTCAATACCATAAATGGCGTCACTGAAATCTTTGTCATAGGCCGACATGGCTTTGGCAATGGTACCCGATGAACCCCCTGATCTAAAAAAGTGCCGAACTGTTTCTTGGCCGGCGCCAATTTCAGCAAACGTTCCATAGATGTTTTCGTTGAGATTGATGCGCAACGCTTTGTCCTTAACCGAAGGAATTTGTTCGATTACTTTGTCGCCTTTTAGTATAATTTCGGTGTTCATGTTTATTTTTCGTAAATCAGCCCCAAAGTTAACAAAATAGCAAGTTGCCAAAAGAGAATTAATACTATTTTTGTGTAAATTTTATCAATTGAAAGTCTATTTTTTAGGAACCGGCACTTCTCAAGGAATTCCCGTAATTGGGAGTACACACCCTGTTTCTAAGAGCACCGATTCCAAAGATAAACGGCTGCGTGTTTCAGTTTGGATTCAATGGGATTCGTATTCCTTTGTGATTGATTGCGGACCAGATTTTAGACAGCAAATGCTGGTTTCTGGTTGCACAAAATTGGATGGCATTTTATATACCCACGAACATTCTGATCATACTGCAGGCTTGGACGACATTCGTCCCTTTAGTTTTCAAACAGCAGGTGTGCCCATTTATGCACATGAGCGTGTTTTGGCCAATTTGGCTAGACGTTTTGATTACATCTTTGAAACAGTCAATAAATATCCAGGTGCTCCCTCTGTAATTCCGCATGTAGTAAAACCCAATGTTCCTTTTGCTTTGGGCAATATGTTGGTAATTCCTATCAATGCATACCATGCCGATTTACAGGTGTTTGGGTACCGCTTGGCTAATTTTGCTTACCTCACTGATGTGAAAACAATATCCTCTCAAGAAATGGATAAACTACAAAATCTGAGTGTATTGGTAGTCAATTGTTTGCGAGAAGAACCCCATTATTCCCATTTTAATTTAAAAGAGGCCTTGCAGTTTATTGCAAAGATAAAGCCCCAAAAAACATACCTCACCCACATCAGTCATGCGTTTGGATTTCATGATTCCATACAACAAATGTTGCCGCCAAACGTTTATGTAGCCTACGACAATTTAGAAATCACAATTTAATTTTTTATGCAAAAATCATTTCTGTTATACGCAACCATCATTTCCGTGCTTCTTTCTGTATTTACTTATATGTATTACTCCAAGGAAATGGCATTTACCAATGCCCAAAACGAAAAATACACCAAGCGCTACCAAGATAGCCTCAGTACAATGAAATCGCAGTTGGCCGAGGCCAATTATTTTTCCTTGGAACGCAACGACAATGCGCAGAATTATTTTGAAGCCATGCAACAAGACAAATTCATTGCCTACGAAAAATTAATCCCTTATGTAACCGAAAAGTTATTGGATTACAATCAAGATCCCAAAGGAAATCCCTACACGGGTCAAGACCAATTTGGTCCGCAAAAGTTTATCATCAACAAGGTGAAAGTAATCAATCACCGCTGGATCATTGCCGATTATAGTGATGGCCAATATTGGGGCGAAGTATTGCTTAAGTATTTTGTCAACGAAGACGAAAGTATTTCGTTTGAAATTATTCAATCGGTTTTATATCAAAAATAGTATGAAAAAGCTAGTCCTTGCTATTTGTGTTGTTCTATTATGGTCTTGCAATCAAAAAGCCGAAACGCAAGAACCGAAACCAATAGAAAGCAAGTCTGTGGCTCCTAAACCGGTTGGATCCGATTTAGATAGTCACGGTTGCAAAGCTTCGGCAGGCTATACCTGGTCGACCTTGCGAAACGAATGTGTCCGCATCTTTGAAGCGGGAACCCGATTGGATCCTGTGGAACCCAATGGCATGAGTGCTTTTGTAATGTTGGACGAAAAACAGCAAAAGGCAGAAGTATTTACCTTGCTCGAAAAGCAACCAATTATGCTAAACCAGCAAAAGCCAGGAATCTATACCCAAGGCGATTGGGAGTTGCAAACGGGAACCAAATGGGTATTGAATTACAAAGGAAAAAGGGCTTTTAACCAACCTTAGTTTGGTTTAGCCAATTTTTTAAATCAAAGAAATTTTGCGGTGAAACCCCATGACCAATTGGGTATTCGTGAAATTCGATCCTGATGCCAAGCGCAGCTAAACTTTCGGGCGCTTTTCTAGCCCATTCCACAGGAATAACTTGATCAACAGTGCCGTGTGAGGCAAATATGCGCAACCCAGAGAAATTGTTTTGGGCAAATCCATCCGCTGCAATTTCGGTATTCAAATATCCACTTAAAGCCGCTACCCGTTGAATTCGCTCGGGTTCTGACAAAGCTACGGCATAACTTAAAATGGCGCCCTGACTAAAACCAATTAAGGTAACAGATTGCTCGTCAATGGGATACGATTGTATTAATTCATCAAGTGTGGTGAGGAGCAATGCTCTTGAAGTGCGCGCCTCATCTAAATCAGAGAATTTGCTGGCATCGGCATTAAAGTTGATGGAATACCAAGCGTAACTCCCGTAGCTTAAATCGTGTGGCGCTTGCAAAGAAATCACATAGTATTCATCGGGAAGTTCGGAGGCAAATGAAAATAAATCGGCTTCGTTGCTCCCGTAGCCATGCAACAACAAAAGCAACGGATTTTTGTCCAAAACTACTTTGGGTGGACGTACTAAAAAGGTTGATATTCCAGCCATTAGTTGATCGATTTAAATGCCGATTGAAATAAGTTACCCAACAAAGGAATGGGTTTACTCTCGCCTTTGATGGCACTAAAAATACCATATCCCCATAGAATCGAAACAAAAAGCCACATGGATGAACTGATCATAAAATTGTCAAAATTGCTCACCAATAAGCCCAATGAAACAAAGGTAACCGAAAGTCCCAAGGCTTGCCTGATGTGAAAGGAGGCAAATGTATTTTTGGGTTCGGCATTCATGGATAGGGCAATGAGCACACCCACAATTAATATATAACTCGTTATAGCAGTTGATTTGCCTTCTTCGATGCTGTTTTTCATAGACTAAAGAACGAGTTGACCTTGGTTAACAATTCCATACGCTCTGCCTTTCATATTCACGTCCAGCAGGGCTGCATTCTTTGATTTGGATCGAATGTGTGTGCTGTCAAAAACCCAAGTTTCGTCAGGATTAAATAAACTCAAGTTGGCTTTTGTTCCCACTTCAATTGTTGAATCGGGGAGACCAAATACGCGTTTGCCAGCAGTTAATTTGTCTAATACCACGGCCAGTGGCAAGACAGTAAGTAGGGCGCCAAAGGCACTTTCTAAACCGATTGTACCGTCTTTGGCCAAGTCAAATTCTACGTTTTTGTGTTCGGTATCCATGGGATTGTGATCACTGCAAATGCAATCGATCGTTCCGTTAAGCACGCCTTCAATCAAAGCCAATCGATCGGACTCTGCACGCAAGGGAGGACTCACTTTGTATCGGCTATCAAATCCAACTAAGCAGCTGTCATTTAAGACCAAATGATGTACCGAAACACTGCAACTCACACTAATTCCTTTGGCCTTGGCCTCTTGAATCAGTTGGACAGACTTGGCTGTGCTGAGTGTGGGTATATGAATTTTTCCGCCGGTGTATTCGGCAATAAATAAAGCACGAGCAACTTGTATTTCTTCGGCTAAGTTTGGAATTCCTTTCAGTCCCAATTGGGTTGCTGTAGGTCCTTCATTGGCAATTCCCTTTCCTTTTAAGTTGTGGTCTTGGCAAAATAACACGGCTAAACTGTCTATGTCTTGCAGGTATTGCAAGCCAATTTTGATTAAGTTGACATCGTCAATATTTTTGGCATAATCCCCAAATGCAATGGCACCCGCGTTTTTCATGTCAAACAATTCGGCCATATCTTTTCCGGCACTTTCTTTGGTAAATGAACCAATGGGATACAATTCGGTTGCAAATCCCTGTGCCTTATTGATTACAAATTGTATTTGTGATTGGTTGTCAAGCAGGGGTAAGGTGTTTGGTTGCAAAGCAATGCTGGTAAATCCACTTTTGGCCGCTACGTGAAGTCCGTTGGCAATGTTTTCGCGTTCTTCGTATCCGGGCTCTCCAAACGAAACACTGCTGTCAAACCATCCCGGTGAAACGTGTAAATTGGCTAACTCGATCACCTTGTCATCTGGTGTAGTGGCTATTGAAGAAGCAATTTGAGTAAGTACACCTGCTGTAATTTCAATATCCAATTTTTGTTGGTGAAACTCACTTCTTGGATCTACAATCGTGGCATTTTTGAGTACAATTTTCATGAGATAAATTTTTGAATAAACACTTCAAGCAGCATAAATAGCAGAGCCAAAAGTACAAACCATTTCCACAATTCCGAATCATTTGTATTGGATTTCCATGATTCAATGACAGATTCAATGGAATTGGCTTGTTTATATTGGTCTAGCTGTAATTTGCTAGCCGTGGCCTTACTCTCGCTTCGGTTGTAATTAAAACTAATCGGCTCCAATTTTTTAGAATCGGAACAGATGTCATAATTTCCTGCAGTGGCCGGATAATCGGTGCAATTTAATTTTATTTTTCGGCCCACTACTTGCTGAATTGGGATAAACTCACTGCTGTTATTTTTAATGGTTACCACCGCATCTTTATCCATCACGGCATCCAACATCACTTGATCGGCTTGTCCAATGGTGAAATATGTTTGCGCAGTTTTTTGTTTTAAAACAGCCATAGCGTAAAAAGTGGGGACAATCAATGGGGATTGTTGGAAATTAGAATTGCTGGAATGCAAGGCCGCTGTAAATAGGTAAACAGATCCATTTTTTTGTGGAGTTTCCAGTAAAAATGGTTTTTGATTGGCATAACTCAACAGCTTTGGATAGGCTGATTCTACCGAATAATAACGGCTAACTTTAGGATAATCAAAGTTTGAAATTGTTTTTTCAAAGGCCGATTTATACAGCGGATGTCCAAAAGCAATTTGCGTGATGAGCTGAGGACTAGACTCAACGGATTCCAATTGAAACCTGCCAAATTGAGTAATCAATTCCTGAAAATTGGCTGATGAATTTGGTTGATCGGATGGAATTACAATTAGCGTTCCGCCCTTGTTTACAAACGATTTTAAACTGGTTTGAAGGGCTTTTGGAATAGCTTGCAATTCATTAACCACAATCACCTCGTGGGTTTCGATTTCATTGTAGTCCAGTTGATTGCTCTCTTGGTTTTTGTATTGGAATTCATTGGGCGTAAACAGGCGTTGTAAAAATTTACTTTTTCCAGCTTCCCCTATGCTTAACACACGAATAAATTTGGGTTTAGAAATTGAAAAATACAAACTGTTGTCGTAAGGTAAAGCATTGTCAGATATAGAGACGTAACCGTGAAATGGTTGTTTGGGAATGTTAAATACGGCGCTTTTTGTGGTGCCCGAAAGAGATACCATCGTTTTGGCGATTACGGTATTGCCGTTGTAAATAGCTAGGGGCACTGCAACTGATTCGTGGCCAGTTTGCGATAGACGCACTTCAATTTCATAAAATGTACCAGACTGATCTTTTACAAAAACCGAATCAATGCTTACATTTTTTGGACTTTCTGCTTCAGGAACTACGAATACTACTCGCTGTTCTTTGGCCGTTTTTTCTAGCGCTTTTGATTGCTGGCCAAAGGCATCGGTGATGATTAAAATGTCTTTCACATCCCTGGTCGGCCTCGCATTCACTTGTGCCAAAGCCCGATCCAATTCAAATGGGATGGGACTGTAGGCCAGTTGTTGCAACTCTTTTTTTATGGATTTGGTCGTTACGTTCCAATAGGTTTCAGTAGCAGTAATAAGCGAAAAGGGTTGGTTTTCGGGCAGTTGCGTCAAGAGTTCTTCTACGCTTCGTTTCAATAATTCGCCTTTGTTGCCTTTGGCTTGCATGCTGTAGGAGTTGTCCAAAATAATATAGGTCTCGTTGCTGCTGTTTTTTTGGACAGCCGAAGGAAAAAAAGGTTGGGCAAAAGCCAGGATAATGAAGGTCAATAACAACAAACGCGTGGCCAACAAGAGCCATTTTTTTAGTTTGGCACTTTTACGGGTTTGGGTGCTGATGTCTTTTAAAAAACGAACATTGGTGAAGTACGCTACTTTAAAGCGCCGCAACTGAAATAAATGCACCAAAATTGGCAGTACCAATGCAAACAAAAAGTACAGAATTTCGGGCTGTTTAAAGTGCATTTTTTAGAGGAATACCTACTATTTATAAGGTTTTTTTGCGTGATTCAAATGTACTAATCCATCGCAAATAAAGAGAATGATTTTGTAATTATTTCTTCTTTTGTCTTTTTTGGGCTTGTGTTTTCAACAGATTCCGGTTAACTGAACCCGAGGTTTTCTTTTTGGTTTTTGAGGGACCACCCAAATTTATTTTGGTGTTCTTTTTTGCTTTTTCATGAAAGGCGCCATCTCCTTCGAGTTTTTGTTTTTTTAACAAAAACTTAAAGGCTTGTTTGTCTTTCTCCGGACCAATTAATTTGGTTGAAATTTCAACTTCTTCCGGAATAGAAAGTACCTCAATTTCGCGTTCCATCAACACTTCGATGCTGAATTTCATTTCGTCTTCCCTTGGGGTAAAAAAGCTGAATGCGGTTCCTTTGGCATCGGCACGACCGGTTCGGCCAATACGGTGCATATACAATTCGGGTAATTCGGGCATTTCAAAATTTATCACGTGGGTAATGTCTGAAATGTCCAATCCACGTGCCATAATGTCGGTGGTAATGATGCCTCTCAACTCGCCTTGCTGAAAATTGGCCATCGTATTCAAACGGTAATTCTGCGATTTATTGGAGTGAATCACCCCAAATTGATCGGGAAAATCGGCTTCAATGTTTTCGTGGAGCAAATCGGCTATTTTTTTATTGTTGACAAATAACAACACCCGAGTAATTTCAGGATTTGTAGCCAATAGATGTTTAAACAAATTGATTTTGGTATGAAAATTGGGAACCGCATAACTCAACTGTTCGATATTTTCAAGTGGCGTGCCTGAAGCGGCCAAACTAACTTCTTCGGGAAAATCAAAATAGTCGTTCAAAATGGCGTCCACTTCATCTGTCATCGTGGCCGAAAACAAGATGTTTTGGCGTTTGGTGCGCATCATGGCTAATATTGCCGTAAGCTGCGGACGAAATCCTAAATTGAGCATTTCATCAAATTCGTCGATCACCAGTTTGCGGGTTTCGTCAAATCGGATCACATTATCCAAAGCTAAATCCATGGTTCTTCCGGGCGTTCCTACCAATATATCAATACCCTGATACACTGCCGTTTTTTGGGTATTGATGTTTACTCCGCCATAAATTCCCAAGGTCCGAACCGACATGTATTGGGTGAGTTTTTCGACTTCTTCAACCACTTGCACCACCAATTCTCGCGTGGGAACTAGGATTACAATTTTGGGTGTATGGGTAGGGGTAAACGTATATAATTTGAGTAAGGGCAACAAATAGGCAAAAGTTTTACCCGTTCCTGTTTGGGCAATTCCCATCATATCCCTGCCCGACATGATCACCGAAAATGATTTTTCTTGAATGGGTGTTGGGGTGGTATAACCCAACTCGTCAATTGCTTTTTGAACCGATTTGGGTAATTGAAATTGCTCGAAGGTGCGCATGTACTAATTTTTGGGCAAAGGTAACCCATTCTTCTTGTTATTGCTACACTTATTTCGATTTGCTAAAACCCCTCAAAAACGCCTAAGCCAAAGAGCGCAAAGTCGTATTTTACTGGATCGAGCGGGTCTAATTTGCGCAGATTAAGATCGAGTTCTTGCACCGCTTTAAAATCATTTTGGCTGCGCGTGAGCAAGCCCAATTTTCGCGCTACTTTTCCTGAATGTACATCCAGCGGGCAGGAAAGTGCGGCAGGTGAAATGTTTTTCCAGATTCCTAAATCGACACCAGTTTGGTCGTTGCGCACCATCCAACGCAAAAACAAATGCAGTCGTTTGGCCGCCGAACCAGCCAAGGGGTCAGCCACATGTTTGTGACTGCGTGCCGCATGGGGAACTTCAAAAAGGCGTTGTTTAAAGTGATGAATGCTGTGGTGCAAATAATTGTCCTGAACGTGTTGAGCAAATACAGTTTCTAGTCCGCCGCAGTTGCGGTAAATGTGCTGTAATCCTTTGATGAAGCTAATGAAATCCACTCCATTAAAGGTGCGGTGCACAAAAGACTCCAAGGGTTTAAGGTCTTTTTCTTGGTGAGAAAGCACAAAATCATAGGGAGAATTGCCCATCATATTCATCATCCGCTGGGCGTTTTGGATGATCATTTTTCGATTGCCCCAAGCTATGGTTGCGCTCAATAAACCTGCAATTTCGATGTCTTCTTTCAATGAAAATTGATGCGGAATTTGCAGCGGATCCGTTTCAATAAAAACAGGCTGGTTGTAGTAGTATGCCTTTTCGTCGAGAAAGGATTTGAGGTCATTGAGCATCACGTTGGTATTTTAAAGAATAAAAACCTCCACCAATAGTTGAGTCCAACTGTTGAGGTATATACCCTGTTTTTTTGTAAATAAATTTCACTTGCTTTTTATTTACACAAGGCAAAGGACCTTCTGCTGTTCCATATAAAAAGAAGTTTTCTTTTGGCGAATAAAAATTCAAATTTTTAAGACGCAAACTATCAAATTCCATTTTAGGAAATTTCGTGTTTGAATTAGGAATAATCAATTGAGATAAAGAAAATGTACTCTGCGTTTGGTGAAATTTATTTTTAGTCAATGAATTTAAATTTACCCAATCGGATAAAACATAAGTAAGTAGAATAACACCTATTAAAATTGAGGGCATATAATTGGCTTTTAACTTGAACAGCAAATAAACTTCTGAAGCTGTAATGGCTGCCAAAAAAACAAGTTCTGGTAGAAAAAAACGAAATTGTGGAGATTTAAAAAAAATCAAAATAAAGTGAAAAGCCAATACAAAATAGGCGCTTTTTACTAAGTTGTTTAATCGAAAAGTACGTGTAAATGGACATATGGCAAACATCAACAATACACCCCAATTGAAGAGTTGATTTAGTCCTTTTAATTGTATCCAGGAAATAAACTTGGTAAAGTAGTTTGCGTTTTTTATTGTATTTCCTTCAAAATAACCAGCATTTATAGTAATGTCACTTAAATATTCAAGTAATGAAAGAGGTAATTTCCATGTCACTTCAAAAGCAAAAAATCGAAATGGAAACAAAGGGTAACCTGTAATAATTATATTTTTGAGACAAAACAACAGCCCAATGATCAATAGTGCAACGAGCAAAAACACGCGTCCTTCCTTTTTTTTAATGCACCACCACAAAATTAAAAGACCTAGCGGAGCTATAGTAATTTTTATGAATACAATAAAGCAAAAAAGCAAAATTGCCGTTCGTAAAGCCGTTGTAGAATTTTGATGATCTATATACAGATACAAAATGATTGGGGTAATTAAAATCAAACTCAAATCAGGTGAAGGTTGACTCACAAATTGAAGAAAAAGCATATAAAATAGTACAATAAAACCTATCCAATGCGCGCTTTTACCTTGCTTGTGTTCCACCATTTTTTGAACAAAAAAGCCCATGCAAACCACCAAGATGAATCCATTTAAATCATTAAATCTGGCAGATAAAAAAGTAAAGTTATAACCTGCTTGCAGAATATGAAAAGGAGACATTTGACCTAAAAAAAGATGCAGATTTGCCAATCCTTTTACCAATCCATATTCGTTTATCCATTTGATTGATTGGATGTAATAACTTTCATTATCAATTAAAAAGGGTACATCGCTTGATGTTTTTAAGGCTGTCAATAGAATAATAAAAAGTAATGCTTTTGTAGGAAACGTGTAGTTTTTAAGTTGATCAAATTGCGAGCTAAATAGGCCAAAAATTTCTTTTTGGTAAATGAAAATCACACTACAACTGAATAAGCAATTTATGATAAATACAAGCAGGCCAATCTTATAAAAAATACTGGTAATTGTGAGTAAAACGGTTTGAAAAAATAATCCCAATAACAAAGTAATTGATACAGATTTTGGCGGTATACGAACAAATTTAGAGAATACATATCCGTTTGAAAGGAAGATGAAAAAGAAAATGATCCAGCTGAGCGCTATGAGTATCATTAGTTTTCAATTTTCCCATCCACCATTACCAATTTGCGATCGGCCATGTTGGCTAAGTCTTCGTTGTGGGTCACAATGACAAAAGTTTGGCCAAAATCGGCGCGCAATTGAAAAAACAACTGGTGTAGGTTTTCGGCCGAGGCGGTATCCAAATTCCCCGAAGGTTCATCGGCAAAAATAATGGCCGGTTTATTGATGAGGGCTCTGGCTACGGCTACGCGTTGTTGTTCACCACCCGATAACTCGCTGGGCTTGTGGTGGATGCGATGCGAAAGGCCTAAATAATCCAGCAGTCGTATGGCTTCAGTTTCAGTTTCTTTTTGTTTTTTACCGCCAATATAGGCCGGAATACAGACATTCTCGAGTGCCGAAAACTCAGGTAATAATTGGTGAAATTGAAAGATAAAGCCCAGCTGTTGGTTGCGAAACATTGCCAATTTTTTATCGGCCAACTGCAAAATATCTTCTCCATTTATCTGCAGTTTGGTGTCCGCAGTAGGACTTGGTTTGTCAAGCGTGCCCAAAACCTGTAACAAAGTCGTTTTTCCTGCACCAGAAGCACCCACAATCGAGACAATTTCACCGGCTTGAATGTGAAGGTCAACGCCTTTTAATACGTGAAGTTGGTCGTAATATTTATGAATGTTTAGGGCTTGGATCATGGATTTTCAATTTGCACAAAGAAACAAACTTTTTATATACAATAGGTTCAAGTTATTGGGGCTCTTTGGGTAATAAAAAACTTAATTTCATCTTGCGCAACATTTTCTTTTCAAAGTTCCAAAAAAAGGTAAATTGACCAAATAGTGTTCCAATCGTAACCAAGAGTACTTGGTAAATAGGAAAAATTAGCAATAATCGCACGGGCGTATACCAATGCGATAACAACGCTTTAGAAATGCCCAATTCTTCACACAAGGGTTTGGAAAGCCAAGCCGAAGCCGAGCCGGTGAGGGCAAATACGATAAAAATAAGGGTGAGTTGCCAATTGGAACTCACATTCCAGCGTTCTTTGAGCTTTTTCATTATTTGAAAATTCAACACAAATATAGCGATTAAGCCATTTGAGCAAGTCTATATTACATAAAAAAGCCAACAAAATGTGTTGGCTTTATGTGGTATATAATTTTGACTTTTAACTCATCAATTGGATGATTTGTTGCGCCAATTCGGAACCAATTCGATCTTGGGCTTCAAGTGTAGCCGCCCCAATGTGCGGAGTCAAGGAAATTTTAGGGTGCATCAACAATTGAATTTCGGGTGTGGGTTCATTTTCAAACACATCCAATCCGGCAAACAAGACTTTACCACTGTCTAAGGCAGCTACTAAGGCTACTTCGTCTATTACGCCACCTCGAGCACAATTTACAATGCCTACTCCATCTTTCATCAACTCAAATTCGGGCTGTCCAATTACATAATCCGCTTGGGCCGGAACGTGAATCGAAATAAAATCAGCTTGTTGCAATAAAGTTTCTTTTTCAATGGTATCAATCACAAAAACCAGTTCTTGTCCGTTGTAAAAATCAACAGTAATGCTTGCTTTGGGGACAAATCCGTCAGTTGCAATCACGCGCATCCCCAATCCCAAGGCCATTTTGGCAGTTGCTTGTCCGATGCGACCAAATCCGATAATTCCTAGCGTTTTGCCCCGCAATTCAATGCCATTGGCGTAAGCTTTTTTCAAGCCGTCAAAGTTTTGATCGCCTTCTAATGGCATATTTCTGTTGGCATCGTGTAAAAATCGAACCCCCGAAAAAAGGTGCGCGAAAACCAATTCGGCTACGCTTTCAGAGGAAGAGGCAGGCGTATTGATCACGTGAATCCCTTTGGATCGGGCATATTCTACATCAATGTTGTCCATTCCCACACCGCCACGACCAATGATTTTTATGCTAGGGCAGGCATCAATGATGTCTTTTCTAATTTTTGTAGCCGAACGAACCAATACCACCGGGATTTGGTGTGTATTGATGTAATTGGCTACTTGTTCTTGAGCCACTTTGGTGGTGATTACCTCAAATCCGCCTTTTTCTAAGGCTTGAATTCCACTGTTTGAAATTCCATCATTGGCTAATACTTTCATGCTATAGGGTTAACGGGTTGTTTTATTGTACTTTCTGTTCTAATTCTTGCATCGCATCTACTAAAACCTGCACGCTTTCTAACGGCAAGGCATTGTACATGGAAGCACGGTATCCGCCTACGGAGCGATGTCCGGGTAAGCCCGAAATTCCGGCGGCTTTCCACAATGCATCAAAGGCATCTTGGTGTGCGGGATCGTTCAACAAAAACGTAGCATTCATGTTTGAACGATCGGCTTTGTGTGCTGTTCCTACAAAGTGCGGATTGCGGTCAATCTCGTTGTATATAAGTTGCGCTTTGGCTTCATTTTGTTTTTCAATCGCTGCGATTCCGCCTTGTTTTTTCAACCATTGCAAGGTAAGTAAGGATGTATACACAGGCAAAACGGCAGGTGTATTGTACATGCTGTCGGCTTTGAGGTGCTTCTCATAATCCAACATGCTTGGGATCACTCGGCCTGATTTTCCTATTATCGATTCCTTGATGATGATTAAAGTTGTTCCTGCAGGTCCCATATTTTTTTGTGCTCCGGCATAGATCAAATCAAATTTTGAGAAATCTAAAGTTCTAGAAAAGATATCCGAACTCATGTCACAAACAATCGGAACATTGGTTTCTGGAAACGATTTGATTTGCGTGCCAAAAATGGTATTGTTACTGGTGCAGTGAAAATAACTTGCAGTAGAAGGAATAGTATAATCCGTTGGAATGTGGTTGTAGTTGTCATTTTTAGAGGAACCCACCACCACAGTTTCTCCAAAAAGTTTGGCTTCTTTGATGGCATTATTGGCCCAAGTTCCCGTATCTAAGTAGGCTGCTTGTCCCTCTATTGGCATAAGGTTGTAGGGAACACGTAAAAATTCCATACTGGCACCACCTTGCAAAAACAAGGCTTGATAGCCTTTTCCGGTTAATCCCAGCAATTCTAATGCCAAGGCACGTGCTTCCTCCATCACGGCAATAAAATCTTTACTGCGGTGTGAAATTTCTAAAATAGATAAGCCAGATTGATTAAAATCGAGGATAGCCGCTGCCGATTTTTCAAAAACTTCTTGCGGCAAAATGCAAGGCCCTGCACTGTAATTGTGTTTTTTCATAAGATAAATTCAAGTTCGAAAAAATGAAGGCACAAATTTCGGGAATAGGACGGTAATTCTCGCTATTATTTATTAGCATTCACAGTAGGTTATCAACAAAAACGATATAGTCTGCACCTTTTGCAACTAAAAAGTTAAATCGCAAGCAAAAACGCAAGGGTATCCACCCGATCAGCATAGTCCCACAAGGCGGGTTTTTGGGTGCTTCCAAACGGTATACTACCTTCCACAAGATTGGAAGATACGATGCACTGTAACTGATCCTGGTCGTTGGATAAACGGTGAGCCAATTGATCAAGTGATTCGTAAAATTCATAAAACACCGACGAGATGGGAGAGGCGTAGCTGCTGTCTTCTTTGATTGTCAAAAAGCCATTGTCCAATAGTTTGAAATTACTCATCAAAAAGACAGCCTTATTGTAATCGTAGTTGTTGGCGTATTTTTCATAATGGATCACATCTTGGTAACTAAAAATGGCTTCAAAAAAAGCCGTGAAGTCATAGCCTTTGGGCACAAATAGCTTGGAAACATTGCGGCAGCCCAAACCAAAATAACGGAAGATGTCTTCTCCAAGCGCGTGTAATTCTGCAGGAGTTTCTTGACCGCTTAACACCGCAACCGAGTTTCTGTTTTTGCGAATGATGGCCGGTTTATCTCTGAAATAATATTCAAAATAACGTGCTGTATTGTTGCTGCCGGTTGCAATTACGGCATCAAAATTTTCGAGTTTGTTTTCTGAAAATTGAACTCGACTGCTTAGCTCGGGATAAATAGCTTGTAAATAACCAACTAAAAAAGGCAGTAATTTTTGGTCATTTGATGAGGTTTTGATTGCGGCTTGATGTCCTGAAACCAATACCGCCAGTAGATCATGAAATCCCACCATTGGAATGTTTCCGGCTAGAATTAAACCAATTGTTTTAGGATTAGAGGTGGGTGTTTGGTAATCAGAAAGCCAGTGGTTGAGGTTGTCGGCTGTTAAAGCATCGGCCCACGAACCCAAGGCAAATCGAACTTGTGCTGGGGTAAACCAGCCGTTGTGTGACTGCGACAATTGAATGAGTGCCTCAAAGGCATCAAAATGGACATCATTGCCCAATACCGCTTCGTTTTTTTGCGGCGAATCGGTGCGAAATTGCTGTAAAAATTTACCTAATTCTACAAAAGCGCGAATTGTCTCTTTTGCTGCCATTTCTTTGTTGTATATGAATTGTTTTGAATGTATTTTTGCGCAAAATTAAGTTATTAACGAGTAGGAATTCAGCAGAGGTTCGGATAAATTATTTTTCTGATTATTCTACCCATTAAATTCAAACGTATGGCGATTATAATTACCGATGAATGCATCAACTGCGGGGCCTGTGAACCCGAATGTCCCAATACTGCAATTTATGAAGGTGCCGATGATTGGCGCTACAAAGATGGTACTAAACTGAAAGGCAAATTGATTTTACCTTCCGGTGAAGAAGTAGATGCCGATGCGCCACAAACGCCAGTATCTGATGATATTTATTACATCGTACCCAGCAAATGTACCGAATGCAAAGGATTTCACGACGAACCCCAATGCGCGGCTGTTTGCCCGGTTGATTGTTGTGTGCCCGATGACAATCATGTGGAAAGCGAAGAAACATTGCTCAACAGACAAGCCTTTTTACACAACAACTAAAGAAACCCACTATAATAGATGAAAGCAGGAATTGTAGGATTACCCAATGTAGGAAAGTCAACTTTATTTAATTGTTTGTCAAATGCCAAAGCGCAAAGTGCGAATTTTCCGTTTTGCACCATTGAACCCAATATAGGCGTAGTGAATGTGCCGGATCCGCGTATCGTACGTTTGGAAGAATTGGTAAAACCAGAGCGTGTGCAAATGGCCACCGTTGATATTGTAGACATTGCCGGCTTGGTAAAAGGAGCCAGTAAAGGGGAAGGTTTAGGGAACCAATTTCTAGGAAATATTAGAGAATGCAACGCCATTATTCACGTATTGCGTTGTTTTGATAACGACAATATTGTGCATGTTGATGGGAATGTTAATCCCATTCGCGACAAAGAAACGATCGATATCGAATTGCAATTAAAGGATTTAGAAACGGTCGAAAAACGCTTAGAAAAAGTAAATCGGGCAGCCAAAACGGGCAACAAAGAAGCCCAAGTTGAAAAGGCGTTCTTGGACCGCATTCGCGAAGCCTTGTTACAAGCCAAATCGGCGCGCACGGTTACTCCTCAAAACAACGATGAAGTAGAGTTGATGGCCGATTTTCAGTTGATCACAGCCAAACCAGTATTGTATGTATGCAACGTGGACGAGGCCTCAGCTGTCAATGGAAATGCCTATGTAGATCAAGTACGCGAATTGGTAAAAGACGAAGATGCGCAAGTAATTGTGTTGTCGGTTGGTGCTGAAGCGGATATAACCGAGTTGGAAAGTTACGAAGAGCGCCAGGTTTTCTTGGAAGACATGGGCTTGACTGAGCCAGGATCAGCAGTGTTGATTCGTGCGGCCTACAAATTATTGCAATTGCAAACCTATTTTACTGCAGGCGTAAAAGAAGTGCGCGCTTGGACCATCAATATTGGCGATACCGCACCTAAAGCAGCCGGTGTAATCCATACCGACTTTGAAAAAGGATTTATCCGTGCTGAGGTAATTGCCTACGAAGATTTTTCGGCCTTGGGTTCTGAAGCCAAAGTAAAAGAAGCTGGAAAATTGCGTGTGGAAGGAAAAGAATACATTGTAAAAGACGGCGATGTGATGCATTTCCGTTTTAACGTGTAGCTAGGAAAATTCAAAAAATAAAAGCTAATTAATTACCTTATTGTTCAAGTAAGGTAATTTTTTTTACATTTATCAACTATTAATTCCGCTAAACAGTTGTTAAATGAAGCAAAGTCAATACCTCATCAATCTAAATTCAACCACAGAAAACGTGTATGCGAGTGTTGAATTTGATCCTGCACAAGCTAATTTAGTATTGGCCTTTGCCGAACGTACTACCTTAGATACACTCAAGCCCTACGCACAGTTAAAGCAAAAATTCCCGAATGCATCCATTTTAATATCCTCAGCCTCGGGACAAATGACCAATAATAAGTTAGTAGAAGAACAAGTGGTCGTCACTGCCATACAATTCGAGCACACTCCCATTAAAACGATTGAAATTCAAGTAGATACAACAAGTTCAGCCTCTTATTTGGGTAAACGTGTTCAAAATGAATTAATGCAAGCTGATCTAACTGCTTTATTAGTAATTTCCGAGGGTAGCCATGTAAATGGCACTGATCTTGTCGATGAATTGAAAGTTGAAACTAATCACCAAATACCCATTTTTGGAGGAATAGCGGGAGATGGGTATTTGTTTGAAAAAACCATAGTAGGGCTCAATCGTGATGCGGTTCCCAATACGATAGTCATTGTTGGCTTTTATGGAAACCGTTTGCAATTTGGCTTTGGATCAGAAGGTGGATGGAGTGATTTTGGTCCAGAACGAGAAGTAACCTTGTCCGACAAAAACAAAGTCTTTAAAATAGGTGATCGTTATGCGCTCGATATTTACAAAGAATACTTGGGCAAGTATGCTGAAGAACTACCGGGATCATCCTTGTATTTCCCACTTTCGATGAAAGAATCACCCGATGCTGAGCCCGTAGTTCGTACCATTTTATCCATAGACGAGGAAGAGAAATCCATGACTTTTGCTGGAAATTTACCTATGGGATCTTTGGTGAAATTCATGAAAAGCAATTCCGATAAATTAATCGATGCTTCGTATAATGCCGCTTCAAATACCCTTTTTGATGGGCAAGATTACACCAAAATTGCTCTGCTCATCAGTTGTGTGGGCCGAAAAATTGTGTTGGGCGATCGGGTCGAAGAAGAGATCGAAGCCGTGCGCGAAGTGTTGGGAAAAGACGTTTTATTATTTGGTTTTTATTCCTATGGTGAAATTACCCCAAACACCAAAAAAGTAGGTTGCGATTTGCAAAACCAAACCATGACCATCACGACCTTATTTGAATCGTAAATTATTGCCATGAAAACGCTCCCCATTCATCGCCACCTACAACGACAAATCAACAAGTATTTGACACCAGAATTCTTGAGTCAAAGTTCTGAAATGATGGATTTCATTGCTGTTGTAAATCAAACCTACATCAACTATGACAAAGATGCCGAGCTGTTTGAGCAATCGGCCAAATTAAACGATCGCGAATACACAGCGATCAATTTGCGTATCAAACAAGAGTTGGAACGCAAACAGTTTTTTCAGAGTAAATTGGTGGAAGCCATCAAACAACTCAGTGATAAAGAGTCGAGTCCAACCAATGCTGACGAAGACGATTTAATTGATTTGCTTACGATACTTACCCAAGAGATTGAGTTCAAAAAAGAATACCAGCAGCAACTAGTCGAGGCCAAATCGGTAGCCGAAACCGCCAACGAAGCCAAATCTGATTTCTTGTCCTTGATGAGCCACGAGTTGCGCACGCCACTCAACGCCATTATTGGACTTACCTACATCATGGAACAGGAAAACAGTTTAGAGAGTTTGCAAGAAAACCTAGGTACGCTCAAGCATTCGGCACAAAATTTATTTTTACTCATCAACGATATACTTGATTTCAATAAGATTGAAGCAGGTAAAATTGAATTAGAGAAAATTAATTTCAATTTCAGGGACATGGTGCTGCAAATTGCCAAATCATTTGAAGTTCGTGCAAGCGAAAACCTGAATCAACTAGAGGTCTTGATTGACAATAACTTCATGCCTAACGTGAGTAGTGATCCACTGCGAATTGGTCAAATTTTAAACAATTTGCTGTCCAATGCGTTAAAATTTACCACCAATGGCAAGGTGCAAATTAAAGTATCCCAAATTGCTTTGCTCGATAAGATATCCACTTTTAAAGTAGAGGTTATTGATACAGGAATAGGTATTGAAAAAGAGAACTTTAAAAAAATATTCTTAAAATTCTCCCAGGCCGACAACAAAACTTCGCGCAAATACGGAGGAACAGGTTTAGGTTTAGTCATTACACAACGCTTGTTGCATTTGTTGGGCTCGGACATTGCCTTTGAGTCGGAAATTGGAACAGGTTCAAATTTTTATTTTACTTTGAGTTTGCCTGTTGTAAGCCATTCGCAAACCATTGATTCACAATCTATTCAAGAATCATACGAAGAAATCAATTTACGTGGACTTAAAGTATTGTTGGTGGAGGATAATTTGATTAACATCAAAATTGCTCAAAAAATCATGCAAAAATGGGAGGTCGAAGTCGATTTGGCCGAAAATGGTCTGGTCGCACTTGATAAATTTGCCCAAAACAGCTACCACATTATTTTAATGGATTTGTCTATGCCGGTGATGGATGGCTATGAAGCCACCACTGAAATCAGAAAAACGGACAAACTGGTTCCAATTATAGCGCTTTCGGCCTCGGCTTCTTTTGGGTATTTGGACCGCGCACTGCAAATTGGCATCAACGAGTACATCATCAAGCCCTTCAATCCCAAAGAGCTCAACATGAAGTTGCACAAGTATGCCAATTTTAGTAAGTAAACTTCTTTTTTGGGGTTAAAATTGTCAATATCATTATTGATAACTTATGCCTGGCGTGCTTTGATTGTACTGCGCATTCTTTTACATTAGCGCAAATTCGTTAGTGCTTATCATGGCTGAACAAAATCAATATACCGAAGACAACATACGCTCCCTTGACTGGAAAGAACACATCCGCATGCGTCCGGGGATGTACATTGGTAAGTTGGGTGATGGCTCTTCTCCCGACGATGGAATCTACATTTTACTGAAAGAAGTAATCGACAATTGTATCGATGAATTTGTCATGGGCGCAGGCAAAACCATTGAGGTGACCATCAAAGACAAAATGGTTTCGGTGCGCGATTATGGACGAGGAATTCCCTTGGGCAAAGTGGTTGATGTGGTTTCCAAAATGAATACCGGAGGAAAATACGATTCGTTGGCCTTTAAAAAATCGGTGGGATTGAATGGAGTAGGAACCAAGGCGGTCAATGCGCT
This sequence comes from Flavobacterium sp., assembly GCA_017987725.1. Lineage (GTDB taxonomy): Bacteria > Bacteroidota > Bacteroidia > Flavobacteriales > Flavobacteriaceae > Flavobacterium. The sequence goes on from JAGNTC010000006.1 coordinate 28,722, forward strand.
TTCCAATTATTTCAGAGTGGAATCGGTGCGCGATGACAAACAAAAAGCAGCCGAATTCAATGCCGGAAATTTGGTCTTAGAAGAAGACATCATCGACACCACCAAACGCAAAGGAACCAAAGTGACTTTTGTGCCCGACGAGCTCATTTTCAAGAATTACAAATTCAGAAACGAGTATGTCATCAAAATGCTCAAAAACTATTGTTACCTCAACAATGGTTTGACCATCATTTACAACGGTGAAAAATACTTTTCTGAAAACGGATTAAAAGATTTACTCGAAGAAACCATCCATGTGGATGATTTAGAATACCCAATCATTCACCTCAAAGGCGATGACATCGAAATTGCCTTGACCCACAGCAAAACCCAATATAGCGAAGAATACCACTCCTTTGTAAACGGCCAAAACACCACCCAAGGTGGAACACATTTGGCGGCCTTTCGTGAGGCGGTGGTAAAAACCATACGCGAATATTACAACAAAGGATTTGAGGCCTCCGATGTGCGCAAATCGATTGTGAGCGCCATCAGCATCAAAGTAATGGAGCCGGTTTTTGAATCACAAACCAAAACCAAATTGGGCTCTACCGAAATGGGTTCTGAGCCCGGAATGCCTTCGGTGCGTACCTTTGTCAATGATTTTGTTAAAAACAAACTCGACAATTTTTTACACAAAAATCCAGAAACCGCCGATGCTTTGTTGCGCAAGATTTTGCAAGCCGAACGCGAGCGCAAGGAGTTATCGGGCATTCGTAAATTGGCCAAAGACCGCGCCAAAAAATCGAGCTTACACAACAAAAAATTACGCGATTGCCGGGTGCACCTCATGGACACCAAGAATCCAAGGTGTTTAGAAAGCACCTTGTTTATTACCGAGGGAGATTCGGCTTCGGGATCGATTACCAAATCGCGAGATGTGAATACGCAAGCGGTGTTTAGTTTGCGCGGGAAACCCTTGAATTCCTATGGCATGACCAAGAAAATCGTATACGAAAACGAGGAATTCAATTTGTTGCAAGCGGCCTTAGACATTGAAGACGACATGGAAAATTTGCGTTACAACAACATTGTCATCGCTACCGATGCCGACGTCGATGGGATGCACATTCGCTTGTTGTTGATCACTTTCTTTTTGCAGTTTTTCCCCGAATTGATCAAAGACGGACACTTGTATATTTTGCAAACTCCCTTGTTCAGGGTGCGCAACAAAAAAGAAACCATTTATTGCTACTCCGACGAAGAGCGCAGAGCCGCCATCGAAAAATTAAAACCCAAACCCGAAATCACCCGATTTAAAGGATTGGGGGAAATTTCTCCCAACGAGTTCCAGTTTTTCATTGGCGAAGATATTCGCTTGGATCCTATCATGCTTGATAAAAACACCTCGATTGAGCAATTGTTGTCCTTCTATATGGGCAAAAACACCCCCGATCGACAAGACTTTATCATCAACAATTTGAAAGTAGAATTAGACGCCTTAGCCGAGGCCTAAACGCAATAGCGTGCAAACGCGAACGAATATGGACGAAGAAGAAATTTTAGACCCCTTAGACCAAGAACAAGTTCCCGCAGGTACTCATTTTTATGAGCACACCGACGAGGGGCAGGACACCATAACCAAGGTAACCGGCATGTACAAAGACTGGTTTTTGGATTATGCCTCCTACGTAATTTTGGAGCGTGCAGTGCCGGCTATCGAGGACGGTTTTAAACCGGTTCAACGCCGCATCATGCATTCGCTTAAAGAATTGGACGATGGCCGATACAACAAAGTAGCCAATGTGGTAGGGCATACTATGCAATATCACCCGCACGGCGATGCCAGTATTGGCGATGCGATGGTGCAAATTGGTCAAAAAGAATTGCTCATTGATTGCCAAGGAAACTGGGGAAATATCCTCACGGGCGATGGCGCAGCGGCTTCGCGTTACATCGAAGCGCGTTTGTCCAAATTTGCCTTAGAAGTATTGTACAGTCCCAAGATCACCGATTGGGGCGTTTCTTATGACGGTCGACGGGCAGAGCCCAATAATTTACCGGTTAAGTTCCCCTTGCTTTTGGCCCAAGGTGCTGAAGGGATTGCCGTGGGACTGTCTACTAAAATATTGCCACACAATTTTAACGAGCTCATTGATGCCTCGATTAAGATTTTAAAAGGCAAACCGTTTCAGTTGTTCCCCGATTTTCAAACGGCGGGTATTGCTGACATGACCAATTACAATGACGGGATGCGTGGTGGCCGAGTTCGTGTGCGGGCCAAGATTGGTCAATTGGACAAAAACACTTTGGTGATTACCCAAATTCCGTTTTCGACCAATACCACAACCCTGATTGACAGTATCTTGAAAGCCAATGAAAAAGGCAAAATCAAAATCAAAAAAATTGAAGACAATACGGCAGCTGAGGTAGAAATCCTGATCCATTTGTATCCTGGTGTTTCGCCAGATAAAACGATCGATGCGCTCTTTGCCTTTACCGCTTGCGAAACTTC
>JAGNTC010000007.1 GCA_017987725.1 Flavobacterium sp.
AAAAAAGCATCCGATAATAAATCTTCTTTTTTCATGAGACTGTGTTATTAATTAAAATTAAACAAAAAAATAATGGGGTTTTAAAACCCCATTATTTTCTACTTACACAGTTTGACGGATAGTGCCATTTTATGCCAAGTCAATTGAAGCCATCGAACACAAAGGGAGATCCTATTTATCCAATTTTGAAGATTTTACTTATTCTCCTGTAGAAGACAGTCGCTATCAATTTATCTCAGCCAATCAGGCCACATTCAACAACGGAAAAATTGAACTAAAAGCACGCAACAAACAAACCAATCAAGTAGAAACGATTGCGCTAATTCCGTTTGGGAAGACCATATTACGGCAGGTGGGGTTTTAGGTATATATTTAAATTCTTTACATTTGGGCTCACAATAAATAAAAATCATGAAAAAATTTGCACTCATTATTATTGCTTTTGTACTCATAACACAATATACCAAAGCACAAACAGTTGTACTGGATACAAATGGCGTAACCCTAAAATGGACAGGAACTACAGTTCCAAATCCACGCTTTGTTCAAGCAAACCCAAGAGGAACAGGAATGGAATGGTTTGTTATTGTTGATAATGCAACTAGAAGTAATATAACTAATTATGCTAAAAATATTCCATCGGGCATAACTTTTTTTACACCACCGGGCAGCACTACACCAATTCCTTTTAACAATATCGTTACAACGCTGGTGACAAGTATGTTCGTTCTGTTTTCTGGCGCCACTGACTTCAATCAACCAATTGACTCTTGGGATGTGAGTAATGTTACTACTATGTCTACTATGTTTAAAAACGATATAACATTCAATCAAAATATTGAGTCTTGGGATGTAAATAATGTAACTAATATGTCTAATATGTTTGAAAATGCTACAGCATTTAACCAATCTATCGAATCTTGGAATGTGAGTAATGTGATTAATATGCGCGATATGTTTAATGGTGCTGATATATTTAATGAACCTATCGGGTCTTGGAATGTGAGTAATGTAAATAATATGCAGAGAATGTTTATAAATGCAAATTCTTTTAATCAAAATATAGAAAATTGGAATGTAGTTAACGTAATTACAATGCAAGGTATGTTTGCTGGTACTGATTCTTTTAACCAAGCAATTAATTCTTGGAATGTTAGTAATGTGACAAATATGGGAGCTATGTTTCAAGGGGCTAATGCATTTAATCAACCTATTGGAAATTGGAATGTGAGTAGTGTGACTAATATGGTTGGTATGTTTGCTAGCTCTACCGCCTTTAACCAACCAATTGGAAATTGGGATGTAAGTAATGTAACTAATATGAGTTCTATGTTTGCAAACACTAACCTATTTAACCAGCCAATTGCAAATTGGGACGTGAGCAGTGTGACTACTATGATTGGTGTGTTTGCTAACGCAAACGCCTTTAACCAAAATATAGGAAGTTGGAATGTGAGTAATGTAACTGATATGTTTAATATGTTTGAATCTGCTATATCCTTTAACCAACCTATTGGTTCTTGGAATGTTAGTAATGTAACTAATATGTATAAAATGTTTAACGGCGCTACCGCTTTTAATCAACCAATTGGCTCTTGGAATGTGAGTAGTGTGACTTTTATGGATAATATGTTTACGAATGCTGGACTTTCCACTGCAAATTATGATGATTTACTAATAGGTTGGTCAACAATAAGTCCAAATGAAACTCCTTTGCAACAAAATGTGAATTTTTCTGGAGGGAATTCTAATTATTGCCTTGGTGAAGCAGCTAGAAATTCAATAATACAAAACTATGGCTGGACCATCACAGATGCTGGATTGAATTGTGAATTAAGTACAGAAACATTTGACACAATTGGTTTACAGCTTTTTCCTAATCCCGTTCTAAACGTTATAAATGTAAAAATAGGCAGCAATTATATCAATCAAACTTATTCTATAGTTGATGGTGTAGGAAGAGTTGTTCTAAATGGCAATATTAACGAAGTTGATACAGAAATTAATGTAGAGCAATTGTCAAAAGGTATTTATTATTTTAAATTACAAGATAGTAGAGTAAGTAAGTTTATTAAAGAATAAAAAATACCTGACAGCCACTGAGTATGCTCAATAAACTGTGTCAAATATTAAAAATAGAAGATGAATTTTTAAATTTGATTTATTATGAGCAAACAATTCGATTTTGATTCTTTCTCTAAGACAGCGATAGAGAAATTAAAGCAAGGCAAGCCTCTTACAGGAGCAGATGGTGTTTTCACACCGCTATTAAAAATGATTTTAGAAGCTTCACTTGATAGTGAAATAACCGATCACGTTCAAGAGACTAAAACAGAGAAAAACAGGCGTAACGGTAAAGCGAAGAAAACAATTACTAGTGGCTTAGGAAGTTTTGAATTAGAAACACCCAGAGACCGAAATGGTAGCTTTGAACCCCAGACGCTTCCAAAGCGTCAAGTGAGAATCAGTAGTGATATTGACAAAAAAATCATTGGTTTATACGGATTAGGAATGAGTTATTCCGATATTCAAAATCATTTAAAGGAAATGTATGATATTAACATCTCAGATGGTTCAATAAGCAGCATTACAGACCAAATTTTACCAGAGATTAAAGAATGGCAAAATAGACCTTTAGAAAGCGTTTATCCTTTGATTTGGCTTGATGCAATGCATTACAAAGTTAGAGACGAAGGTCAAGTCAAAAGTAAAGCTATTTATTCCGTTTTAGGTGTTACAATGGAAGGTCAAAAGGAAGTTTTAGGCATCTATTTTGGCAATTCTGAAAGTAGTAGTTTTTGGCGTCAGGTGCTTAATGATTTACAAAATAGAGGGCTAGAAGATGTATTTATTGCATGTATTGATAACTTATCAGGCTTTGGAGATGCAATTGAAGACTATTATCCCAAAACAGAAGTACAGCTTTGCTTGGTTCATCAAATGAGGAACAGTGCAAAATATGTAACGCATACTGACTTAAGGGAAGTAATGAAGGATTTAAAAGTTGTTTATCAATCTCCAAGTGAGCAAAAAGGACTTGAAGCTCTTGAACTTGCTAGAGAAAAATGGAATAAAAAATACCCTGCAATATTTAGGAGCTGGGATAAAAACTGGGACAGACTAGCTAATATTTACAAGTATTCACCCCATTTAAAGAGACTAATGTACACAACAAATCCAATAGAAAGTTATCACCGAATGATACGAAAAGTGACCAAAACTAAAGGTGCTTTCTCTTCAGAAAACGCAATCTTAAAACAAGTATACTTAGCTATTATGAATGCCCAAACCAGGTGGAATGGACAAATTTTCCATTGGTCAGCTATTCAAAATGATTTAAATGCGTATTTTAGTGATAGAATAAAATGAAATGACACAGTTTATTGAACACTCCCCAGCCACTGGCTGTCCTCCTCTTACTCTCAAATGCTTTGAAAACAAAAAAAGAGTAAAAACGCTCAAGTGAACTTGGGATTGATAGGACAAAGCTGCACTTTTCAGGGAGTTTGCTGGCGCAACATCCTTGAACGGCCGCAAGAAACAAATCAAAGCTGCACTTATAGTTTGCTAGCGTAACATCCTTGAACGGCCGCTTTGAAAGAACAAAAGCATAAAAAAATTCCTCAAGCAAGCTTGGACATACATAGCAAAGCTTCACTTTTCAGGGAGTTTGCTGGCGCAACATCCCTGAACGCTCCGCTTTGAAAACAAAAAAAGAGTAAAAACGCTCAAGTGAACTTGGACGTTTTTACTCTTTATTTTGTTTATTCGTGACCGCGAAGGGATTCGAACCCCCAACCCTCAGAGCCGAAATCTGATATTCTATCCAGTTGAACTACGCAGCCGTTAAAAATTAAATCATTTATTCTACTATTATTATGGCTTGTAACAAACTTTTTGAAATCGAAATCTGATATTCCCTGCCTGTCGGCAGACAGGTATCCAGTTGAACTACGCAGCCGTTAAAAATTAAATCATTTATTCTACTATTATTATGGCTTGTAACAAACTTTTTGAAATCGAAATCTGATATTCCCTGCCTGTCGGCAGACAGGTATCCAGTTGAACTACGCAGCCGTTATTAATTAAATCATTTATTCTACTATTATTATGGCTTGTAACAAACTTTTTGAAATCGAAATCTGATATTCCCTGCCTGTCGGCAGACAGGTATCCAGTTGAACTACGCAGCCTTTATTAATTAAATCATTTATTCTACTATTATTATGGTTTGTAACAAACTTTTTGAAATCGAAATCTGATATTCCCTGCCTGTCGGCAGACAGGTATCCAGTTGTACTACGCAGCCGTTATTGTTTGTCTAATATAGACTTTATATATTCCCTTCCAAATCCTGTTTTAAAAAATTTCTCTCTTGCAACTGCCTCTTCAATTGTTTTAAAACTTTCAAAATAAACTAAAACCCAAGGCATAAAACCTTTTGTAGATTTAGTCTTTCCAGTATTATGTTGACTTAATCTTATTGTTAAATCTGAAGTATGACCTTTGTATAAACGGCCATCTTTCTCACTTTTTAAAACATAAGTATAATAATCCATCGAAATCTGATATTCCCTGCCTGTCGGCAGACAGGTATCCAGTTGAACTACGCAGCCGTTATTGTGTTGGTTTTAACCCAATAATTTCTTTACCAAGGTTGAAATTGTTTTGCCATCCGTTTTGCCAGCCAAGGCAGCAGAGGCTAGGCCCATCGCTTGACCCATATTGGCCATGCCTGCAAATCCGTTGTCAGAGATGATTTGAGCCACAACGGCTTCTACTTCGGCTTCGCTGAGTTGCGCAGGCAAAAACTTTTCGATTACGGCAACTTGAGCTAATTCGGGTTCAGCCAAATCGGCACGTCCTTGCTCGGTGTAGATGGTCGCGCTGTCTTTGCGTTGTTTGATGAGGCGTTGAAGCAATTTGATTTCGTCTTCGGCCGCAATTTCTTCTTTGGCACCGCTTTCGGTTTGTGCCAACAACAAAGCTGATTTTATGGCGCGCAAGGCTTCTAGAGCAATCGTGTCTTTGGCTCTCATGGCGTTTTTCATTTCGTCCATGATTTGGGTAGCTAAACTCATTGTGTAGGGTTTAATTGATTGTACAATTTGTGGGTGCGAAGATAAAAAAATAACCCGAAAAATGCTGTGATCTTTCGGGTTATACTTTTTTGACTAAGGCAATTAATCTACGTTGTCGTGCAAAAAGGAATTGTTTGAACGCAATTGCAAGTCGTCATTGCTGTCTACTCCCAAAGAAGTTCTGGAAGCGGTATTCAGCAATGGATTTGTCGTTACATCTATACCTGATCGTTTGTAGGCCGGCTCACGCTCAAATTCATCGATGCGAGAACTGCTGTTACTGAACTTATAATTAAAGTCTTTCAATTTACGACGACGTTCGTCTGCTCTGAACTTCAAGGTTTCTTCAATGGACATTTCAAGCGGAGAAATCTCATCATAGGAAGGAGTAAAAGATACCGCCTCATCCACTTTCATGGTAATGTCCATTTCTGGGGCTACTGGCTCCTCAACCACCGCAACTGGCTTAGATGACATCAAATCAGACTCTAGTTCCATGTACTCTTCGAGGGAATATTTAACGATCCCGTTTTCATTCAACTCGGTCATGGGAACCACCTGAACGGGTTGGTTTACCACAATATTTTTGGTTTCGTTGGTTAACTCAAATAAAATTTTATTCTCATCAACTTCCGGCTCTGATTTAGCTAGTGGCAAATCAAAGGTAAAGGTTACCTGCTCTTCTTTGGCTACAACTTGGTGCTCGTAAACCGGAATTTCTGTAACCGCTAATGGGGCCGATTCAATTTGAAATTGAACTGGTTTTTCAGGCGATACAATCTCAAAAGTAACGTCTAAACTCTTGATGTATTCTGAAATAAACAACAACTCATTTTCGTTGATCACGGGCTCTTGTTCTGCTACAATCTCCTCTTCCATCAACTCAAAAACAATTTTTTGAGAAGAGGTATTCAACGGTTCATCCAAGGGACTGGCCGAAGAAATCACGGGGCTGGCCGTGAGATCCTGAACTAATTTTTGTTCCCCATCTAAGGTGTGAATTATTTTATTGGGTGCTGTATTGATGATTTCTTTTTGCTGTTCGGCATTGAATCCAGTAGCAATGATAGTCACCGCAACTGCATCACCCAATGATTCGTCTTCCCCAACTCCCATGATGATGTTGGCATTAAATCCAGCTTCAGCTTGAATGTGGTCGTTGATTTCACCAATTTCATCAATGGTAATTTCATTGGTTCCAGAAACGATAAGCAACAATACGTTTTTGGCTCCTGTAATTTTATTGTCGTCCAATAGCGGAGAATCCAAGGCCGCTACGATGGCATTTTTAGCGCGGTTATCTCCAGTAGCAGTAGCTGAACCCATGATGGCAGTTCCACTGTTGGACAAGACGGTTTTAGCGTCTTTCAAATCGATGTTTTGGGTATAGTGGTGTGTAATTACTTCGGCAATTCCACGAGAGGCAGTAGCCAACACTTCGTCCGCTTTAGAGAAACCGGCTTTAAAACCTAAATTGCCGTATACTTCTCTTAGCTTGTTGTTGTTGATTACGATCAAAGAATCGACTTGTTTGCGTAATTTCTCAACACCCAACAAGGCTTGCTCGTAACGTACTTTTCCTTCAAATTGAAACGGTTTGGTTACAATTCCTACGGTCAAGATGTCGCGTTCTTTGGCCAATTGTGCAATTACGGGAGCAGCACCTGTTCCGGTTCCACCGCCCATACCGGCAGTAATGAAAACCATTTTGGTGTTGCTGTCCAACATTTTTTCAATATCGGCAATGCTCTCAATGGCCGATTGTTGACCAACTTCAGGATTTGCGCCTGCCCCAAGACCTTCGGTTAGGTGCACTCCTAGTTGAATTTTATTGGGCACTGCACTGTTTTGCAAGGCTTGTGAATCGGTGTTGCACACAATAAAGTCTACTCCTTTGATGCCCTGCTTAAACATGTGGTTGATGGCATTGCTTCCGCCGCCGCCAACGCCTATTACTTTGATCACATTTGATTGGTTTTTTGGTAAATCAAATGAAATACTTCCAAAATCTGAGTTGCTTGTCATACTTTTTGGTTTTTTTGAATTCTTTATTTTGGTCTTGTTCTATTCTGCGTTATCTAAAAAATCTTTAAGCTTCACGAAGTAATTGTTAAAGAAATTTTTTCCTAATCCTTCAGATGTTACGATTGGTTTTACGGGCTCTTTCACATCTGCTTCAACTGTTACTTCCTCAGCCGGAACCGAATGCGTTGGCATGGCCTGCACCGCTGGCTCGTGAGCCCGCTCATTGGGTGGCGATGTTTTTTCTGGCACGCGTTCGATGCGCACAGCACTTTGGGTTTTATTTTCGATGCTGTTCATCATCAATCCCACAGCCGTAGCATACAAAGGACTTGATAACTCTACATTTGAATTGCCTGCCAAGTGTTCGTTGGGATAACCAATGCGGGTATCCATTCCGGTGATGTACTCCACCAATTGCTTGATGTGTTTCAAATTGGCTCCACCACCTGTTAATACAATGCCGGCAATGAGTTTCTTTCTAGGATCTTCGTGGCCGTATGCGCGGATTTCAGCAAATACTTGCTCAATGATTTCCACCACACGGGCGTGTATAATTTTGGATAAATTTTTAAGGGATATTTCTTTGGGCTCTCTACCGCGTAAGCCAGGAATGGATACAATTTCGTTGTCTCTATTCTCTCCTGGCCAAGCCGATCCAAACTTAACTTTAAGCAATTCGGCTTGTTTTTCGATAATCGAACACCCTTCTTTGATGTCGTCGGTAATGATGTTTCCACCAAATGGGATTACAGCCGTGTGGCGAATGATGCCGTCTTTGAAAATGGCTAAATCGGTAGTACCACCACCAATATCAATCAAGGCAACGCCGGCTTCTTTTTCTTCTTGACTTAACACCGCATCAGCAGAAGCCAATGGTTCAAGCGTTAATCCTGACAATTCAATTCCTGAATTTTGTATGCAACGTCCAATGTTACGGATAGATGAGGCTTGGCCCACTACCACATGAAATGAACTTTCTAAACGACCACCATACATCCCAATGGGTTCTTTGATATCCGATTGCCCATCAATTTTGAATTCTTGTGGCAACACGTGAATGATTTCTTCACCGGGCAACATCGCCAATTTATTGACTTGATTGATGAGTTGCTCAATGTCTTTGCCCCCAATCACTTCATCTGAATTCGACCGGCTAATGTAATCGCTGTGCTGAATGCTACGAATGTGCTGTCCAGCTATACCCACTACTACATCTTTGATTTGGTAACCCGAATTGCTTTCGGCCTCAGAAATGGCTTGCTGAATGGATTGGATGGTCTGGGTAATGTTGTTCACCACGCCACGCGCTACACCCAAACTTTTGGATTTTCCGATACCAATGATTTCTAACTTACCGTATTCGTTTTTCTTGCCAATCATGGCCACAATCTTGGTCGTTCCGATATCTAAACCTACTGCAATGTTTTCGTTTTCCATGGGCTATTTTTTTATGCAAACCACTTGTTGCGCAAATTTCAAATTGATTCGTTTATATTGAGTTAAACTGCTGTCGAGCACTGCTTTTTGATAAAAGGCTTTATAGCAAGTAAACTTTTCTTCCACGCGAATGGGTTTTCCAAACTCAATATCGTAAGTGTAATTTCGACTGAGTAAGCGCAAACCGGTAACCGGAACCAGTTGAATGCCAATTATATTTTTCTTCAAGAACGGATCTTTAAAAATATACTGCAGAACTGGAACAATGTGTTGAAGCGATTTTGGGGTAGGTATTCCCGACACAACAGGCACGCGTGCCGTAAACTCTTCTGACAAAGGCATTTTCCTTCCGTGGTAGTCAATATAATAAGAACTTGAAGCATCAAAAACACGGGCTATGGGTGTTTTTTGAGCAACCTCAGCCTTCAAAATTCCATCAATACTTACATAAACTTCTGATTTCTCAACCATTGGATTATGGGCTATGGATTTTTCCAACTTGTTCAAATCTAACGTAACTTTTTCAATGGCTGAGACCTGCGAATTATTTTCTATTAACAATTTATTAACCGATTCTTGTTTAATGAAAAACGAATTTTCTTCAACAAAAAAAACAGCTGAACCCTTTAATTTCCTCGAATTGTTTCGAATTGAGGTAAACGAAAACAAAAAAATCACCAAGCCCATCATGAGCCCTAATCGAAGGTTTGTCCAAGTAAAATATGCACGCATCATTCCGCTTGTTTTAGGTTCTACTTTTTTGTTCTAATCCTATTTTTATCTCCTTTACCATCTCACCAATATCGCCTGCTCCAATGGTTACAATTATTGGCTCTTCAGCCGCACACAATTCGCTTACTAAATCGGCTTTTGACACCATTGATTTATGTGGATTGGCTATTTGATCCAACACCCATTGTGAGGTAATTCCTTCAATGGGCAATTCACGAGCCGGATAGATGTCCAACAGGATCACACGGTCAAACTGACTCAAGCTTTTGGCAAATTCAGCTCCAAAATCTTGGGTTCTGCTGAACAAATGCGGCTGAAAAACGGCCAACACCTTTTTACCAGGATACAATTCGCGCACGGCTTGGTGCACGGCATTGATTTCGGTGGGGTGGTGCGCATAATCATCAATATACACCAACTCATCCGTTTGAATCTGAAACGAAAAACGACGACGAATTCCTTTAAACGAAGCCAATGCTTTGGCAATTTTGGCATTGGACACGCCGTATTTTTTGGCCATAGCCAAAGCCATTAATGCATTGGTCAAGTTATGTGTGCCTGGCAAACTAAAGCGCAAATCGCGAATCAATTCGGTGGGGGTTTGCACATCAAATACATAAGCGCCATTTTCGATGCGCACACGACAGGCCTTGTACGGCGCATCTTGATTTACGGCCACCACAGTTCCTTCAATTGGTAAACCAGTAGCCACAAACAAATTAGATTTATCGTCAATTTTGGCTGCAAATTCTTGAAAAGAAGCCTCAATCGAGCGGGCGTCGCCATATATGTCCAAGTGATCGGCATCGGTGGAAGTCACGCAAGCCATATCGGGGTGCAAATGCAAAAACGAACGGTCAAATTCATCGGCCTCGACCACAGTTACCGTTTTGCCTCGGCCAATCAAATTGGAATCGTAATTTTCTAAAACACCGCCCACAAAGGCCGTTACATCCACACCACTTTCAAACAAAATATGGCCTAAAATAGCCGAAGTAGTTGTTTTACCATGGGTTCCAGCTACTGCAAAGGTGAAGGTGTCTTGGGTGATGATGCCCAACACTTCAGCTCTTTTTTTGATGACGTACTCGCGTTCTACAAAATAATTCCACTCGGCATGGGTAACGGGCACCGCCGGCGTAACGACTATCAGAGTGTTTTCGGTATAAAAGTGCGGCGGTATTTGCGCAATATTATCTTCAAAATGTATGGCAATTCCCTCTGCAATCAACTCATCGGTGAGGTGGGTTGCCGTTTTATCATAGCCCGCCACGTTTTTGCCTATGTAATTGAAATACCGGGCCAAGGCACTCATACCGATGCCGCCGATTCCAATAAAATAAACATGTTGTATTTGGGTTAGATTCATTGTGGGTGTCTATTTGAAAACCGCTTAGTGCGCCTGTGTTTCCGGATTTTTAATTAGTTTGATTATTTCGTTTACAATGTCCTCGGTTGCATGGGGCTTGGCTAACTTTTGTATGTTGCGTGACAAATCCGCTTGTAGTGTTTCATTGGTAAGCAAGTCTGAAAAAACAAATTCAAACTGAGTATCCAATTCGCTTTCTTTCAGCAACAAAGCGCCCTGCTGCGCTACGATGGCTTGGGCATTTTTTGTTTGATGATCTTCAGCCACATTGGGCGATGGGATAAACAGCGTGGGCTTACCCACTAAGCACAATTCCGAAACCGAGGAAGCGCCGGCGCGGGAAATCACAAAATCAGCCGCAGCGTAGATCAAATCCATGCGGTCAATGAATGCCACTACCTGCACCCCCAATTGTTCATTGTGTTTTTGGTATTGTTCCCAATACAATTTGCCGCATTGCCAAAACACTTGTATACCTTGATTGATAAAAAACGGCAATTCTTTTTCAACCAACTGGTTTACTCTTCGGGCGCCCAAACTTCCACCCAATATCAACAGTGTTTTCTTGGTTGGGTCAAGTTTAAAATGAGCAATTCCTTCTGCGCGTTTTGTTTGCACATCCAGCAAATCTTGGCGCACCGGATTACCGGTAAGTCTGAGTTTTTCAGCTGGAAAAAATCGTTCTAAATCGGGATAAGCCACACAAATACTACTCGCTTTTTTACTCAGTAATTTATTGGTGATCCCTGGATAGGAATTTTGTTCTTGTATGAGCGTTGGAATTCCTTTGCTGTTGGCCATCTGCAACAACGGACCGCTGGCAAAACCTCCGGTTCCAATCACTACATCTGGTTTAAACTCGCGAAGTATGCAACTTGATTTCCATAAACTGCTCAGTAATTTGAATGGAAAAAGCAAGTTATCGAGAGTCAATTTACGTTGCAAACCGGCAATCCACAAGCCTTTGATTGCATAGCCCGCTTGCGGTACTTTTTGCATTTCCATTTTGTCCTGGGCACCGACAAACAAAAATGTAGCTGTCGGAAAACGCAACTGCAAGGCATTGGCAATCGCAATCGCAGGATAAATATGTCCTCCTGTTCCGCCTCCGCTAATGATAAATCGCCTGCTTCTCATTTTGTACTTCTTAATTGAATTTCCAATTATATTCGTGAACGATCCGTAATCGAGTAATTTTCTTCGGCCAACAAGGCTGCATCTGCCGCTTCTTCGCGGGCTATTTGCTCGTCAATCATGCGGCGCAAGGCTTCGTCTCGTCGGGCTTTTTCAGCTTGTTCTTCGGCTATTTCTTCTTCTTTTTTGGTTACCCCAATAATGATTCCCAAGGCGATACAGGTCATCCAAATCGAACTTCCTCCACTGCTCACTAATGGCAAGGGTTGTCCAGTTACGGGCAGCATATTCACCGCAACTGCCATATTGGTCAAGGCTTGAAAAATAATGGGAAACCCAAGTCCCACCACGACCAATTGACCAAATTTGGTGTTGGCTTTTTGCGCGGCTATGATAAAACGAATGAGCAATAACAAATACATGGCCATCACCCCTAATCCACCCACTAAGCCGTATTCTTCCACAATGATGGCGTAAATAAAATCAGACGATGACTGTGGTAAAAAGTTCTTTTGTACACTTTTCCCTGGACCCAATCCATACAAGCCACCAGTAGCTATGGCCGTTTTGGCTTTCACAATTTGATAGTCGTCCGTATCGGCTTTGTGTTGCAAAAAGTTTTCGATACGGCTTTCCCAAGTTTTGACACGTGTAAACAACCTATTGTTTGGCATGGCATGACTCAACAAGATAAATAAAGTAATGGCTGCTGCTCCCATTCCAATCACCATTCCAATGTAGCGCAGCGGATACATACCCACGTAAACCAACATCAAAACCATGCTAAACATGAGTGCTGCAGTAGAGAAATTGGCCGGCAATATTAATCCCAAAGTAATAAAAACCGGAAGCCACAGTTCCCACAAGGAAACCTTAAACGTAATGGGCTCTTCGCGGGTTATTGATAAATATCGGGCTACAAAAATCATCAAGACTATGAAAGCCAAGGTGGAGGACTGAAACGAGATGCCGATAAAGGGTACTTGAATCCATCGACTCGCATTGGCACCGGCAATTACAGTTCCTTTTGCCAACGTAAACACCAGCAACAACCAAACCACGGGCAACATCACACGAGAAATGGTTCTAAAGTATTGATACGGAACTTTGTGTATGCCAAAAATGATTAAAAACCCAATGAAGCTATGCATGAAATGCTTGACCAAATACCCTAGCGTGTTGCCGGTACCGTGAGCCGAATTGGCCAAATTACTGCTTGCACTAAAAACAGGCATAAACGAGAACAGGCCCAACAAAGCCACAAAGGTCCATATCACCTTATCTCCTTTTAAACTGTTTAAAAATTGCTTCATTTGTTTTTACTTATTAACCACTTAATGCATTGTTTTTCTATTGCAACGCCTATTGTGTCTTCGCTTCGGACTATAAATTTTTTACTTCTCGCTTAAATTGATTGCCTCTGTCTTCATAATTTTCAAACAGATCAAAACTGGCACAAGCAGGTGACAACAAAACAATGTCGCCTTTTTCTGCCAGGTGCGCCGACATGTTTACCGCGTCATGCATGTTATCCACTTCGATGACCATATCCACCACATTACCAAAGGCTTCAATGATTTTGGTGTTGTCTAAACCCAAACACACAATTGATTTTACTTTTTCGCGTACCAAGGGCATCAACTCACTGTAATCATTTCCTTTGTCCACACCTCCCACAATCCAAACCGTTGGCGCATTCACGCTGTCTAAAGCAAAGAATGTTGCGTTTACATTGGTAGCTTTGGAATCATTGATGTACTGCACATGTTGAATTTTGAGCACTTTTTCAAGTCGGTGTTCAACACCCTGAAAATTGGACAAACTCTCTCGAATGGTAGCCGATCGAATTTGCATCAATTTGGCCACTGAAGTTGCCGCCATCGCATTTTTTAAATTGTGTTTTCCTTCGAGTGCGATGTATTCGGTCTCCATGATGAATTCTTCGTCGTTGATGTGTGCTTCCATAGTGTTGTTTTTTAAGTATGCGCCAGTGTTTAAGGTTTTGCTGATTGAAAAAGGAATCAATTGAGCAGGGATTGTATGATTTGCTAACCAAGCTTCACTAGCCGAATCATCGGCGTCGTAAATGAGGTAATCTTGCTTGGTTTGGTTCATGGTTATTCTAAATTTGGAATTGATGTAATTCTCGTATTTGTATTCGTAGCGCTCCAAATGATCGGGACTGATGTTGGTCAATACAGCAATATGTGGTTTGTAGTTCACTATGCCGTCCAATTGGAAACTGCTCAATTCTAACACATAATAGGCGTGATCGGCTTCGGCCACCTGCCAGGCAAAGCTCTTTCCAATATTGCCCGCCAAACCCACGTCTAATCCTGCATTTTTAAGAATATGATACGTAAGCATGGTGGTCGTCGTTTTACCGTTACTACCTGTAATGCCAATGGTAATCGCTTGTGTGTAAGGAGCGGCAAATTCAATTTCTGAAATCACCGGAATTCCTTTTGCATGGATTTGTTTAACCAATTCCACTTTGTCGGGGATGCCTGGACTTTTCATGACCAAATCTGCATTCAAAATCTTGGCCTCGGTGTGCTGCAACTGTTCCCAGTCGATGCCATATTTGTTGAGCACTTCTTGGTATACAGCTTGAATAGCGCCTTTGTCTGAAACAAAGACCTCAAAGCCTTGCTTCTTTCCTAAAATGGCCGTTCCTACACCACTTTCGCCTCCACCTAATATGACTAATCGCTTCATTAATGAATTGGTATTAGCGTAATTTCAAGGTTACAATAGACAAAATGGCCAACACGATGCCCACAATCCAAAAACGGGTTACAATTTTACTTTCGTGGTAGCCTTTCTTTTGGTAATGGTGGTGCAAAGGCGACATCAAGAAAATGCGTTTGCCCTCGCCAAATCGTTTTTTGGTGAATTTGAAGTAGCTCACTTGTAGAATTACCGATAAATTCTCAACCAAAAAGATCCCACACAACAAAGGCACCAACAATTCTTTGCGCACCGAAATGGCCAAAACTGCAATGATTCCTCCAATGGTAAGACTACCGGTGTCGCCCATAAAAACCGAGGCGGGATAGGAATTATACCATAAAAATCCCACCAACGCTCCCACAAAAGCAGCGATAAACACAGTCATTTCGCCCGAGTTGGGGATGTACATGATGTTCAAATAATTGGAAAAGATGATGTTCCCCGACACAAAGGTGAAAATCCCTAAAGCCAAAACCGAGATAGCTGATGTTCCTGCCGCCAGTCCGTCAATGCCATCGGTAAGGTTGGCGCCATTGGATACAGCCGTGATGATAAAAATGACAATTGGGATAAACACCAACCAGGCCCATTTTTCGTAGCCGTCTCCCGTCCAGGCCAGTAATTCGGCATAATCAAACTCGTTGTTTTTAAAAAACGGAATAGTTGTAGCGGTGGATTTTTCTTCCAATGGCATGGCCGAAATCACATTTTGCGACTGATTGACAACCACAGTAGTCACTTTGTCTTTGCGCAGGGTGACTCCCGGATGCAAATACAAAACCGAACCCACAATAACGCCCAAGCCCACTTGGCCAATCACTTTAAAAATGCCTTTGAGACCTTGTTTGTCTTTTTTGAATATTTTGATGTAATCGTCAATAAAGCCGATGGTTCCCATCCACAGCGTGGTCACGATGAGTAAAATGATGTAAATATTATTGAGTTTGGTGAGCAACAAAACCGGAATCAAGGTGGCAATAATGATGATCAAACCACCCATAGTAGGCGTACCTGCTTTTTCGTTTTGACCTGCTAAGCCCAATTCGCGGACGGTTTCACCCACTTGTTGGTTGCGCAAAAAGGTGATGATGCGTTTGCCATAAATGGTAGAAATAAGCAAAGAAAGAATCACCGCCAAAGCCGATCGAAACGTAATGTATTGAAATACTCCTGTTCCGGGTACATTCAAGGTTTTATAGAGGTATTCAAAGAAATAATACAGCATGGTGGTTTATTTTTGAAGTTGAATAAATAGGTCCTGAAGGTGTTGCATGTCGTCAAATTCGTAGCGAACTCCTTGAATTTCTTGGTAGGTTTCGTGTCCTTTTCCCGCCACGAGAATTATGTCGTGGGCTTGCGCCAATTGACAAGCGGTTTTGATGGCTTGGTAACGATCGGTGATGGTCATCGATTTTTTGTAATGCTGGGGTTCGATGCCCGCTTCCATTTCGCGTAAAATCTGTTCGGGATCTTCGGTTCTGGGATTGTCTGAAGTGAGAATTACCTTGTCACTAAATTGAGCCGCAATCTGCGCCATAATGGGGCGTTTTGTCTTATCGCGATCGCCTCCGCAACCCACAATCGTAATGAGTTGTTCGTTTTTGGTACGGATGGAATTGATGGTTTGCAACACATTTTCCAAAGCATCGGGCGTGTGCGCATAATCAACAATGGCGGTAATTTTTTCGTGTGCGGATACAATAAACTGAAAACGTCCCGAAACACTCTCCAATTCAGAAACCCAACGCAAAGCATCTAATGGCTCTAGACCCAACTCAATTGCAGTTCCGTAAATGGCCAGAATATTATAGGCATTGAAAGTGCCGATCAGACGCACCCACACTTCTTGGTCATTGATCTTGAGCAATAAACCCGACAATTGGTTTTCTAAAATTTGGGCTTTGTAATCGGCGTAGGTTTTTAATGCATAGGACTTTTTACGCGCGCCAGTGTTTTGCAACATCACCGGCCCGTTTTTATCATCAAGGTTGGTCAAAGCAAAGGCCGTTTTGGGCAATTGGTCAAAAAACTGCTTTTTCACATCGCGGTATTCGGCAAAAGTGGCGTGGTAATCCAAATGATCGTGAGACAAATTGGTGAATACCCCTCCGGCAAAGTGCAAGGCCTCGGTGCGTTTTTGGTGGATGCCGTGTGAGCTCACTTCCATAAAACAATAGTCTACTCCGGCTTCGATCATTTCACGCAAATAGCGGTTGATGGTAAGCGAATCGGGAGTAGTATGCGTAGCTGGGTATTCAATATCGTTGACGCGGATGGTCACCGTAGAAAGCAAGCCTACTTTAAATCCCGCTTTTTTGAACAATTGAAACAACAAGGAAGCAATGGTAGTTTTGCCATTGGTACCGGTAACCCCGACCAATTTTAATTCCTGAGAAGGATTATCAAAATAATTGGCCGACATCGTTGCCAAAGCACAGTTGGTGTCGAGCACCTGCACATAGGTAATGCCATTTTGAAGATCCTGTGGCAGCGTATCACAAACAACCACAGTGGCGCCCAAACCAATTGCTTTTTGAATAAAATCATGTCCGTTTGATTGCGTACCACGAATGGCCACAAACACATCGTTTTGCTCCACCTTGCGCGAATCAAATTCAATTTTGGCCACGGCACAATCGGTCGAACCAATCACCGATTCGAGTGCAACTTTGTAGAGGATGTCTTTTAACTGTTTCACAATAATTGTAAGGTTACCAGTGTGTTCTTTTTAATTGGTGTGCCTGCTGGAATAGATTGAGAGGATACCCTTCCAATGCCATTCACTCTAACTTTTAATCCCCAATTCTCCAATAGGGCAATCGCGTCCATGCCCGCCATGCCTTTTAAATTGGGCAGAGTATTTTTGGGATCTTGCACTTTTTTATCATATGCATGGTATTGCATTTCGTGTTTGGCGATGGCTTTGTTTAGTGGACCAATTTCATTGGTGGTGGGAACATCTGTAAATATTTTCTGTGCCACGCGTTTAAAAACAGGTCCAGCTACATCGGCTCCGTAATAATCGTTGTTGGTAGTTTTGGGTTTATGCACCACAACGATGCAAGAATATTTGGGAGATTCCGCGGGAAAATAGCCTACAAACGAGGAGATGTAGTATTTGTTTGCTCCACCATTAACCACATAATTGGCCTGTGCGGTACCGGTTTTACCGGCCATGGAAAACTCTTTCGAATACAAGTCTTTGGCTGTTCCAAACTTGACAACATTTTTAAGAATCGCTTTTACTTTAACCAAAGTAGTTTGCGAACAAATCTTGGGATTGATTACCTGTTTAGGAAAACGCTTGATGGTTTTGTTGTACTCTTTGATTTCACTCACAAATTGCGGTTTCACCATTTCTCCGTTATTGGCCACTGCATTATAAAACGACAAGGTTTGCAAGGGCGTAATGTGCACACCATAACCAAAAGCCATCCAAGGCAACGAAAGATTATTCCAGTTTTTGGATCCTGGCATGGGAACAGTTGGCATGCCCTCGCCTTGTATAGCAATACCCAAGGGCTTGGTAAGTCCAAAATGCTGTAGGTGTTTTACAAATGCACTGGGTTCATTTTTATAATTGTTATATACCGCCTGAACCATAACGGTGTTGGATGAATTTTCGAAACCACGGGCCAAAGTCATTTTTTCGGATTTTGGATGCGAATCCACAACCCAGCCGTCACCGTATTGAATTTTTCCTCCTTTTGTATCAAAAATTGCAGTGGTGTCTATTTTTTGGTCTTCGAGCAATGCCATCAAATCGGCCAATTTATAGGTAGAACCCGGCTCGTGCGCCTCCATAATGGCGTAATTATTGGCCTCGAAATAACTGCCATCCGTTGCTTTAGCCAAATTGGCAATGGCTTTAACATAGCCCGTTTTGGTTTCCATCACCACCACACAACCGTGATCGGCATCGTATTCTTTGAGTTGCTTGAGTAAGGCGTGGTGGGCAATGTCTTGAATGTATACATCGATGGTCGAGATCACATCGTAGCCATCGTGCGGCTCCACTTCGTTTACATCACGAATGGGTTTCCACTGGTTTTGGGCAATTTTTTGCTTGAGCACTTTGCCGTCTTTGCCATCCAAATACCGACGAAAGGCATACTCTACGCCTTTGCCATCAAGTGTGCTGTCTGGTTTTTTACGGACATAACCAATGGTACGTTCGGCAATTCGACCCATGGGATGTTTACGTAGATTCTGAGACGTGATGTTGAATCCATTGTCTAACGGCAGTTTTATTATTCGACGGTATTGCTTGTGCGTCAAGTTTCTGGCCACTAAAAAGTAACGGTTTTTTTGCGCTCTTGCTCTTCGCAAATCGTGCTCAACTTGTTTGGCGGGCTTTCCAATAATGTGGAATAAGGAGTCCGAAAAAGGCTGAATGAATTTGTCAAAATCCTCCGCTGAAGCCGCTAAGGCGTCAAAATGAAAGGTGTAATTTGGAACCGTTGTAGCCAATAAACTGCCATCAGCAGAATAAATATTACCCTTATTGGCTTTGATTTTACACAATTTCACAGTGGTTTGATCGGCCAATTTGCGGTATTTTTCGCCCTGAGTCCATTGAATTTTGGTTAAATGGAAAACCACCGCTCCTGCAACGATTAGCATTGCAAAAGCCACCAAAAAAATACGAACGGTGCTATTTTTTACCTCTACTCCCATAGTTTAAATTGGTCCCAAAAACTCTTTTTTTGCTCTGCTTTAACTGTTATTTTAATTGGCGGTACTTCAGATGGATAAATCTGTCTCAACACCATCTGATCGGCTATGGTTGATTCCATTTTGAGCTGCATCAATTCGGATCTTTTGTTTACAAAGTCGGACCGCAGCTCTTTTACTTCATTATTTAATGCAATGATCTTGTATACTTTTTGCTCATAATTTTGTGTATTCCCAATCATGAGAATGGCCAAGGCAATCACAAACAAAATGAAGCGCCAATTTTTGGCCGCATTGGCATCTTCGTTTATTAAAAAACGTGCTTTTAAAAGATCATACACTCCGTTCTTCATAGCAAATGCAAATGGTTATCAATCCGTGTTTATACTTTCTCGGCTACGCGAAGCTTGGCACTTCTTGCCCGATTATTGATTTTTATTTCTTGCTGATCGGGGACTATCAGTTTACCTACTGTTTTGAAAGGCACCGAAAAATTTCCGAAGAAATCGCGCTCGGGTTCACCTTCAAACAAGCCGTTTTTCATGAATCGTTTGACCAAACGGTCTTCGAGTGAGTGATAGGAAATCACGCTCAATCGGCCGCCTGGCTTTAATATTTCGAGTGCTTGTGTTAAAAATTCTTTCAACACTTCCATCTCCTGATTCACTTCTATGCGAATGGCTTGGTAGATTTGAGCCAATATTTTATGACTTTTATGCGCCGGCAAAAAACGAGACAACACTTCTTTGAGTTGGGCGGTGTTTTTAATCTCCTCGTATGCTCTTGCCTCAAGAATGGTTCGAGCCAGAGCGGGAGCGTTTTTTAATTCACCGTAATCGTAAAATACGCGAGTCAAATTTTCGGCGTCGTATTCGTTTACTATTTTGTAGGCACTGAGCTCGGTGCGTTTGCTCATTCGCATGTCTAATTCGGCATCAAATCGGGTTGAAAAACCGCGTTCGGCTACGTCAAATTGATGCGATGAAACACCCAAATCGGCCAAAATACCGTCCACACTTTTGATGTTATGGAAGCGCAAAAAACGCTTGATGTATCTGAAATTTTCATGAATCAAAGTGAAGCGCTCATCGGGCAATGCATTGGCTAAAGCATCTTCGTCTTGATCAAAAGCAAACAACTTTGCTTCAGCATCCAATCGACTAAGTATTTCTTTAGAATGACCACCTCCACCAAACGTCACGTCAACATAAACGCCGGCTGGCTTAATTGCCAATCCATCTACAGTGGGATGCAATAAGACAGGGTTATGATACTCCATTAGGCGCGTCGTTTACAGTTCCCATTACTTCTTCAGCCAAATCGGCAAAGTCAAGAACAGAATCGTCAATGGCTTTTTCGTAGGCCTCTTTGTCCCAGATTTCTACAATATTCACCGCAGAAGACAAGACGATTTCTTTGGAAATTCCGGCAAACGACACCAAATCTTTTGGTATCAAAACCCTTCCCAACGCATCTACTTCAACCACGCGAACCCCGGCTGTAAATCGACGAATAAAGTCGTTGTTCTTTTTAACAAACCGATTTAACGAATTGATTTTTTGCATCATCGCATTCCATTCGGCCATGGGATACAATTCCAAACAAGGCTGAAACACCGAGCGCTTCAACACAAAACCTGCCTGAAGACTAGCCGTAAGTTGTTTCTTCAAAGGAGCTGGCATTAAGAGCCTTCCCTTTGTATCCACTTTACACTCGTATGTCCCAATAATTGCTTCCAAAAAATCAGTTGTTTATCTAGATTCAGAGCAAAAATATAAAATAAATTTCCACATTTTACCACTTTCTACCACTTTGTTAATAAGTTTTACCACTTTGCGTTTTTCTTAGGGATTTTACCGCGCAAAACGCGAACTGGCTTGCATTCAAATTGTTGAGAACAACTGTAACCGGATGATTGAGAATGCCAGCAAAAAAAATTTCGTTTGAGAAGCCAATTTGGCTATTGGCTTTAATGATGAACTATCCTAACAGATCGAGCACTGGAGTAGCAACTTTCCTATAAAAAATTCTATATTTGCCTGAACTTGCAAACGAGCAACAAGAACATGGAACAGGCAATAAAAAAGGAAGGCAAATACACCTATTTTGAAGCAGGCGAAGGTACTCCCATCATCATTCTTCATGGATTAATGGGTGGTCTTAGCAATTTTGATGGCGTTGCTACCTACTTTCCATCCCACGGATACAAAGTGGTTATACCCGAATTACCCATCTACACACAAAATATCTTAAAAACAAATGTCAAGGCGTTTGCCCGTTACGTCAAAGATTTCATCACCTTTAAAGGCTATGACCGTGTGATTTTATTGGGAAATTCCTTGGGAGGACACATTGCCTTGTACCATACCAAAATGTATCCTGAAAAAATGCTTGGTTTAGTCATCACGGGGAGTTCTGGCTTATATGAAAGCGCCATGGGAGATAGTTATCCGCGTAGAGGAGATTACGAGTACATCCAAAAAAAGGCCGAAGCCGTATTTTACGATCCTAAAATTGCCACCAAAGCCATTGTGGACGAAGTCTATGCTATGGCCAACGACCGCATAAAATTGATCAAAACCTTGACCATTGCCAAAAGCGCCATTCGGCACAACATGGCCAAAGATTTGCCTAAAATGCACGTGCCCACCTGCATCATTTGGGGAAAAAACGACAGCGTAACACCACCGCATGTGGCCGAAGAATTCAACAAATTAATGCCCAATTCAACTTTATACTGGATTGATCAATGTGGCCATGCCGCGATGATGGAACACCCAGACACCTTTAATCAGCTGATGCACGAGTGGTTGAAAAAAGTAAATCTATAGTGCGATTACCTTAAATTTCCCATGAAAATAAACACCGCCGAATTCATTATCAGCAATTCTGAAGTTGACAAATGCCCGAAAGATCCGCTGCCCGAATACGCGTTTATTGGTCGGTCTAATGTGGGAAAATCGTCGTTGATTAACATGCTCACCAACCACAAAAACCTGGCAAAAACCTCAGGAAAACCGGGGAAAACGCAGTTGATCAATCACTTCAAGATCAACAACAATTGGTTTTTGGTTGATTTACCGGGTTATGGCTATGCCAAAGTTTCTAAAAAAACAAAAGCGATTTTCCAACAATTTATCACCGATTACTTCGAACAAAGAGCCCAACTGGTTTGTGCCTTTGTTTTGATTGATATTCGGTTGGAAGCCCAAAAAATTGATTTGGAATTCATGGAGTTTATGGGCGAAAGTGAGATTCCGTTTTGCATCGTATTTACCAAAGCCGATAAAATCAGCAAAGTAAAAGTAGACATGCACGTGGCTGCCTATAAAAAACAAATGCTCGCCAACAATTGGGCCGAAATGCCTCAACATTTCATTACTTCTTCTACAGAAGGAACTGGAAAAGAAATGCTGCTGAACTACATCGAGGAGATCAACAACGACTTATTTCAAGACAGGCCTTTTTAGGCCTTTAATTCTAATTTTTCGGCAAAATAATCACAAAAATCTTTCATGGTTGCCGCCATTTTTTCGTCGGCGGTGGCCCGGTGATAAGTTTCGGACATGGCTACCAAGGTTTGGTGAAAGAAGATTTTCATTTCATCAACCGGCATGTCTTTGGTCCACAAATCAATACGCAAGGTTTCTTTGTTTGCATTGTCCCAAATAGACAACATAATTGCTTTTGACTCTTCGGCTTCAACGCCGCCATCTTGTGCCGTCCATAACAGTTTTTCAGGCACTCTATTTTCGTCTAGGGTAACCGTAAATTTTATATCCGATGTAAGTTGATTTTCCATTATTTTTTAGGTTTGTAGCGGGATTTTTCAAATAGTTCTTTTGCGTCAGCGACCAATAATTCTTGGACACTTACTTTGTTGTTTTGCATGTAGGCACGCACAATTTGCCAACCCATCCAGGCGCCTACTCTACCGGGAGACTCGTTGTCGATTTCTAAATAAAATTTAGAAAATGGAGCAGGATTGATAAAGCGAGAGGCCAATTTTTGATCGGTACTAAACAGCATTTTTTTATCAACAAAATACCGCCAAATGTAACTTTCGTTTTCCTGACACCAGCTAATTTGCTCGGGCGTATAACCCATTTTTACGTCATCAGTTGCCATCGGAATAAGCAAATCTTTGAGATACAATTCCTTTCCGGCATAGATCATTTGCGACAAAAAACTAGGGTCTCTGGGCGGTGGTATTTTGCGAAAAGCAAAAGCCGAAACGACATCAGGAACCATTTGTTGGGCTTCGAAGTTTTGCGAAATATACTTGGGAAATTCATAAAATCGATGGTTTTTACCCAAGTACAATTCTAACGAAATTAGCAACAAACTATCGGCGTAAATGACTTTGTTGTGGTAATCCATTTCAGAAATGACTGTGATTACCTTAGGCGTAGGCGTTTCAGGAAAATAATGCTGTATGTGCTTCACCAAATCGGTAATTTCGGTTTCTTCTTTTTGAAAATTACCAAACTTTTTTTGCACTTCGCCATACAATTCACGCCACATGGGGTTTTGCATTTTGTCCTGCCAAATGGCATCATCATTGCCCGCCGGAAAAAAATAGGGGTATTTTAATTTTAAGGCCGGCAGATCTTGGGGAGCGGTTTCAAAAAAAGCCTTGTCAAAGCGCTCGACTTTTATGGCGAGTGGTTTTTCGCTGATTTCTTGTTCTACCTTGGAGCGTTTGTCACAGGCAATCAAGCAGCAAAAAGCCAGCACGGTTAATCCTAATTTTGCGATTGTCTTGTTCATTGTGTTTGGTTGATTAGCACTAAAACTCACATTTGTATTTTTTCGTATGCCTAGCCCTGATGGCAGCGGCATCTCCATGCGAAAAAAAAACAGAAGCCTTTCTGATTTTTTTCGTGGGGAATATAGCGGACAGCAGGAAAAAGCTCCACAAAACCGCTAAAAAAAAGCGGATTTCCCCCACAAATAATTATTATTTTTGCAAAGATACTCACCGAATTTCTAAATTCAACAGCATGGCTACAAATAATTCGTTCTCGGCAGAAAGTGCCAGCAATCAAATTGTAAATTGGTTAAAACAATATGCCCTTGACGCCAAGAGTAGCGGATTTGTAGTAGGCATTTCGGGCGGCATTGATTCGGCAGTTACTTCTAGTCTGTGTGCGCTTACCGGCTTAGATGTGCTGTGTGTAACCATGCCCATTCACCAAGCCGAAAGTCACGTGAGCAGAGCCTACGAACACATCAAGCACTTGCAAAACCGCTTCCCGAATGTACAACACAGCGAAGCCAATTTGACACCCTTGTTTGACGCCTTTCAGACGCAGTTGCCTAGCAGTTCTGATTCCGATAAATTGCAACTCACACTGGCCAACACCAGAGCACGCTTGCGCATGACCACTTTGTATTATTTTGCGGGGATTCACGGCCGATTGGTGGCTGGAACTGGAAACAAAATTGAAGATTTTGGGGTGGGATTTTACACCAAATATGGCGATGGCGGCGTAGATTTGAGCCCGATTGCCGATTTACTAAAGTCGGAGGTATTTGCGTTGGGCGCCCATTTGGGAGTAGTTGAATCGATTTTAAACGCGGCGCCAACCGATGGATTATTTGGCGATGACCGCACCGACGAAGAACAACTCGGCGCCTCGTATAACGAGTTGGAATGGGCCATGACTGCAATAGAGATGCAGTTTTCTTCGGCACATTTCACCAGCAGACAACAGGAAGTAATGGCAATTTACCAACGATTACACAAGGCCAACCAACACAAAATGAATCCCATTCCGGTTTGCCACATCATGAGGTAACAAGTTGATTTCATTGTGCTTATTTTATTTTTTAATTATTTTTTAACTATTTTTAGCCACTTAAAAATGGTATTCATTCCTAATAATTGAAAGCATGATTAACGTTTGTTTGGCAGATAATTATCCTGCAGTGCATTTTGGCATTAAATCCTACTTTAAAGACAACCCAAACATTAGCATAGTGGCTAATGTGGGAAATTTTTCGATGGTGAAAGATGTATTATACACCAAAGACATTGATGTGTTGGTAATTGACATGGACCTAGACGGACTGACCAGCATCAATGAATTAAAAGCAATTATCAAGTATTATACCAAAACCAAAGTGATTGTATTTAGCAGCTATCCTGAGCAAGTGTATGCACCCAATGCCATAAAGGCCGGCGTTTCAGGCTATGTACACAAAACTGCTAAAATTGAAACCTTGGGTGTAGCCATCATGAAAGTACACCAAGGACAAACCATTTTAAACGACACCTTGAAACGCAATTTGGCGTTGATTGCCAAACAAAACAAGAGCGAGCGTTTGTACCGCAAACTCTCCAATCGAGAGGTAGAAGTATTGCGTTATTTGAGCAACGGCAAAAAAAACAACGAGATTTCAGCCATATTGGGCCTAAACGAAAAAACAGTGAGTACCTACAAATTGCGCTTGTTGAGTAAACTACATGTGACCAACTTGGTAGACTTGGTAAACAAAGCCAAAACGCTAGAAATCGTTTAGTGGTAACGCGACATCACGCGGCCTAATTTTTGTGAGAAATTATGGATTAACTTGCTGTAATCCATGGCCAATCCTAAGGTTTCAGAATTGTCTGCCTTAGATTCGGTGGCGAGTTCGCCTTTCAATCCCTCTATGATTCGATCGACTAAAAACCAACGCAAGGTCAATATGGTTTCTGAAACATATTGGGCAACCGTTTGGTCTTTTCCCTTTACCTCAATTTGTTTGGATTCCCATTTGTGCAACAACTGTTGTTCCTCGGCCATGAGAATATTGGTGATTTCTTGAATTTGATCGGCTTCCAAATGCATGAGGTATTGCTCCAACTGAAAATGCTCGTGTTGATTGAAATAGGCCATCAAGTCAGTAAAAATCTTTTGAAACAAGGGATGCGCCAATTCAACCTCATCTTCCTGCAAACTCAAATAAATGCGCTGGTAGACTTTGTAGGTTTTGAAAACAGACACCGTTTCGACCACCCCTTCTTCGTTGGCTTGCAACAATAGATCTTCGAATTCTTGATCCTGATTGCCATACAACAACAAAATTTCGATGATTTTGCGTTCCAATTCATAGAGTACATCAACCTTTTCGGTAGGCAATGGTTGTTCGTTGCGCAGCACCTCAAAGCTCTTTTGCTCTTGTTTCATTTGCTTGCCACGATCAGCAAGGTCTTTTTGAACCAATTGCGCCAAAGTATTGAGCAACACTTGCTCGGAGATATCCATAATGCGCGAACACTCTTGGATGTAAATTTCGCGTTTGATGCGGTCGGGTATTTTAGAAATACTGCCCACCATATCGCGGATGAGTTCGGCTTTTTTTATCGGATCATTCTTGGCTTCATTCATCAATAGGGAAGCTTTGAACTGTATAAAATCTTGGGCATTATCTTCTAAATACCGCAACAATTCGTCGAGCGGCGTTTTCTTGGCAAAGCTATCTGGATCTTCGCCTTCGGGGAAGGTGCATACTTTTACGTTCATGCCTTCTTCGAGAATCAAATCGATTCCGCGAATAGAGGCGCGCAAACCGGCCGCATCGCCGTCATACAACACCGTAATGTTTTTGGTAAGCCGATTCACTAAGCGAATTTGATCGGGTGTTAAGGCCGTTCCTGAGGAAGATACTACGTTTTCAATCCCGGCTTGGTGCAACTGAATGACGTCGGTGTAGCCCTCAACCAAAAAGCAATTGTTTTGTTTGGCGATGGCTTGTTTGGCATGATAAATGCCATACAGCACTTTGCTTTTGTGGTAAATATCACTTTCGGGCGAATTGAGGTATTTGGCTGCTTTTTTGTCGTTGGTTAAAATTCGGCCGCCAAAACCAAGTGTACGGCCCGACATGCTTTGGATCGGAAACATCACGCGGCCACGAAAGCGGTCGATGAGTTTTTCGTCTTTGACAATGGTAAATCCTACGCTTTCGAGGTATTCCAATTGATAGCCTTTGCCCAACGCTTCTTTGGAAAAAGCATCCCAAGTTTCGGGCGAGTAGCCCAAGGAAAATTTTTGAATGGTATCGGCCGTAAAACCGCGTTCTTTAAAGTAGGTAAGTCCAATGGCTTTGCCTTCTTCTGAATGCAATAAGGTATCGTGAAAATAGGTTTTGGCAAATTCTGAAACCAAGAACAGACTCTCGCGCACATCGGTGGCAGCTTTTTCGGCTTCGGTTTGTTCGGTCTCTTCGAGTTCGATGTTGTATTTTCTAGCCAAATACCGGATGGCTTCGGGATAGGTAAAATGCTCGTGTTCCATTAAGAACGCCACCACATTTCCGCCTTTTCCCGAACTAAAATCTTTCCAAATTTGCTTCACCGGCGAGACCATAAACGAGGGCGAACGCTCGTCCGAGAACGGACTCAAGCCCTTGAAGTTGCTGCCCGCACGTTTGAGTTGTACAAAATCGCCAATCACCTCTTCTACACGAGCGGTTTCGAATACGGTATCTATGGACGATTTTGAGATCAAAGTGGATTGAAATTTGAAATGTAGGAAAGGCTCAAAGTTAGGAATTTTTTGTTGATGTGGGTTGTGGATCCAGAGGAATATTGACGGCGAGTGATGTCCCTAGCCCTGATAGCAGCGGCATCTTTTTGCGCAGGCGTTCGGCGCGAAAAATAGAGCGGATAGCAGGTTCCCGGCTACAAAAAAAGCACCTCTTTCGAAGTGCTTTTTGGCTAACAACTAAAATTTTTCATTTTAATTAAAATCCCAACGGAGTCCAAGAGAAATATTGTTTTGTTTGACCACATTATGTCTAAAAAGTGGACTTAAATCGTACTTGGCATAGATACTCACCGCGGCATAACCCACATAAAAGCTCGTGCCGTAGATGAAATCATTGACGTTGAAATCGCCTTTTGCTTTTTGCGTAACATCGTTTCCGTTTTCGTCTACGTAACACAAAATTTGTTTTGACTTGATGTTACCACCTACATAGCCTCCCAGACCGATTCGAAACGATTGATGGGTTCTAAAATAAGTTGTCTCGTCTTTTATTGTTTTTTTAGAAAAATCAAATTCAAGGTGCATCGGCACAACCAAATACACGTTTCGAAAACGAGAATCATGGAAATGAGTAGCGCTCACCTCAAGATTGGTTTGGTTGCCGTTTACAACAAAATAGCGATTGTCTGTTGGGCGTAAATTGTTGTACATAAATGAAAATCCGTATTTCGCATGCAAAAGGTTATTGTTTTTTAAAAGGCGAGAATTCAACGTAAATCCCCATTCGTAGAAATGCGACCCCCAGTAGCGAAAGTCAGAATTGGCTACGGCTTTATTGGTGACCAAATTGTTTATTCCAAAGGCAAATACGAATTGCGAGGTGGTTCTGTTTTCACCCACTTTGTATTTGTCGCTGATTTTCATGCTTGGAAAAGTAAACGAATATCGTCTAGTTGAATCTTCTTCTTTGATTTTTCCATCTACTTTTTCTTGTACGAGGTTTAGCAATTCTGTTTGCAGTACAGCCACTCTCGTTTCAATATTTTTGGCTCTGACTTCGGCAAATTTTGCTTTTTTTTCCTCGGCTTGTTCTTTGGTGATGTTGTTTTTTTCTAGTTCAATATTGACTAATTCTACTTCGTATTTAAGTGCAAGTTTTTCTTCTTTGGTGACGTTTTCTATTTTACTTGCGATCAAATTGGCTCGTGATTCGAACGATTCTTGGGCATACAATTGTGAGAAGAAAAGGATTAAAAATCCGGCTAAAAAAAAGGGGGTGTTTTTCATATTGATTATTGTTGATTGCGATTGATTAATGCCAATTTTACGGTTTTGTAATTTTTATCGATTTTTCGAATTACCTTCTCGCGAAAAGAAAGCGTGAGTTCTTTGTCTACTTCGGAAAGTAAATTGGACGCGTTTACTTTTACATGCGGATTGACCGTTTTTGTTGCGATATCGGTGAGTTGGGATTCATTTAAATTCTGGTTTGGCGCGATTAAATGAGTTTCATTTGTAATTGGAAGGGTGTTGGCTTGATCGATTTGTTCAACTGTAGCATTTGTAGATTGAGCGGCATTTGCAAGCGGATTGGATGAAAATGAGGCGTCTTTTTTAGGCGAAATAACTGACTTTTCAGCGATCACTTGAGTTGCTTTTTGACTTGGAATTGGCGGTTGTTGTTCTTTCTTTGCAGGAGTAGTTGTTGGCTTAGCCTCATTTGTTACTACTGCGTTTGTGCTGATTCCCTCAATTGATTCTCCCGAATTGTTATAAAATACATATCCAAGCATAAAAAACCCGATTAGGCTTGCGGCAATGTACATCCAGTTGAACTTGGGTTTTTGCTTTTTACTTTCAGCAGCCGTGAGCATCGCATCCAATCGATCCCAAGCAACTGGCGAAGGTTGGATTTCGCGTTGATCCAATTGGCTTTTGAATTCGTTTTCTATTTTATCTGGTCCCATTTTGGAGTGATTTTAAGGTATTGATTTCGTTTTGCAAAATTCGTCTTGCTTGAGCCAACTGCGACTTTGACGTGCCTTCATGGATTGCAAGTAATTTTGCTATTTCTTGGTGTTTGTATCCTTCGATAACATATAAATTAAAAACCATTTTATACCCCTCAGGCAACGCATCGATGAGAAACTGGATTTCTTCAACATTGAATTGGCTATCCGTTGCATTTGAACTTTCTTCTATGTAAAGTTCATCTTCCAAGAAACTGATTTTTTTATTGGCTCTGATGTAGGAAATTGATTCATTAATCATAATGCGGCGAATCCATCCTTCAAAACTGCCTTTGTGTTCAAAATGCTTGATATTGGTAAACACTTTCATAAAAGCGGTAATCATGACATCTTCAGCATGATGCAAATCTTTTACATACTGACGACAAACGCTCAACATTTTGGGAGCATACGTAGAATAAATCAACTGTTGCGCTTGTCGATTGTTTTCGACCGCTTGTTGAATTCTGTTTTTCTCTTCTTGATGTAAATCGATTATTTTCAAAGCCTGTTATAAGGTGTTACTACAAGCATAGACGCACCGCTGCAGGAAATGGTTGTGTGCATGTCAAAAAAAATACAGCTTAATTTTTATTCCTTTGATTTAAAGCAATTTGCAGATAAAAAAATTATATTTTTCGGTCAATCACATAATTGACCATCAACAGCAAGGATGCCTTGTAGTCAGAATCGGGGAAGTTGTGCAGGAGTTGAATGGCTTCTTGCTGAAATTCATTCATTTTTTGCTCGGCAAAGGCCAATCCGTTTTGGTTTTTTACAAATGCAATCACCTCTTTGACGCGTTTTTTGTCTTTGTTGTGGTTTTTGATCGAATTGATGAGCCAGGCCTTTTCTTTGGCGCTGCAGGTATTGAGCACATGGATTAACGGCAAGGTCATTTTTTGTTCTTTGATGTCGATACCGGTGGGTTTGCCAATGGCATCGTCGGTATAGTCAAACAAGTCGTCTTTGATTTGAAAGGCCATGCCAATAAGCTCTCCAAATTTGCGCATAGTGGCCACTCTTTGTTCGTCTTCACAGACCGATTTGGCACCCAAGGCACAACACGAAGCAATTAAAGTCGCTGTTTTTTTGCGGATGATTTCGTAATAAACTTCTTCGGTGATATCCAGTCGACGGGCCTTTTCAATTTGCAACAACTCGCCTTCGCTCATTTCGCGTACAGCTACTGATATAATTTGCAGTAAATCGAAGTCGCCGTGATCAATCGGGAGCAAGAGCCCTTTTGGGAGTAAAAAATCACCCACCAAAACGGCAATTTTGTTTTTCCACAAGGCATTTATCGAGAAAAAACCTCTACGTCGGTTGCTGTCATCAACCACATCGTCGTGTACCAACGTGGCGGTATGTATA
>JAGNTC010000069.1 GCA_017987725.1 Flavobacterium sp.
TTTCGCATCTTGGCCTTAAAAGAAATCATGCAAAATCCCGTCAAATTCGGTTTTGAAATTAGCCCTGAAGAATTGTATAAAAACCTGCCCTCCAAGAAAATTGTAGTAGACAGTTCCATCAGCAACTTGGCGCGCTTTGCGAAAAGCCAAGGCATCAATTATAAAATTTTGAAATTGCACAATCCGTGGTTGCGCGACACCAAATTACCCAATCCAGGCAAGAAGAAATACGAGATTGAGATTCCGTTGGAGGGGTATTAAGGTTGGTTCAAGTTAAAGGCTTACACCTTGTTTCAAGTTTCAGGTTTCATGTTTCAAGTTCTTGCTAAGGACAATTTTTAATACTATTCCCTAATGTCATTATAGTTCATAGTATACAATCAAAACCTGAAACTTGAAACTTGAAACTTGAAACTTGAAACAAAAATAAAAACTACACCCTCACCGAACCGTCTTCATCAATATGACTCAACTGTACCGTTTGAAGTTCATTGACTAGTTCGGGATTCCAAGGTGCTTTCACTTTTACGTAGTTTTCTGTAAAGCCATACATATAGCCGGCTTTGTTTTCGCCTTCGAACAATACCTTACGGGTAGTGCCCAATTGGCTTTCATAGAAGGATCGACGTTTTTTTACCGATAGTCCGCGTAGCATTTTACTGCGTTTAGCACGTACAGCAGCTGGAACAATACCGTCCATAGCAGCGGCCTCGGTGTTGTCGCGTTCGGAATAGGTAAATACGTGTAAATACGAAATTGGTAATTCGTTCAAAAAGTGATAGGTTTCTAAGAACAATTCGTCGGTTTCACCGGGAAAGCCCACAATGACATCCACTCCTATACAGGCATCGGGCATATGTTGGCGAATAGCCGTAACTCGATCCACATACACCTCACGCAAATAACGGCGTTTCATTTTTTTCAAAATCATATCACTACCCGATTGCAACGGGATGTGAAAATGCGGGACGAAAGTCTTGCTTTGCGCCACAAACGCGATGGTTTCGTTGCGCAACAAATTGGGCTCAATCGACGAAATGCGCAAGCGTTCAATTCCGGGCACTTCGTCTAAGGCTTGCACCAAATCCAAAAAGGTGTGTTCGTGTTTTTTGTTGCCAAATTCGCCTTTGCCGTAATCGCCAATATTCACGCCGGTGAGCACAATTTCTTTGATGCCTTGAGCGGCAATTTCTGAAGCATTGTGTAGCACATTTTCTAAGGCATCGCTGCGGGAAATCCCACGAGCCAAGGGAATCGTACAATACGTACATTTATAATCACAGCCGTCTTGCACTTTCAAAAAGGCACGCGTGCGGTCGCCTATCGAGTAGCTTCCCACATAAAAATCGGCTTCAACAATTTCGCAGGAGTGCACTTCGCCCTGATCGTTTTTGGACAAATCATGGATGTAATCGGTAATTTTAAATTTTTCGGTGGCGCCCAAAACTAAATCAACGCCATCAACTGCCGCCAATTCTTCGGGCTTGAGTTGCGCATAACAACCCACCGCAGCCACAAAAGCTTTATCGTTTTTTTGCAAGGCTTTTTTCACCACCTGCTTGAACTGCTTGTCGGCATTGTCTGTCACCGAACAGGTGTTGATCACGTATATATCGGCCGCATCTTCAAAATCAACCCGATCAAAACCCTCGTCTTGAAACGAACGGGCAATGGTCGAGGTTTCTGAAAAATTCAGTTTACAACCTAAGGTATAAAAAGCTACTTTTTTTCTATCAGTCATTGTTTTTTTCTTTGGGCGAATCCCGTTGGGCCGGGCTATCCGCTGTATCTGCGCTCGCGCGCAGGATGTCGCTGCTATCCCTTTCGCAAGGCTACAACAGCAGCTGTATTAGTCTTTACGCCACTTTTGTGTTTGCTCAAACACGGATTCCAAAATGCGGGCTTCCACCTCATCAAACTCTACCGAACGACGGGACATGGCGATGCGTGCGGTTTCGAAGGCTTTTTTAGTAAGGTAAGTGGTAAATCCTTGTGCGCCGCCCCAGGTAAAACTAGGCACAAAATTGCGCGGAAAGCCACTGCCAAAAATATTGGCACTCACGCCCACCACCGTGCCTGTATTAAACATGGTATTGATCGCACATTTGCTGTGATCCCCCATGATTAAGCCACAAAACTGAAGGCCCGTTTTTACAAAACCTTCTTTTTCGTAGCTCCACAATTTTACTTCCTCGTAGTTGTTTTTTAGGTTGGAGTTGTTGCTGTCGGCGCCTATGTTGCACCATTCGCCCAAAACTGCATTGCCCAAAAAGCCATCGTGGCCTTTGTTTGAATAAGCAAATAGTACCACATTATTGAGCTCCCCTCCCACGCGGCAGTGCGGCCCCACTGTAGTTGCTCCGTATATTTTAGTAGCCAGTTTCACCACGGCGTGATCGCACAACGCAAAAGGCCCACGAATCACAGAACCTTCCATGATTTCGGTGTCTTTGCCTATGTAGATTGGCCCCGTAGACGCATTTAAAGTGACAAATTGAAGTTGGGCACCTTCTTCTATAAAGATGTTTTCGGGTGCAATTACATTGACGCTAGCCGGAATGGGCTGCGAAGTTCGGTCTTCAGTAAGAAAGTCAAAATCGGCGCGCAAGGCGGCCTCGTTTTTTTGGAATATATCCCAGGGATGTTCGATGCACAAACATTCTCCCGAAAATTCTATAATCTCATAGGTATCAAAATCAACGGCTTCTTGCGATTCAGCGGTATAAAAGGCAAGTACATTATCGCCTTGAAATACGGCCTGATTGGGCCCTAAATCTTGGATTAACTCCAACAATTCGGACGTAGGCAAATACGAGGCATTTATCATCACATTGTGCTCCATTTCGACCATAGGGAATTTTTCGGACAAATACTCCTCTGTTAAGGTAGTGGTGGTCGTTCCCAAGTATTTTTCCCATTTTTCGCGAATGGTTAATATACCCACTCGGATATCGGCAACGGGACGCGTAAACGTGAGTGGCAATAAGGCGTTGCGGGCTGGACCGTCAAAGAGAATGTAATTCATGGAGTTCATGCTAAGTTAAGTGGGCCAAAGTTACCAATTTCTTGCGCAAATAAAAATAAAAAACCTCCCGGTTGGGAGGCTTGCTATCGTTGAAACACCGCAAAAAATTATTTGATGTGTTTGGCGTATTTGGTTTTAAATTTATCGATACGTCCTGCTGTATCGATCAATTTAGATTTACCAGTGTAAAAAGGGTGAGAAGTTCTAGAAATCTCCATTTTCACTACCGGGTATTCTACGCCGTCGTGCATAATGGTTTCTTTAGTATCGGCAGTTGATTTGGTGATAAACACATCTTCGTTTGACATGTCTTTGAAAGCAACTAATCTGTAGTTCTCTGGGTGAATTCCTTTTTTCATGGTATTTTATTTTACGAGTTGAATTATAAGTTGTTTTGAAGCTTTTAGTACAAAAGGTATAAACTCCTTATAACTTTTTGGTTTTTCTTTATTATTTTGAGTGCGCAAATTTACACTTATTTTTCAAAAAACAAACCGATTATCACTTTTTTTACTTGACTAGCCTTATTCAAATTTGTTACGGCATTCGAGTGGGTTTTACTATATTTGTGGCTCATTTTTAAAACGATCATTCCGCATGGATACACAAAAGAAAATCGCCCTAAATATGGGACTATTCTTGGGCTTAGTACTGACTTTATTTATTGCATTGATGTATGCAATTGATTTGAATTTATTTACCAAATCGTGGATTGGCATTATAAATGTGGTCATAATCACCGTATTTGGTGTATTATCTGCCACACAATTCAAAAAAACACTGGGTGGTTTTATCTCCTTTAAATCAGCTTTTACTAGTTTTTTTATTGCGGTTGTCATTGGATTTTTAATTTCAACCTTATTCAACTTGTTGCTTTTCAATGTGATTGATGTGGAAGCCAAAACGATTCTTTCTGAAAATGTAATCAAATACACCGTAGAAATGATGCAAAAATTTGGCGCCAAAGCGGCCGACATCAATAAAGTAGTCGAAGACATGCGCGCCTCTGATTCGTTTGGTGTAGCCGGACAATTGAAAGGTTTCTTTTTTAATATTATTTTTTACAGCATCATCGGTTTAGTGTGCTCGCTAATCATCAAGCGCGTTACGCCTCAAAGCTTGTAATCTATGAACTTATCCCTCGTAATTCCCTTACTCAACGAACAAGAATCCCTGCGCGAATTGCACGATTGGATTGTTCAAGTCATGAACACCCACGGCTATTCGTATGAAGTCTTGTTTATTGACGATGGCAGTACCGACAATTCCTGGAAGATTATCAGCGAGTTGGCTGCTGCAAACGAACATGTAAAGGGCATACAATTTCAAAAAAATTACGGCAAATCCCAGGCCTTGCACGCCGGTTTTGCCAAAGCCCAAGGCGAGGTGATCATTACCATGGATGCCGATTTGCAGGACAGCCCCGATGAAATTCCCGAATTATACGAACTCATAACCCAACAACACTTTGATTTGGTTTCGGGCTGGAAAAAGAAACGCTACGATTCGGTGGTGAGCAAGAATTTACCTTCGAAATTGTTCAATTGGGCCGCACGTAAAACCTCGGGGGTGCAACTCAATGATTTTAATTGTGGACTCAAAGCCTACAAAAAAGTGGTCGTAAAAAACATCGAAGTGTCGGGCGAAATGCACCGCTATATTCCGGTTTTGGCCAAAAATGCGGGTTTTTCAAAAATTGGGGAAAAGGTGGTAAAGCACCAAGCGCGTAAATACGGCGAAACCAAATTTGGGATGGAACGTTTCATCAACGGCTTCTTGGATTTAATCACCATTTGGTTTTTGTCCCGATTTGGCAAACGCCCCATGCACTTGTTTGGTGCCTTAGGCGTAATCATGTTTTTGATTGGATTTGTTTCGACTGGCACAATCATAACGGTAAAACTCATCAAACTCTACGCGGGTTTGCCCACCATATTAGTAACCAACAACCCTTTATTTTATATCGCGCTAACGACCATGATCATTGGAACACAGCTGTTTTTGGCCGGATTTTTAGGCGAAATCATTTTGCGCACCAAAAACAACGACGACCGCTATAAAATTGCAAACGAATTGTAAAGCGCTTTTCCTATTGCACAAGCCCGGATTGCAACGGCAGCTTTTCAAGCCAGGGTTTGGCTTGAAAACTAAAGTGGAAAGCCGGAAAACGCTTCAAAAAAAATAAAATCATTTCCCTATGAATTTACCTACTTCTATTAGTGCCGCTGTAAACGAATGGTTAACTCCCGTTTTTGATGCCAATACGCAGGCGCAAATTCGCGATATGGCGGCAGCTAATCCAAAAGAACTGGAAGAAAGTTTTTATAAAAATCTTGAATTTGGCACCGGTGGCATGCGCGGCGTGATGGGCGTGGGCACCAATAGAATCAACAAATATACCTTGGGCAAAAACACCCAGGGCCTTTCCAATTATTTACACCAATCGTTTCCGGGCGAAAACCTAAAAGTCGTAATTGCCTTTGATTGCCGTCACAACAGCCAAAGCTTGGCCAAAGTGGTCGCCGATGTGTTTTCGGCCAACGGAATTCAAGTGTATTTATTCTCGGATTTGCGTCCTACTCCCGAACTGAGTTTTGCGCTAAAACACTTGAAATGTCAGGCTGGAATTGTGCTCACGGCTTCGCACAATCCGCCCGAATACAACGGTTACAAAGTGTATTGGCAAGACGGAGGACAATTGGTTCCGCCGCAAGACAAAGAAATCATTCAAGTGATTGAATCGTTGAATTATGCCGACATTCAATTTACGGCCAACGAAAATCTAATCACCTTCATTGACCAAGAAATTGACGAAGCCTTTATTGCGTCGTCTATTGCCCATGCTGGGTTTAATACGCCACAAGCCGACAAAGACAACTTGCAAATTGTGTTTACTTCTTTGCATGGCACCTCGATTACAGCCGTTCCGCAAACCTTAGCCCAAGCTGGCTATACGCAGGTACACATTGTGCCTGAACAAGCCGAACCCAATGGCGATTTCCCGACAGTGATTTCACCCAATCCCGAAGAGCCCGAAGCACTCACCATGGCCCTGGCCTTAGCCGAGAAAACCGGAGCCGATTTGGTAGTGGGTACCGATCCCGATTGCGACCGATTGGGAGTGGCGGTGCGCGATTTATCGGGCAAAATGGTGTTGCTGAATGGCAACCAAACCATGGTGTTAATGACCGCATTTTTGCTCGAACAATGGAAAAAACAAGGCAAAATTACCGGCAACCAATTTGTGGGATCAACGATTGTCTCTACCCCCATGATGCTCGAATTGGCCACGGCCTATGACGTAGAATGCAAAGTGGGCTTAACCGGATTCAAATGGATTGCCAAAATGATCAAAGATTTTCCCGAACTGGAATTTATTGGCGGTGGAGAAGAAAGCTTTGGGTTTATGGTGGGCGATGCGGTGCGCGACAAAGATGCCGTAGCTGCCACCTTACTCATGTGCGAAGTAGCCGCACAAGCCAAAGCCATGGGCAGCTCGGTATACCGAGAACTTTTGAATTTGTATGTAGACCACGGATTTTACAAAGAACAATTGGTTTCCCTCACCAAAAAAGGACGCGAAGGCTTGCAAGAAATCAACCAAATGATGATTGAGATGCGTGAAAATCCAATCAAAACCCTAAACGACCAACGCGTGATCATGGTAGAGGACTACAAAAACAGCACCGCAACCAATTTGTTGGACGGTAGCGTGGAAGCATTGCAGATTCCAAAATCAGATGTGTTGATTTATTATACCGAAGACGGCTCAAAAATTGCGGCACGCCCTAGCGGAACTGAACCGAAGATAAAATTTTACGTGAGCGTGAATGCGCCGCTTGATCGCATAGAGGAGGCGAACGAAGTAGAAGCCGAATTAGACCAAAAAATCAAAATCATTTTACAAGAACTAAGCATCATTTAATGACAACCTTCAAAAAAATTCTTCCTTATATACTTCCGTATAAAAAGTATGCCTATCTGAATATCTTTTTTAATATTCTGTTTGCGCTTTTTAGTACGCTCTCGTTTGTGGCGTTGATCCCAATGATGCAAGTGTTGTTTGATCAAACCAAACGCAACATGGTTTTACCCGTATTTCAAGGCATAGGCTCGGCCAAACAATTCTTGGAAGATTACCTGAGCTATTTTATCACCACAACTACCGATACCTTTGGGGTGGGTTATACCCTATCGATCATGGTAGCGGTAATCATCAGCATCTTTTTACTGAAAAACTTGAGCGATTACTTTGCTTTGTTTTTCATCACCTTTTTGCGCAACGGGGTACTCAAAGACCTGCGCAATGCGATGTATACCAAAACCATCGAGTTGCCCATTTCGTATTATTCCGAAAAACGCAAAGGCGATACGATTTCTAGAATTTCGAATGATGTGAACGAAGTGCAATCGTCGTTTTTGTCGCTTTTGGAACTCATTGTCAAAGAGCCTTTGACCATTGTATTTACCATTGTGACCATGTTTAGCATCAGCGCCAAACTCACGATTTTTGTTTTTATTTTCATCCCGGTCTCGGGCTACATCATTTCGTTAATCGGGAAACAACTCAAAAAACAATCTACCAAGGCCCAGCAAGAACAAGGTTCGTTTTTATCAACCATCGAAGAAACCTTGGGCGGACTGAAGGTGGTGAAAGGCTACAACAGCGAATCCTATTTTACCCAAAAATTCCAAACTTCAACCCAACGCTTTTTTCAGTTGTCTAATTCGATTGGCAACCGCCAAAACTTGGCTTCGCCGGTGAGTGAATTTATGGGTATCATGGTTATCGCCATTTTGTTGTGGTACGGCGGGCACATGGTGTTGATTGAAAAAACCTTGAACGGCGCGGCTTTTATTGCCTACATGGGATTGGCCTACAACATTTTGACGCCAGCCAAATCGATCTCAAAAGCGTCCTATAACATCAAAAAAGGAACCGCTGCTGCCGAGCGCATCTTGGAGATTCTAGAACAAGACAACCCAATAAAAGACGGGCCGAACGCACAAGAAAAAAACAGCTTTAATCAGCAAATTGAATTGAAAGACGTGTCGTTTAGCTACGATACCGAACCGGTTTTAAAACAATTTTCTTTGTGTATTCCCAAAGGAAAAACGGTAGCCTTGGTAGGCCAATCGGGCAGTGGAAAAAGTACCATTGCCAATTTATTGACTCGTTTTTACGACATCAACCAAGGTTCAATTAGCATTGATGGCATTGCAATCAAAGACTTGAAATTGCAATCCTTACGCGGCATGTTGGGCTTGGTCACGCAAGACAGCATCTTATTTAACGACACTATCAAAGAAAACATCTCATTAGGCAAACTCGACGCTACGGATGAAGAAATCATCGAAGCGCTCAAAATTGCTAATGCCTACGAATTTGTGAAAGATTTGCCATTAGGTATTTATACCAACATTGGCGACAGCGGCAACAAATTGTCGGGTGGACAAAAACAACGTTTGAGTATTGCTCGTGCGGTCTTGAAAAACCCACCCATCATGATTTTGGACGAAGCGA
Source organism: Flavobacterium sp. (assembly GCA_017987725.1). Taxonomy (GTDB): domain Bacteria; phylum Bacteroidota; class Bacteroidia; order Flavobacteriales; family Flavobacteriaceae; genus Flavobacterium. The sequence goes on from JAGNTC010000069.1 coordinate 8,550, forward strand.
CTTCAGCCTTGGATACCGAAAGCGAAAAATTGGTGCAAGTGGCTTTAGAAAACATGATGCAAAACCGCACCTCCGTGGTGATTGCACACCGATTGTCAACTATCCAAAAGGCCGATTTGATTGTAGTAATGCACAAAGGGGAAATTGTAGAGCAAGGTACTCATGACCAATTGATGCAAGCCAACGGCACCTACTACAAATTGGTAAACATGCAGTCGTTTGAAGGGTAAATCCTTATAAACGAACAGACAACTTCAAGTTAAATACTCGGGTAGTCAAATAATTGGGCACCGCATACTGACTTTTGGTATACACATCACGCACCCACGTATTGGTTATTGTATTTTGGTTGTTGAACATGTTGAATATTTCAAAACCAACGGCTAAATCAGTGAATTTTCGGAGCCAATGTCCCTCGGGTCTATCCTTGTTTTTCTCTGTCAAGACATAGGAAAATCCAGCGTCAGCTCGGCGGTAATCGCGCAATCGGTTTTGGTATTCATAGGGATCGGCATACGAAGGCGAACCGCCTGGCAAACCTGTATTGTAGACGATATTCAAATACACTTTTAAACTGGGAATATTGGGCATGTAGTCTTGAAACAGAATCCCAAATTTGAGTCGTTGGTCGGTGGGTCGGGAAATGTATCCTCTATTGCTGATGTTTTCCTCTGTCTTTAAATAACCAAAACTCAACCACGATTCGGTTCCGGGTACAAACTCTCCATTGAGACGCACATCCAAACCTTGAGCAAAGGCTACCGCAGTATTGCTAGCCGCATAGCGAATACGGACGTTTTCAATGGTATAGGGATTGACATCGGTCAAGGATTTGTAATAGGCCTCGGTGACCATTTTAAACGGTCGGTTCCACATCTTGAAACTGTAATCGTTACTGATCACAAAATGAATGGATTTTTGCGCCTTGACATTGGGCAAAACCACACCCAAAGAATCGCGTAGCTCTCTATAAAAGGGAGGTTGATAATAGTACCCACCCGAAACGCGGAAGATCATGTCTCGATTCCAATCGGGTTTGATGGCAAACTGAGCCCGCGGACTCACAACGGCTTGCGATACACCTGCATTTGGCGCACCACTGACTTGCCATTGGTGCAGGCGAACACCAGCATTATAGGATACATCACTAGATCCCATTTTGGTTTTTAGACTCCACTGCGCATAGCCAGAGAATCGATTGATGTTGATGAAATTTTTGGCTCTCACATTATTAAATGGAACCAACGGGCCAACATAGGGCGTGTAAGGTTGGTTATTGGATGGAATATCCAAGTCGCGAGGATTCAATGAAAATCCAGCCGAATCAATGACTTCCCATTCGATTATTCGATCGCGGATGTCTTCTCGGGTGTATTTAAAGCCCCATTCTATTTGGTGTTTTTTGATGTCGTGAAACCCTTTTA
>JAGNTC010000070.1 GCA_017987725.1 Flavobacterium sp.
TCGAGCGAAGTTCCCGACATTAGTCCGATAACGTTATAGTTTTGTGCAGTCATGGATAAAATTGTCTTTTCTGAAATTGATTTTTTGCTAATTAATAGCTACTTTTGGATGCCAAATTTAAAAAAAGTACAACCAATATCTCCTTTTATTATGGATTTTAATCTTACCGAAGAGCACCTCATGATTCAACAAGCGGCTCGCGATTTTGCTCAAACAGAATTACTTCCGGGTGTAATTGAACGCGACGAATTTTCTAAATTTCCCACCGAGCAAGTGCAAAAAATGGCCGAATTGGGATTTATGGGGATGATGGTGGATCCGCAATACGGTGGATCGGGCCTAGATAGTATCTCGTATGTGTTGGCCATGACCGAAATTGCTAAGGTGGATGCCTCGGCTGCTGTGATTATGTCGGTAAATAATTCCTTGGTTTGTGCGGGCATCGAAAAATATTGCAACGAAGAACAAAAACAAAAATATTTAGTGCCATTGGCAACAGGTCAGGTAATCGGTGCTTTTTGCTTGTCTGAGCCCGAAGCCGGATCGGATGCGACTTCTCAAAAAACAACCGCCATTGACAAGGGCGATCATTACCTCTTGAACGGAACCAAAAACTGGATTACCAACGGTTCTTCGGCATCAACCTATATTGTGATTGCCCAAACCGATGTAGAAAAAGGCCACAAAGGAATCAACGCCTTTATTGTAGAAAAAGGCTGGGCTGGTTTTGAAATTGGGTTGAAAGAAAAGAAAATGGGAATTCGTGGTTCAGACACCCATTCTTTGATGTTTACCGATGTAAAAGTGCCCAAAGAAAACCGCATTGGCGCCGATGGATTTGGCTTCAATTTTGCGATGGCCGTACTCAACGGAGGCCGCATTGGAATTGCTTCCCAAGCCTTAGGAATTGCCACAGGTGCCTACGAATTGGCGCTTCAATATGCACAAGATCGCAAAGCGTTTGGCAAAGAAATATTTAAACACCAAGCCATTGCGTTCAAATTGGCCGATATGGCTACATCTATTTCAGCTGCACGCATGTTGTGTTTAAAAGCAGCCGCCGAAAAAGACCAAGGAAAAGACATTTCGCAATCGGGTGCAATGGCCAAATTATTTGCCTCCCAAACGGCCATGGACGTGACCATCGAAGCGGTGCAAATACATGGAGGAAATGGCTACGTTGCCGAATACCATGTAGAGCGCATGATGCGTGATGCCAAAATCACACAGATTTACGAGGGTACTTCCGAAATTCAAAAAATTGTAATTTCTCGTTCCTTACTTAACTAATTTCAGGATGAAAAAGACCATTGTTTTTGCGCTATTCTTAGTGCGACTTTCTCTATGGGCTCAAGATAATGCGTCGTTGTCTCCTGCAGATTACCTCAAAGCTTACCAACAATTGCATGCGCAACCCGAATTGAGCGGACAAGAAAAAAATACGTCCGCTTTTTTGCGTCAACACTTGCAACGATGGGGCTTTACGCTTCAAGACTCCTTAGGGTTTTACAGTTTTGCTGCCATACTCAAAAATGGCAAAGGCCCCACAGTTTTATATCGAACTGATATGGATGCATTGCCGGTAGAAGAACACACCGGTTTACCTTTTGCGAGTTCGGTAAAAGCAATAAAAGACGGTGTCGAAACGCCCGTAATGCATGCCTGCGGACACGATGCACACCAAATTACCTGGTTGGCTGTGGCCGATTATTTTGCCCATCACCGCAACCAATGGAAAGGCACTTTAGTATTATTGGCACAATCGGCTGAAGAGATTGGACAAGGAGCCCGCAAGGCTATTACTCAACCCAATTTCAAAAAAATACCTACACCCAATTACCAAATTGCCATGCACAACAACGCCGACTTGGCCGTTGGTCAGGTAGGTTTTTGCGACGGCTATGCGATGGCTGCTGTCGATATGATGAACATTACCGTACACGGAATAGGCGGGCATGGGGCCGTTCCTCAAAACACCATTGATCCCATTGTCTTGTCGGCCCAATACATCACCGAAATACAAACCATAGTGAGTCGTAATTTGCCACCTACCGAATCGGCTGTCATTACGGTTGGGGCTATACAGGGAGGAACCATCGGCAATGTAATACCCGATCAGGTGCAACTCAAACTCACCATCCGCAGTTTTTCACCCCAAGCGCGCCAATTGATACTCGATCGTCTCAAAGCCATTGGTGACGGTTTAGCTGCATCAGCTGGACTTCCAACAACGCTTTGGCCCGAATACCACCTGCTCGACATGTCAATTGGGCCGGTGTACAATGACCCCGCAATGGGAAAATTAGTCGCCGAATCTATCCAAAAAAAATTAGGGCAACAAGCGATAGTTCCAGTTGAGCCCGTGATGATTGGCGAAGATTTTGGGATGTATCGCGGCAATCCGGCTATTCCATCGTATTTGCTCTGGATGGGTACGCTAACACCCGAAACCCAAGAGAAATACAAATCACAAAACCAAAAGTTTCCTTCCTTGCATTCGGCACAATTTGCGCCTGATTACCAAGCCTCTTTGCCGGTGTCTATTCAGGCCATGACTTTGGCTTTGCAAGCCTTATTTGCTGCCAAATAATTCAAATTATATTTATATATGCAGACCTTTGATTTTCGGAAATTAACCTTAGACCACCTTCGCGAACTCGTCTCTTGGGCCGAAACAGAGGGCTGGAATCCTGGACCGCAAGATGCCGATTTATTTTACCTGGCCGATCCCGATGGGTTTTATGGCTATTTTAAAGAAGAGGAACTCATCGGAGGCGGATCCTTAGTTTCGTATGATGGCGAATTTGGATTCATGGGCTTGTACATCATGAAACCCGAATACCGCAGTCAAGGCATCGGTCGTATGCTTTGGAACCAACGCAAAAACACCTTGCTAAGCAGACTAAAACCTCAGGCAGCCATTGGCATGGATGGGGTGGTGGCCATGCAAGCCTTTTACAACAAAGGCGGATTTGAATTGGCCTTTACCGACGAACGCCACGAGAATACTGGAAAAATTTATCCCCAACATCCTGCTATATCGAAAATCACTACAGACGATTTGTCTGCAGTCTTGGCTTTTGACTTTCATTGTTTTGGTTTTGACCGCACCCCATTTATGCAAGCTTGGCTGTTTCAAACGCAAGGGCAAGCGTTCAAATTTACTAATGAAGAGGTATTGCAAGGATTTGTAGTAGTTCGTCGCGTAAAAGAAGGCCATAAAATAGGTCCTTTGTTTGCCGAAAACGAAACCGTGGCCGAGGCGCTATACGAACGCTGTTTAACCGCAGTTGAGGGAGAAAAAGTCTATTTGGATATTCCGCTCAGCAATCCATTGGCTGTTGCCTTAACCCAGAAATACCAAACCAAAGCGATGTTTGAATGTGGCCGCATGTACCACGGAACGGCACCGGCACTTCCAATGCACAAGGTGTTTGGCATTACTACCTTTGAATTGGGATAAAAGCATGAGCAACGAAGAAAATAAATATTGGTACCTGCGCGACCACCAGTTGTTCAAGAAACTCAATGCCGAACAACTCAACCAATTGTGTGTGTTGGTGAATTATAAAAAAGCCAAAAAAGGGGAGCTGATCTATTTTTCGTCGGCAGAAACTCCTCGAATTTTTTTACTCAAAAAAGGCCACATCAAATTGGTAAGCACCGATGCCGATGGAAACGAAACCCTCAACGATGTCATTCGCAGTGGCGATTTGTTTGGCGATTTGAGTTTGTCTGCCTCACCTGAAGGCGGTGAACAAGCCATTGCGCTATCGGATCAGGTGGTGATTTGTAGTTTTCTGTTGGCTGATTTTGAACAACTGCTCGTAAAATACCCCAATTTAGCGTTAACGTATACCAAGTGGGTGGGCCTAAAATTAATCCGATTGCATAACAGCTATGCCAATTTGGTGAGCAAAGACGCCAAAACGCGTTTGTTGCTTTTTCTTAAAGAGTGGGCCATACGGGAAGGAAAATTTCAGGGCAATGACGCTATCATTGACAATTACCTCACCCAAGCTGACATTGCGCAACTCATTTGCACGTCGCGTCAAACGACAACTCAACTCTTTCACGAACTCGAAAATCAAGGCAAACTGCAATACAGCCGCAGTTCTATTTGGTTAACAGACTATAAATCATTGAATTAAATAGTATTTATCCCATTTATTCATTTAAATAGTAAATTACTTATTTTTGAAAAATCTAAAATTTTAGTAATTTATTATCAATACCTTTTTTTATGAAAAACATGTTTACCTGGCTAATCAAATTGACAGCAGTTGTGATTTTAGTGCAAACCCTATTTTTTAAGTTTACTGCCGCAGCAGAAAGTGTGTATATTTTTTCTAGCTTAGGCATTGAACCGTATGGCCGCATTGGCTCAGGAGTTGGCGAACTGATCGCTTCTATTTTAATTTTAATTCCACGGACCACCTTATTGGGCGCACTTATGGGCTTGGGCACTATGGTGGGTGCCATTGCTTCGCATTTGTTGGTATTGGGTGTTGTGATTCAATACGACGGATTTAGTGATGGCGGATTGCTGTTTTCTATGGCTGTAATCACGTTTGTTTGTTGTGCCATTTTAGTATACCAAAACAAAGCCGGAATTCCTGATTTAATGCGACTAAAATTATAATTTACATCGCAAATATGTTTGCAAAATCCCTTCAAAAAACCTTGGGCGAACTCATTGAACTGTTAAAGCAGCTCACAGACGAAACCTATGCAACGCCTTGCACCGAGTTGTCAAAAGCGACTATTGGTGAACATACCCGGCACAGTATAGAGTTGTTTCAGTGTTTGTTGTCACAATACGATTCTGGAAAAATCAATTATGACCAACGTGCGCGCAATGTAGCCGTTCAAACCCAAACCCAAACCGCTATACAAGCGCTTGAAGCGATTTTGCAAGACTGCGATAAACCCAATAAATCCCTAGAATTACACCAACAATACGATGGTCACTCGCTTGAAATTTCGACTACTTACCACCGTGAATTGTTGTACACTTTAGACCATTGCATTCACCACCAAGCCTTAATAAAAGTGGCTTTGCATCATACCGCAGTCGAAATAGACCCCAACTTTGGTGTAGCTCGATCTACCATAGCTTATAGAGCCCAATGTGCACAGTAAGTGTGGTGCCTGTAAATGGCCAATGGATTATCACTTCAAATCGAGACGAAACAGTACTGCGGTCGGCTTTGGCTCCCGAATCCTATACGCTTAATGACAAAACCATTTGGTACCCTCGCGATCCCAAGGCTGGAGGAACTTGGTTTGCCGTTTCAGATTCATTAGCCACAGTTGTTTTATTGAATGGCGCCGAACACAAACACCAGGCTGGATCAGCATACCGAAGAAGCAGAGGACTCATTGTTTTGGATTTACTGAATGGTGTTCAATCGGTTTTGGCAGAATGGGATGCACTCGATTTAGATCAAATAGAACCTTTCACTTTGGTGGTTTTTGAGCAGACGCAACTGCATCAATTGCGTTGGGACGGTGTACACAAATCAAGGATGGATTTGGATGCTAATCGAGCTCACATATGGTCTTCGGCCACCTTGTATTCGCCTGAAAATCGCGCCGAACGCGAAGCCTCTTTTTATGATTATTTAGCCCAAAATCCCGAAGTTATCCCCGCGGATTTGCTTGATTTTCATCAGTTGAATCTATTTGATCGCAACAAAACGGGATTGCTCAATAAACCATCGGGCGCCCTGCAGACGATCAGTATTACCCAGTTGGTGGTGCATACAAATACGGCACAACTCCTTCATTTTGATTTGCCGACAAAAAATCAAACGGTACACCAAATCAACAGGCAGACATGAAACTGTTCTTTCATAAACTCTTTCATTGGGAATATTGGCCCTTTCACGCGCTTTATTTTCCGGTATTTTTTTTGTGGGCCTATTTTGCTTTGCGCGAACGGTCTTTATTTTTCTTTAATGCGGTAAACCCCAGCATGAAAAACGGCGGTTTTTTTATGGTCTCCAAAGCCGAGATTTATTCGCTTATACCGCCACAGTATTATCCCAAAGCCAGCTTGGTTCATCCCGGACTTTCTTCAGAAGATGTAGCTCAGTTGATGCAAGAAAACGATTTTACGTTCCCGTTAATTGCCAAACCCGATATGGGACTGCGCGGATCAGCCGTAAAAAAAATTGAAAGTTCTGAAGCCTTGCAAGCTTATCATCGGCAGGCCCAATTTGATTATTTGCTGCAAGATTTAATCCCATACACCAATGAAGTGGGTATTTTTTATGTGCGGTATCCACACGAAATCAAAGGCCAAATTACAGGTATCGTGGCCAAGGAATTTTTAACCATTACGGGCGACGGAATCAGTACACGAGAACAGTTGTTGCAAAAAGATCCGCGGTCTGCCATGCAGTTGCCCGTTTTGCGCCAAGAAATGGGTGCTGGATTACACCACATTTTGGCGAAAGGGCAAGAAGAACGCGTAGTGCCGTTTGGGAATCATTGCCGAGGCACCAAATTTATCGATGCCAGTTCGTGGATCACGCCCCAACTCACTGCCGTTATCGATGAATTGTGTCAGCAAATTGACGGATTCTATTACGGGCGTTTGGACGTGATGTACCACAGCCGAAAGGATCTAGAACAAGGCAAAAATTTTGCCATCGTAGAACTCAACGGCGCCATGAGCGAACCCACTCACATGTATGATCCGGCGCACTCCATTTGGTATGCATGGCGCGAGCTATATAAACATATGTGGCATTTGTTTACAATCAGCCAAATCAATCACCAACTAGGCCATCCGTACCTCTCCCACAAAGCAGGCATGCAGCAATACCGACTGCACTTAAAACACAACCAAAAGATCTTGGATTTTTAATACCTTTGGCGCTCACCACTAGGCTATGAAAAACATTATTGTAACGGGAACTTCCCGAGGAATTGGACACGAAATTGCATTGCAAATGGCCCAAGCAGGTCATCAGGTATTGGCCTTGTCACGCACCATATCACCCAGTTTATTGGGACACGATCGCATTACCAATTTGGCCGTTGATTTAACCCAAACCAGCGATTTGGAATTGGTTAGCCAATTTTTGATATCAACCTGGACCCAAGTAGATGCGCTGATTCACAATGCGGGCGCCATAACTGTTCAGCCCTTTTCAACGATTTCTCCTTCTGACTTTGAAGCCGTATACCGTGTAAATGTATTTGCCGTAGCGCAACTCACCCAATGTGTATTGCCCTTTTTGACAAAAGGCAGTCATGTGGTCACCATCAGTTCCATGGGCGGCATACAAGGCAGTATGAAATTCCCAGGTTTGGCAGCTTATACTTCCAGTAAAGCGGCGGTGATTGGATTGTCAGAGTTGTTGGCCGAAGAATACAAAGAAGCGGGCATTGCCTTTAATGTATTGGCCATCGGTGCCGTGCAAACCGAAATGTTGGCTACTGCTTTTCCGGGTTACCAAGCGCCATTGCAACCCCAAGAAATGGCTGCATACATTACAGAATTTGCCTTAAACGGACACAGGTTTTACAACGGAAAAGTATTGCAGGTTTCGTCAACCACTCCATAACAGGCAAAAAGATGAGTGCCACACTCCAAAAATATCTGCCCGAACACGCCGTACAATCGGTTTTTGAATTGATTGTAGCCCATGAAGTGCATTTAAAAATCGTCAACGAACGCGTAACCCGACACGGCGATTACCGCAAAGGTGTTTCTGGAAAGCACGAAGTGACGGTGAATGCCAACCTCAATAAATACCGTTTTTTAATTACTCTGATTCATGAAATTGCTCATTTGGTGGCCTTTGAAAAATATGGCCGTTACATCAAACCGCATGGCGATGAATGGAAAATGGTCTTCCAGCGCCTGATGGTTCCTTACATTCGACCGGAGATTTTTCCGCATAGCATTTTGCCATTGGTGGCCAATCATTTTAAAAACCCCACAGCCAGTAGCGATACCGACGCCCGATTGGCCTTTGCCTTGAAACAATTTGACGAACGCAAAGCCGATATCCATTTTATGCACGAGGTACCCAGCGGCAGTTTTTTTCGCCTCAACAACGGCCGCATTTTTCAAAAAAAAGGCTTGCGCGTGAAACGCTATGAATGCCTGGAAGTAAAAACCGGGAAATTGTATTTGTTCAATGCCAATGCTGAGGTGGAAATCATACCGGGATAACATTTAAATAACCAATAGTCGCGCAAACGACGCGGATAATAAATATATTTGCAGGGCTTTTTAAAGCCAATTTACCTCCCTATATTATGAACAAAAATTATTATGCCGTGCTTATGGCAGGCGGAGTAGGATCACGATTTTGGCCAGTGAGTACGGCCGAATTTCCCAAACAATTTCACGACATGTTGGGCTGCGGCTCTACCTTGTTGCAAAAAACATTTTCGCGCTTGGCCCAATTGATTCCTGCCGAAAACATATTGATCTTAACCAACGAAAAATACAACGACATTGTTTTGCAACAGCTTCCAGAAGTAAGCCAAGAGCAGGTGTTGTTGGAACCAGCCATGCGCAATACCGCACCCTGTATTTTGTATGCGGCTCTGAAAATTAAAAAACAAAACCCAGATGCGGTAATGGTGGTCGCGCCCAGTGATCACTGGATAGAAGACGAACACGCCTTTGCACAAAATTTGCGCAGCTGTTTTGATTTTTGTGCCCAAGAAAATGCCTTGCTCACTTTGGGTATTCAACCGACCTTTCCCAATACCGGTTTTGGCTATATCGAATACGACAAACAAGACCGCAAACCCATTAAAAAAGTAAGTCAATTTCGGGAAAAACCCGATTACGAAACGGCCAAATCGTTTTTGGCGAGTGGCAACTTTTTATGGAATGGCGGTATATTTATTTGGAGTGTACAATCCATCACCGCAGCGTTTGAGGCTTTTCAGCCGGAATTGTATCAGTTGTTTTTGCAAGGTTGGGATTCGTATAATACCCAAGCTGAAAACGCTTTTATTGCCCTACATTACGCGGCTGCCGATAATGTTTCGATTGATTATGCGGTCATGGAAGCAGCGTCTAATGTATATGTTTTACCCGCCACTTTTGATTGGAATGATTTGGGAACCTGGGGCTCCCTGCACGAAAAATTAGACAAAGACGCACACAACAATGCCGTGGTGAATGCCAAAGTTTTGTTGCAAAATACCTCGAGCAACATTATCAGTACCGCCAAAGACAAAATTGTAGTCATTGACGGTTTACACGATTTTATTATCGTGGACAAAGACAATGTGTTGCTGATTTATCCCAAAGGAAAAGAGCAAGAAATCAAAGGAATCGTGGCGCAGTTGCCCAAGTAACAATGGTATAACAATGAAGAGATTCTGTCTGGTTTGGGTTTGTTTTTTTGGATTGCACACCGCAGTAGGACAAACCAATGAACTAGGCACTTGGAATAGCTTGAATATCAAATACAATTACTCGGATACACTCAGTTTTTTTGCAGAAGCACAACTTCGGTCTTTGGCTTTTTACGATCAGTTTCATTACTACGAATACAAAGCAGCGGTAAATTATAAACTACACAATGCGGTTCGCCTTACTTTAGGCGCTGGAAGTTACCAAACCTACAAATCGGGAGGCAATTTTAGCACGCCAAAAAACAACAACGAATTCAGGTTGTGGCCTCAATTGAGTTTGTTGCAATCCATTGGTCCCATTAAAGTGGAACAACGCTATCGTTCAGAATTTCGGTGGACTAGTGACGGATTTCGAAACAGATTTCGTTACCGATTGGGCCTTGTTTATCCGATTGGAAAAGAAACGAAAGGCTATAAACCCTTTCAGCTGAATTTGTCAAACGAAATTTTTTTTAC
>JAGNTC010000071.1 GCA_017987725.1 Flavobacterium sp.
GTTGGTAGTTGTTGGTTTCGGCCAAAACGTGTTCGCCAAAGGTCAATTTGCATTTGGCCAATTCGGCATCAATTTCCCGCAATTGGGCTTTATCGGTTTCGGCCAACAAGGCGCCATTTCGGGAAAATCCTTTGAATTTTTTATCGAGTAAGGTCTCTTGTTCAGCTGTTAAATTCAGCTTGTCGCGTTGGTCATAGACGGCTTTAACGCGGGCAAACAAGGTTTCGTTCAAGCTGATGTCGTTGCTGAACGCGGTGAGCAAAGGCGAAACTTCTTGGGCTATTTTTTGCAGTTCATCATTCGTTTCGGCCGAATTCAGGTTAAAGAAAATACTCGACAAGCGGTCCAAGGCTTGACCCGAATATTCGAGAGCTTCTATGGTGTTTTCAAACGTGGGTGCATCCGCATTTTGCGTAATGGCGTCAATTTCAGCGCGCGCTGCGGCTATGTTGGCCTCAAATGCGGGTGGGTAATCTTCGTTTTTTATTTGCGAAAAAGGAGCTGCATTATAGGGAGTTTGAAAAACCTGAGTAAGTATGTTCATAGCAAAATGGGGCCCAAATGGACGTTAGAATAGAAAAAAGTAAATTGAAATTAGCGTTTTAATTCGGCCGAAGCTTGGAGTACAGCTGCTTTGAGGCCTTCTTTATACAATACGATTTTGTCGAGCACGCATTTGTCATGGCAACCAATAATTTGCGCGGCCAAGATGCCGGCATTTTTGGCTCCGTTAAGGGCTACCGTAGCTACAGGTACACCACCGGGCATTTGCAAAATAGACAAGATCGAATCCCAGCCATCTATCGAGTTGCTCGATTTTACGGGCACGCCAATTACCGGCAAGGGAGACATGGCCGCCACCATCCCAGGCAAATGGGCTGCTCCACCGGCTCCAGCAATGATTACCGAGATGCCACGCAGGTGCGCGTTTTGGCTAAATTCCACCAGTTTTTCGGGGGTGCGGTGCGCTGAGACAATGTCCACCTCCGTTTCAATGTCAAATCCCTGCAACATATCGATGGCTTCTTGCATAACAGGCAGGTCGCTTTTGCTTCCCATCACGATGGCTACTTTCATAATAATTAAAAATTAATAATGAATAATTATAAATTGGTTTAAACGATTAAACGTTTAAGCGGTTAATCTTTATTTGCTTATCACCCGAATCGACTGCTTCACCTCTTCTGCCAATTTGCGTGCGGCATTGATGTCTTCATGCACGATGGTCACGTGGCCCATTTTGCGAAACGGACGCGTTTCTTTTTTGCCATACAGGTGGGGCGTTACGCCTTTGAGCTGCATGATTTTTGCTATATTTTCATACACCACGGGCCCTGAAAATCTTTCGTCGCCTACCAAATTCACCATGATTCCCGCCACTTTGCTACTGGTATCGCCCAAAGGCAAATCTAAGATGGCCCGTACATGGTTTTCAAATTGGGAGGTATAACTCGCTTCAATGCTATAATGTCCCGAATTGTGTGGACGTGGCGCCACTTCATTTACCAAAATATGGTTGTCTGCCGTTTGAAAAAGTTCCACGGCCAAAATACCCACGTGGGCAAAAGCTGCCGAAACCTGCAGGGCAATCTCGGTTGCTTTTTGCACGAGTTCTGGTGCAATTCGAGCCGGACACAACACATATTCTACTTGGTTAGCCTCGGGATGAAATTCCATCTCAACCACCGGATAGGTTTTAATTTCTCCAGATACCGAACGGGCCACTATCACAGCCAACTCGTGGGTAAAGGGCACCAGTTGTTCGGCAATGCATTCGCCAGTTGGTAAATCGTGCAAGTCAGTTATTGAACGCACAATTTTCACGCCTTTGCCGTCGTAGCCAAATTGGGCCAATTTCCACACAAATGGAAATTCCAATTCATGGTTGTTTACCGCTGAAACTAAATCTGAAAGTTGGGTATAACGTTGGTGCGCCGAGGTGGGTATGTTGTGTGATTTGTAATGGTCTTTTTGAACGCCTTTATTTTGAATCAACCGCAGGGTTTTGGCGCTCGGATATACTGCTTTGCCTTCGGATTCGAGTTGGTCTAAGGCATCCAAATTGACGTTCTCAATTTCGAGCGTGAGTACATCAACTTTTTGACCAAAATTGTACACGGTTTGAAAATCCAACAAATCGCCTTGTTCAAAATAGTGTGCGCCATATTGGCAAGGCGCTTCAGCACTCGGATCGAGCACATAGGTGCAGATGTCAAATTTGCGCAAATCAGCCAGCATCATTTTGCCCAATTGGCCACCGCCTAAAATGCCGAGTTTAAAATCAGACGAAAAATAGTTCATGCCGTGTGTTGCTAAATTTTTCGCAAATATAGGGATTCCTCTTTTTTAAATGGGCATTCGTATTTGCCAATTCAGATAAATAGTAGGGGAATTAATACTGCTGTCGCGTTGCAAATATGTTGATAATAAGGCGAATTCATCGTGTTCAAAATACAAATAAATCAATTTTCGGCCCGGCTTTCTTCGCACTTATTGCTATATTTGTCGCTGTTAAAAATACGCTACATGATACATCTGCACGATAAAACCTTTGTTCCATTTATTTCTTCTGATGAAATAGATTTTGCCTTGGCCAATATGGCAAAAAAAATGGCCGATGATTTCTTTGATGAAACACCCGTTTTTATTGGCGTATTGAACGGTTCATTTATGGTGTTATCAGATTTAATGAAAAACTACCGCGGCATGTGTGAGGTTTCATTTTTAAAAATGGCTTCCTACCAAGGCACCCAATCTACCGGTCAAGTAAACCAATTGATTGGATTGGATATTGATGTTGCTGGGCGCACGGTTGTAGTGGTTGAAGATATAGTAGATACAGGACATACCATCGAAGCGTTGAAGTCGCTGTTCAAAGAACAAAACGCCAAACACGTGAAATTTGCCACCTTGTTTTTTAAACCCGAAGCCTATACCAAAGACATTAAAATTGACTATATAGGCATTCGCATTCCCGACAAATTTATCGTGGGCTACGGCTTAGACTACGATGGCTTGGGCAGAAATCTTCCCGATGTATACCAACTCGCCGACTAATAATTCACACAAAACACAACTCAATAATTTACGCGTACTCCAATGATTAACATCGTTCTTTTCGGAAAACCTGGTGCAGGAAAAGGCACTCAAGCTGAATTTTTAAAAGAAAAATACAATTTAACCCACTTGTCCACCGGTGACATTTTTAGGTTCAATATCAAAAACGAAACAGACTTAGGACAATTGGCCAAAACCTATATGGATGCGGGCGATTTGGTGCCGGATTCGGTTACCATTCAAATGTTGGAATCAGAAGTGGATAAAAACCCACATTCAGCAGGTTTTTTATTTGACGGTTTTCCTAGAACCCAAGCTCAAGCCCAAGCCTTGGACACCTTTTTGGCCTCTAAAAACCAACACATTGCGGCCACGATAGCACTCGAAGCCAACGACGAAATTTTAGTGCAACGCTTGTTGGAGCGCGGCAAAACATCGGGCCGACCAGATGACCAAGACGAAGATAAAATCCGCAACCGCTACCAAGAATACAATGAAAAAACAGCGCCATTGATGGAGTACTACACCCAACAAGGTAAATTTCATGCCGTGGATGGCATTGGTCAAATTCAAGAAATCACCCAACGATTAAGTGCGGTGATAGACGGACTGTTGTAAATAACAACTAACTGTTGGAGTAGTGGCTTTATCCTTTTTGATCACATAATACGATTAGTAACAAAAAAAATAAATGGAATTACTCATTATTCTCTTTTTAATCCTGCTCAACGGTGTGTTTTCGATGTCGGAAATTGCTTTGATTTCTGCTCGAAAAAGCCGCTTGGAAACCTCGGCCAAGAAAGGAAATAAACATGCTAAAGCGGCCTTAGATTTGGCCAATTCGCCCAATAAGTTTTTGTCGACGGTACAAATTGGAATTACCCTCATCGGTATTTTAACCGGAATTTATTCAGGCGACAAAATCACCCACGATGTGGAATTATTCTTTTCAAGCTATGTGGTGTTTCAACCCTATGCATCCACTTTAGCCGTGGTCGTGGTTGTAGTGATACTTACCTTTTTTTCATTGGTTTTGGGCGAATTACTACCCAAACGCATCGGACTTAATCATCCCGAATCAATCGCAAAAGCAGTGGCTTTACCCATGCGCTTGCTTTCCTTGATTACAGCCCCGTTTATCTGGTTGTTGACCTTTTCTACCGAGGGACTATTAAAATTACTCAACATCAAACCCACCGCCGACGGCAAAGTGACCGAAGAAGAAATCAAGGCCATCATCAAAGAAGGGACTGAAGTAGGCGAGGTACAAGAAATAGAGCAAGACATTTTGGAACGGGTGTTTCACATAGGCGATCGTAAAATCAACTCGCTCATGACGCACCGTTCGGACATTGAATATTTGTCATTGGAAGACACCGCTGCCGAATTAAAAGCAAAAGTCTTGGAAGAATTGCATTCTATTTTCCCAGTTTGTAAAGAAGGCTTGGATGACATTATTGGGGTGGCCAGACTCAAAGATTTGTTTGCCAATTTTGAAAAAGGCAATTTTGATCTCGAAACCATAGCCAAAGAGCCGGTGTATCTCATCGAGCACACTTCGGCCTACAAAGCCTTGGAGCACTTCAAAAAAACCAAAGTACATTATGCGTTTATTGTGGATGAACACGCTGTTTTTCAGGGCATAATTACCCTCAACGATATTCTAGAAGCCTTGGTGGGTGATGCGGCAGATTTTGACGACGACGAATACAAATTGGTCGCCAACGAAGACGGCAGTTGGTTGGTTGACGGACAATATTCCTTGCACGATTTTCTCACCTATTTTGATCTGGACGAACTGACTAACGATTATGAAGTAACCACCGTGAGCGGATTTTTCATCACCGAACTGGGTTCAATTCCTAAACAGGGCGAAAAAATCATATGGAACAAACTCGAGTTGGAAGCCCAAAAAATGGATGGTGCCAAAATAGACAAGGTGCTCATAAAGACACTAAAAGAATAGATTTTAATTTCATTATACAGCTGGCTCTCGCTGACGCAATCTGTAAACTGTAAACTGTACACTGTAAACCGTAAACCGTAAGCTGTACTTTGTAAACTCAACACTATGACCGAAGGTAACTTTGTAGACTACGTAAAAATATTTGTTTCTTCTGGCAAAGGAGGGAAAGGATCTACCCATTTGCACCGCGAAAAATTTATCGAAAAAGGCGGTCCCGATGGTGGTGATGGCGGACGCGGCGGACACGTGTATTTGGTGGGCAACAAAGGACTTTGGACCTTGTTTCACCTGAAATTTGCGCGCCACATCAAAGCCGGACATGGTGGCGATGGAGGAAGCGACCGCAGTACCGGTCATGACGGCGAAGACAAATACATCGAAGTGCCACTAGGAACCGTAGTGCGCGACAAAGAATCCAATGAAATTCTGTTTGAAATTACCGAAGACGGCGAAAAAAGAGCCGTTGCCCAAGGCGGAAAAGGCGGATTGGGCAACTGGCATTTTAGATCGTCAACCAACCAAACACCAAGGTATGCACAACCCGGTTTGCCTGGGGTAGAAATGGATATTGTTTTAGAATTAAAAGTATTAGCCGATGTAGGTTTGGTAGGTTTTCCTAATGCCGGAAAATCAACTTTGTTGTCGGTGCTCACCTCGGCCAAACCCAAAATTGCCGATTACCCGTTTACCACCTTAAAACCCAATTTGGGCATTGTGGCCTACCGCGATTTTCAGTCGTTTGTGATTGCCGATATACCCGGAATTATAGAAGGCGCTGCCGAAGGAAAAGGCCTAGGACACTACTTTTTGCGTCACATTGAACGCAATTCAACTTTACTATTTTTGGTGCCCGTTGATGCCGAAAACATCAAAGCCGAATACGATATTTTGGTCAATGAATTAACCAAATACAATCCGGAGATGTTGCAAAAAGAGCGCTTGCTCGTGATTTCCAAATGCGACATGCTCGACGACGAACTCAAAGCCGAACTCAAAATCCAATTGGACAAAGAATTCAAAGGGATTCCCTATTTATTTATCTCATCGGTAGCCCAACAAGGACTCACCGAACTCAAAGACAAATTATGGGCAATGCTCAACGAAGAAGTTACAAACTAAATAAAACATCCAGTGTTTCTGGGATGTTGTTGGCTTTAATTTCAGGATACTTTATTTTGGAGTTGAGCCAATTTTCTATTTCTAAGGTAAAATTTGCATCTACTTTTTTCAGCACAGGAACACCCAATTGTTTCAATGCTTCGGCATTACACGCTTGTTCGTAGTGATTGGCAATGGGTATAGACAACACCTTTTTTTGTAAATACAAAGCCTCGGCAGGTGTTTCAAAACCTCCTCCAGTTATTATTCCTTCACAGTGAATGAGACTTTCGTCAAATAGTTCTTGGTTGATGGGATAAAAAGAAATGTTTCCTTGTCGGTAGGGTTCTCCCACCGTTTTTAAAAACCAGTGAAATTCCACCTCAGGAAATGACAAAAATGTACGTTCCAAACACTCCAAATCAAAGGAGGGTAAATAGACCGTGATGTGTTTTTTATTGGTGGGCGTCGATTCAATGATTTTCTTTTTGATGACGGGCTCAAATATAAACGAGTCGTATTTTCTAAAATGCAAGCCAATATTGTGTGTGGATTTGGAATAGTTTTTAAGAACCAATTCACCCAAAAAATCAGCTTTGCCGGGACGAGGCGTTTTGCCCGAGGTAAAACTGGCTTGGTGACCAAATTGAATGGATTTCTTTTTTTGAAGTTTACAGGCCAAGGAAGTCACCGATTCAAAATCATTGATGATCACATCGTATTGATCCAAAGGTAGATTTTTGGCATCCTTATACAAGGTGAGGGGATTGATGTTTTTTGCAATGGCAGGATAATCTAATCCGCCACAAGCGCTGTAATGCAAACTGCAGCCTTTGTTTCTATACTTAATTGGTAAATTAAAATCTAAACTGGCGTTTGATCCGCTCAAGAAAAAATCAACTTCACCAAATTTTTGCAAATACGGATACAACTGTATTGCTCTACTGATGTGGCCATTGCCCGTGGCTTGAATGGCATAAAATATTTTCATACCTAGTCTTGTAAAATTTTTGCCACAATATTTATCCCTTCAAACTCTTGGTTGTTGCCCTCTTTTACAAAGTCGGCATGTTTGTACTGAAAGATCTTCCACTTTGCCTTGTTGTATTCTAATGCAGTGAGGTTTTCCACCCAGTCCCCACTGTTGAGGTACATCACCGAGCCGTTTTCGGTTTCAATTTTTTTCATTTGTGGTTTGTGAATGTGTCCGCACACCACATGGCTGTATTTTTTTTCGATGGCAATTTCGGCTGCAGTCGACTCAAAATTTGAAATAAACGAAACCGCTTTTTTCACGCTGTCTTTGATGGCTTTGGAGAAACTGCGTTTTTCTTTGCCCAACAACACCAAAAACCAATTGACCAAGCTGTTGATTAAGATCAATAAATCGTAGCCTTTTCCGCCAATTTTGGCAATAATTTTGGCGTAGCCTTTGGTCGATGAATCAAACACATCGCCATGAAAAATCCAGGTTTTATTGCCGTTTAAATCCAACACAAGTTTATCCACCAGTTCAAAATCACCCATCACTAAATCGGTGTATTTGCGTAAGGCCTCGTCGTGATTTCCCGTAATGTAATAGACTTTGGTGCCATTAGCCAACATTTTGATAATGTGTCGCAGTACATTCATATGAGCCGAAGGGAAATAACTTTTACTAAAGTTCCACATGTCAATGATGTCGCCATTCAAAACCAAGGTTTCCACCTGAATGGACTTGAGGTATTTCAGTAATTCCTCGGCGTGACAGCCGTAAGTTCCCAAATGCACATCTGACAGAACAACTAGCTCTACTTTTCGTTTATTTTTCACGTAGTTTCTTGCAAAGTTCACTAAGAATTGCAAAGTATATGTGTACTTAGAACTAACGAATTGTTACGATTTGGTGCATATAACGGACCAATTATTACCGAATAGTTAATTAATTTAACAGCGTTTGCTTGTGAATTTGAAACCAATATGAGCAAGTAGGACTAAAAATTATTTTATATTCGCTCCATCTAAAAAAATTCTATCACATGAAAAAAATTATTGTTTCCTTTTTAGTAGGAATCCTATTGTTGCCCATGAGCGTCAAAGCTGACGAGGGCATGTGGTTTTTGATGTTCATCGAACGTTTGAATCACCGCGACATGCAAAAAATGGGCTTGCAACTTACGGCTCAAGAAATTTACAGCATCAACAACCATTCGTTAAAAGATGCGATTGTACAATTTAATGGAGGTTGTACCGCCGAAATTATTTCAAAAGACGGTTTGGTGCTCACCAACCACCACTGTGGATACGATGCCATAGCTGAATTATCTTCGGCCGAAAAAAATTACCTAAAAGACGGCTATTGGGCCGCCAACCGAGCCGCCGAAATGAAACCATCGAGTTTGTATGTTCGGTTTTTTGTGCGCATGGACGATTGTTCCAAACGTATTTTAGCCAAACTAAACCCTCAAATGTCTGAGGCCGAGCGCGAAAAAGCGATTGCTGCCGAAAGTGCTGTAATTGAAAAAGAAAACAACGAAGGCGGAAAATACACCGTATCGGTTCGTTCCTTTTTTCAAGGAAATGAATTCTACTATTTTGTGTACCAAGATTACAAAGACGTGCGTTTGGTAGGAACTCCACCAGAAAGCTTAGGAAAATATGGTGGCGACACCGACAACTGGGAATGGCCACGCCACACCGCTGACTTCTCGATGTTTCGCGTATATGCCGACAAAAACGGAAATCCAGCCGACTATTCTGAAGGCAATGTGCCGTTGCAGCCCAAGCATTATTTGCCTGTAAACATGGGCGGTGTAAAAGAAAACGATTACGCCATGATTTTGGGTTACCCCGGAAGAACCAACCGTTGGTTGCCTGCCGGTGGAATTGAGCAAAACGTAAAATTTGCTTATCCTGCTTGGGTTGAAGGAGCCAAAACCGGAATGGACAACATGAAAAAATACATGGACCAAAGCGATGCCTTGCGTTTGGTATATGCTTCCAAATTTGCTGGAACAGCCAATTATTGGAAAAACCGTCAAGGAATGATTGACGCATTATCCAAGTTTGAAACAGCCAAATCAAAAGCGGTACAAGAAGCCAAATTTGACAAATGGGCACAAAAACCTGCCAACAAAGCCAAATACGGTACGGCAGTAAAAAACATCAATGCGTTTTATGCGATGACCAATGAAAAAGCGCGTCACGACAACTACTTGCAACAATTGTTGCGCACCACCTTTTTTGGCACCATTAGCCGAACCATGGGTCGTCAGTTGGATGCCTATGTAAAAGCCGATGCGGCCAAACGCGCGCAAATGGCTCCAGGTATTTTAGAAATGGCGGGCGAAATGTATAAGGAAATGTATTTGCCTGCTGAAAAAGATTTGTTGGCGGCACAATTAAATTTATACGCTGCCAAATCAACTGGATATGCTGTAGCGCCAATGGTTGAAAAATTGGCAAAAGAAAATGGCGGTGATTTTACCAAATATGCCCACGCCTGTATTAACTTGAGTTTGTATGCCTCGGTAGATAAAGTAAAAGCATTCTTGGATGCATCTGCTCAAGGAATGTTGGACAATGATCCTTTGCAAGTATTGTCAGCTGATTTATTGGCGCATTTGTCGTCTAAATCGGATGCGATTGCCAAAGCCCAAAATGATTTTGGAGCGGCCTATCGTCTAT
>JAGNTC010000072.1 GCA_017987725.1 Flavobacterium sp.
GGGTTGCCCCGTTTTTCACATAGATTTGACCTGTTAATTTGTAGGTGTTGTTCGCTGTCCATGTAGTATTGACAGTGATGTTGGCCGAGATATCCACGTTAGCGGTAGGATATACTGTGTTTTGTGGGTCAAAGTTGGCCCACTGATCCGTCCACATCGCTGTGGGAGCTGGAGCAAACGCACCACGGTAGGTGGTAGGCGTAAGGAATTGAGCAATGGCTAATTTGCTGATGAGCAGCAGTAGCACTACAAAATAATTTCGTTTCATTTTTAAAAGGTTTTTTAGGTTTAAATGATGCAACAAAATTAGATTCAAGTACCGGGTTCAGCGTTAGGCAGAGTTTACCAAATAATTATTTAACCCGCAGTAAAACGACTTATTTTTTAACCATTTGGCGTTAAAAATTAACCAAACGTGAAGGGAGTGTTAAGAAATGTATTGTGCAGTAAAAAGAGAAATCCTGTTTTTAAAACGAGAAATTTTCTACCGAAATAGAATCAATTACAGGCAAGCTAATGCTGTCTTTTTTGATTGAAAACTGTGCGGGTCCCGTAATTTTCATCGGAGGATTGAAGAGGGTGTCTTCGGGAGAAATGAGTTTTCGGCGCAGCATCAAGCGCGTGAGTTGTTTGTCACGGCGAAGCGCAAATGATTTTAAGTTGCCTTCGGGATCAAATTGGTACATGAATTTCTTGGGGCTTGGAATCACATTGGCCAAAAACAAACATTCGTTGAGTGAAAGCTCTCGGGGATGTTTCTGAAAATAATACTGGGCTGCTTCGCCAATACCATACACATCGGGACCCCATTCGATGATGTTAAAATACACTTCTAGCATGCGCGATTTACTCACAATGCGGTTGTTTTCGAGTAAGTACACCAACAAGATTTCTTCCAATTTTCGTGACAGGGTTTTCTCCCGACTCAAGAAGGCATTTTTAATGAGCTGCATGCTAATGGTGCTTCCGCCTCGAGAGAATTTTTTGGTGCGTATGTTTTTGGCGATGGATTGTTTAAAGGCTTCGGTGATGAATCCGCGATGCGAAAAAAACGAGGGATCTTCGGTGGTCAGTACTGCTTTTTGCAAATAGGGAGACAAGTCAGTAAGTGGCACATAATTAGGATTGGCTGCGCCCACAAAAATCGGCCTTTGCCGTTGATTTTTGATGAGTGCACGGTATTCAAATTCGCCGTTGAGTTTGGCTAAATTGGCTTGGCCATATTGGGTAATCTTAAGTTGATCTTTGCGCAATCGGCTGTCAAAAACCAGTGGATGTAGGTTTTTGGAATGGTATTCAAAATCCAACGAATAGTCAAAATTCCCTGTGGCCTTCATGCCGTCAAAATGAGTGAACAACCCTTTTGGTAACGATTCGATAAAATCTTGGGCTTTGGTTTGGGGAATGCCGATTTTTAACGCATAGATTTTTTCTTCGTCGTTCGTGTAACACAAATACGGCTTCAGCTTAATTTTATTGAGTTTCACCGTTGAGTTGCTGTCCAATGCCACAAATCGTTTGCCAAACAACAATTTAAAATCAAATTCGGCTTGTTGAATCACTACGTCTTTCGAGGCAATTTTTGCATGATTGAGCGTCAGATTAGAAATGGCGGTCAAGCCGTCGATGTGCAACTCGCCCAATGACAGATCGATCTTGTCTACCCGCAGTCGTATGGAATCAAAACTGGCTTGCAAATGATAGCGTTCGTCCAAGTAGGGCACTTTAATTTTCCCGGTATCTTGATTAAAAAAACGCAAATCGGTTTGGCGATCACGGGGATTGGCTGTTCCTGCAATGCGCCATCGTTGGTCAAAAGTGGTGGTGTGCACCTGAATTCCCGCATTAAATTGTTGGTCTTTTAAGGAAAGCGTTTGCAAGTCCAATTGTGTTTTTTTGCCCATGTCGTCCAAACGCAAACTCAAATTTTGCAGGGCCATGTCGGTGGGAACCAAATGCAAAACTTTGCTCAGCAAGCGGTTGACCACCTTGGCGTAATTGGTTTTTTCATCGGAAGTGCTGCTGTCTTTTTTGGATAAAAAAGCATCAAAATTGCGGCCATTTTTGTTTTTAACCAATTGCACAAACCCCTGTTGCGCTTCCAATTCATCGAGTTGAATTTGGGCAATGAGCAACTTCCATACATTTATTTTGGCTTTCATCGCCTTGATTGCAACCAAGGTATCTGCCCTGTGAGGAACCAACGTGAGGCCCTTAATTTCTATTCCCGTTAATCCGTTAAATCCTATTTTATTAATCTGCAACTCACTATGGTAATCGGTGCGTAACTTGAGTTGCACGTGCGACACGGCTTTTTGCAAAAGCGAATCCCGGAATACAAAAAGCAACACGACTAGCAGTAATCCTGTACAGAGGAAACCAAAAATTATTTTTCGAAGGGTTGCGGGATTTATTTTCATGCGATTAACCAAAAAGGGCGCTGGCCACTTCTTCTATTTTGGACACCAGTTGAATGCGTATCCCCGTGTTTTTAAGTGAAATTTTGTTGTATTTGGAAACAAATATGGTGGTAAAACCCAATTTTTCAGCTTCCAATATGCGTTGCTCCACCCGGTTCACGGGACGGATTTCACCCGAAAGGCCTATTTCTCCTGCAAAACAAACGCCCTCTTCAATAGCGATGTCTTCATTAGACGATAAAATGGCCGCGACAACGGCCAAATCAATAGCTGGATCGTCAATGGTGATGCCGCCGGTAATGTTTAGAAAGACATCTTTGGTGCCCAAACGAAAGCCGGCGCGTTTTTCGAGTACGGCCAAGATCATGTTCAAGCGTTTAGCATTGTATCCGGTAGTGCTGCGTTGCGGAGTGCCATATACTGCTGTACTCACGAGTGCCTGAATTTCTATCATCAACGGACGCATGCCTTCAAGCGTAGCCGATATGGCCGTTCCTGAAAGCGAGACATCTTGGTGCGAAATCAAAATTTCAGATGGATTACTCACTTCGCGCAAGCCGCTGCCTTGCATTTCATAGATGCCCAATTCGGCGGTGGAGCCAAACCGGTTTTTTAATGACCGAAGCAAACGGTATACATGGTTGCGATCGCCTTCGAATTGCAGGACCGTATCGACCATGTGTTCCAGTATTTTGGGACCGGCAATGGCGCCATCTTTGGTAATGTGGCCAATTAAAATTACAGGCACATTGGATTCTTTGGCAAATTTGATAAGCTCTGCCGTGGTTTCCCGAATTTGTGAAATGCTGCCTGGAGAAGCTTCAATATAATCGGTGTGCAAGGTTTGAATCGAATCGATGATGACAATCTCGGGATCAATTTCCTGGATGTGTTTAAAAATGTGTTGTGTTTTGGTTTCGGTAAGGATGTAACAGGAGTTGGGCTTATCGCTGATGCGTTCGGCGCGCATTTTGATTTGTTTCATGCTTTCTTCGCCCGAAACATAGAGCGTTTTATAAGGCAACTGCAATGACAATTGCAGCAATAAGGTGCTTTTTCCAATACCCGGTTCGCCGCCCAACAAAATTAGAGAGCCCGGAACAATTCCTCCGCCCAATACGCGGTTAAGTTCGCCGTCACGGGTGTCCATCCGCACTTCTTGTGTGCTGTCTATTTCGTTTAATTTTAGCGGTTTATTCCCTTTTTTAACTGTAGTAGCTAGGGTGTTCCAACTCGCTTTTTCCTCTTTTTGAATGATTTCTTCGGCTATGGTATTCCATTCTTTACAGGAATTGCATTGGCCTTGCCATTTGGCATACTGCGAACCGCAATTTTGACAAAAAAAGGTGGTTTTAATTTTGGACATGGTTTATTTCTTCATTAATTCACCTGACTTGTCTAGCATCATGTCTTTGGTTAAACTTCCAATCTCTTGTTTTTGATAGGCCTTTTGATAGGCCTTGGCTGCTTTTTTGAAGTCGCCCAAATTTTCAAACATCAACCCCAAATAATAATCGCTAAGCATGGACTTGGGATAATACTTGTCGGCTAATGCCGCTAACTTGTCAAACTCTTCAAATTGGTTGTTTCTTAAAATAGCTGCTTCAATGGCTTTGAAATCGTTGATTCTTACGGGTACTTTTAGGCCCAAGGTTTTTTCTAATTGGTCGTATTTTTGAGTCAAATAATCTACATACCCAGAAGGCAAAACCATTATCTTTTCATTAAACTCCGTGGTTGTGATGGGTTGGTATAAAGCAAAAAACTGATACAAAGCACTTGGAATGGCTTGAGGCACAAGCGAGTAATGCGAAAGCCCTTTGAATTCGTCACACTTGTAATTGAGGGACGAACGTTGAATAGCCAACATCTTTTCGTCCAATAATTTGGTTTCTTTTTGAATGCTCTTTAAATCGCCATCTGAGGTGGCTTGGTAATAAAACAGTTGTTTTTGAATTTCCTGCATGCGTTGGGGCAATTGGTCGACCATGCCTGAGGCCAATTGCGGACTTAATGCAATATATCCGTCAAAAAGCGGTTGGTTTTTGTACAGATAAAAATTGATAAATCCTGCTGAAATATCGTGTCCCGCCACAATTTTAAGCGGTGCAATCCGAAATTCTTTTTCTAGAGCCGGGAGTAATTCAAGCCCAATAAATTCAAAGAATTTTTTCCCTTCTACATCAGGCAATCCGGTTTGTTCATCGGCACTGCAGTCGTAACTGCGTTCGTCGTTTTTGTTTTGATGGATTCCCACCAAGATCATTTCAGGTAAATCGCCCCAATAGGCCCCGTAGGACATCACACCATGAAAAGGATCAAATAAATAATCACCGTCTAAAACCAGTACAAGCGGGTATTTTTTGTTTGGATTTTGGGCATAATTTGCAGGCAAACCAATGGTAATTTCTCGGTCTTGTTTGAGTTTTTCAGAATGAATGGTGTCGGTAATTTTTTGTGCAACTGCGCTGCTAAAACAAAGACAAATACAGGCTATGGCTATGTTTTTCATATTCAAGAAATAAAATTAGTTGGGTAATAAACGCGAAGCAAGATACTAAAATTATCTGCTGCGATTCACGAGGGGTAAAAATAAAAAAGACAGCAGTCCAAGCAGTACAACCAAGAACATTTGTGAACTCCAAACGATCCATCCAAAGGCACTTCCAGCGGTTTCACGGATGCCATACAGGGCCAGAATTTTGGCAATCATAAAAGGGTAAGAACCAAAGCCACTATTGGTAAAGGCAATAGCTATGCTTCCTACTACAAAGGCGGTTACCACGGCTCCAAAAGTAATGCTGCTGGTTTGAGGTAATGCAAATAAGGTTACGTAAAACATCAATACATAGGAACTCCATATAAACAAGGTGTGTAGCGCATACCACCCTTTGTTTTTCATGTATAGAAGCGTGCTAATCCCTTCGCGAAGTCCCGCTAATTTGAGCTTTATTTTTTCAATCCACTTTGATTTTGAATAACGGAAGAGCGCCACAATAGCAAGGCCTCCAACTGTAACAATCAGACTAGCAATCCAGGCTTTTTCAACGGGGATTTTGTCTAGTATAAACGATTTAACAACGGAAAACTGCAAAAGAAATGCGGTGAATATAAACACCAGCAACACCATAAGGTCTACAATTCGCTCGGCCACAATGGTACCAAATCCTTTGTCAAATGGGATGCTGTTGTATTTTTTTAGAATTACTGCTCGAGATATTTCACCCGATTTGGGCACCGTTAAGTTGAGCAAGTAACAAATGTTGATAGCCATGTAATTGGTGGCAAATGTGGTTGGATATCCCAAGTGATCCAAGGAGTATTTCCAACGAAAGGCCCGGGACATATTGCCAACTATGGCGATGAGGAGCGCCAATACAATGTACTTGTAATCGGCTTCTTGAAAATAACCTTTGATTTCAAGCAGTTGTTGCGGGGAAAATTTGTGATAGGTGTAAATGGTTAAATACACTCCCAAGGCAATTGGAAGTAGAATAGAGAGCCATTTGCTAAGCTGCTTTTTCACCCGATTATGTTAGTGAATTGTCTCGTTCATTGGGGAAAACCAACGAGGGCTTGAAGGTTTTGGCTTCTTCAAAATCGAGTATGCCATAGGCAATAATGATAATGATGTCGCCTTTTTGTACTTTGCGCGCAGCAGGTCCGTTTAAGGTAATGTCGCCGCTGTTTCGGTTGCCTTTGATAACATAGGTCTCAAGACGCTCGCCATTGTTGATGTTTACAATGGACACTTTTTCGCCCTCAATCAAATTGGCCGCTTCCATGAGCGCTTCGTCGATGGTGATGCTTCCGATGTAATTTAAATCGGCGCCGGTTACTGAAACCCGGTGAATTTTTGATTTTACTACTTGAATTTGCATGGGCGCAAATGTAAATTAATTTAATGAAATGGTATCGATCAATCGAATTTTGTTGGCAAAAACGGCAATAAATGCGCGGTATTTTTGAGTTGGATCTTTTGTCTCACAAGGCAACAAGCGGGCTTCGTCGGCTATGGTAAAGTATTCCAATTCAAACAAAGGGTGATTTTTAAATTGTTCCTTAACCCAATTGGCAACCCAGTGTGCATCCTGTTTTTCGAACCAACTCTTGGCTGTTTGCAAGGTGTTGTAAATAAGAGCCGCTTGTGCCCGTTCATCGACCGAAAGTCTTTCGTTGCGCGAACTCATTGCCAGTCCATTGGCTTCTCGGAAAATCGGGCAAGGAACAATGCTTACGGGAAGTTGCTCTTTTTCGACTAATTTTTTGACAATTTGCAACTGTTGAAAATCTTTTTCGCCAAAATAAGCGTATTGAGGCCGAACAATTTCAAACAAACGTTTCACAACCGTTCCCACGCCATCAAAATGTCCAGGCCGAAATTCGCCTTCCATGACTAGTTCTAACCCATCAAAATCAAAGGGTTCGGCTTTTGTATTTCCGTTGTAAATATCCTCTACACTAGGAGCATACACTATAATGTCGGGGGAAACAGTTTCTACAAGTTTTACGTCGTTATCAAGTGTACGGGGGTATTTTAACAGGTCTTCGGGGTTGTTGAATTGCGTTGGATTCACAAAAATACTGAGTACTGTAAATCGGTTTTGTTGTAAAGAAGCACGCAACAAAGACAAATGGCCTTCATGAAGTGCGCCCATGGTAGGCACAAATCCAATCGAGACTTGAGGATTCGTGTGGGCATGCAGATGAGCAGCTAAATCCTCTTGTTTGTTAAAAATCAACATGGCTATTTGCTTTTTACTGAATGCAAACTTAGGACTTTAGTTCATAACTGCATAAATTTTTGTAATTTTGCCTGATTTTTATTGACAATAAACAAAGTAACAATCTTATGGAGGAAAAGAGGATATTATACGTGTCATCTGAAGTGGTGCCTTATCTAGCAGAAAATGAGGTGTCGTTGATGTCTTATGATGTTCCCAAAATGGTCAATGATCAAGGTGGACAAATTCGCATCTTCATGCCGCGCTATGGCAACATTAACGAACGCCGTCACCAGTTGCACGAAGTGATTCGTTTATCGGGAATGAACCTGGTTGTCAATGACTTAGATATGCCTTTAATTATTAAAGTGGCCTCAATTCCCAAAGAACGTATCCAGGTTTACTTTATTGATAACGACGAGTATTTTAAACGAAAAGCAACCTTTGCAGATGAAGACGGGGTGCTGTTTCCAGATAACGACGAGCGTGCCATTTTCTTCGCCAAAGGCGTAGTAGAAACTGTAAAAAAATTGAATTGGGTTCCCGATATCATTCACGTCCACGGTTGGATGGCCGCGTTATTGCCGGTTTACATGAAGCATTTTTACAAAGACGAGGCTTTATTTGCCGACACCAAAATAGTAACTTCGGTCTACAGTCAATCCTTTGATGGCAACTTAAATTTGGAACTTACCAACAAAATACAATTTGACGGAGTACCCGCGAGCGCGCTCACAGAATTGGCCGTTCCAAACTATGAAAACATCATCAAGACTGCGGTAGATCATTCTGATGCAGTAATAATTGCTTCAGAAAACCTGTCTTCAAGTTTAACAAAATTTATTGAAGCCACAGGAAAACCTTTTTTACCTTTCGCTCCCAAAGATCAATTTGCGCAAGCCTATACCAGCTTTTACAAAGACTCGGTTTTATAAATCCAAGTACACTCCAAATGAATACACGTTTTTTTACAGTTCCCTTTTTTGCCCTATTTTTTGTTCTTTTTGCTGCCTCATGTGACAGCACTTTCAACGAGTTGGGTTCTGATATTGTGGGTGAAACAAGTTATGAGTTTGGTACGCCCGTTTCCTACAAAGTTAGGGCTTATACAAAAGGCTTAGGCGCTATGGATTCCAAGAATTTACCTGTGAATCCATTGGGTATTTATGACAACCCTGTTTTTGGAAAAACCAAGGCGCATTTTGCCACACAAGTGCAGTTGGCCGTGCTTAACCCCATCTTTAATGCTGCTTTAGAACCTGCTATAGACAGTGTATACTTGACCATCCCGTATTTTAGCAGAAAAATCAGTACGGATGTTGCGGGCGTAGGCACCTACGAATTGGATTCTATTTATGGCCCAGCTGATGCCAATTTTGATTTAAAAGTATACGAATCGGGCTATTACATTCGAGACTTAGATCCGGTCAATGCTACCCAATCTACGCAACCGTATTACACCGACCAAAACGCCGATTTTGATGCTGTGAAAGGCACCTTGTTAAACGACGATCCGGCCGATAATCAAAATACCGCTTTCTTTTTCAGCAATTCTGAATACAACGAATTGAAAACCTCTGAAGAAGGGGTGAAATCAATTACACGAAAGGTTCCTGCAATGCATATTAAGCTCAACAAAACATTCTTTAAAAATAAAATCTTTGAAGCACCTGCGGGCAAGTTATCAAACAACAATATTTTCAAAGAATATTTTCGTGGGTTGTATTTTAAAGTGGACAATAACGGAACCTCAGAAGGCAACATGTCCATGATGAATTTTAAATCCGGAACTATCGTAATTAGTTACAACCAATACGAATCAGTGCCAGACAACGACCCCGAGACGCCGCTTCCAAAAAAAGTAAATAAATCGATTATCATTAATTTGGCAGGTAACACAGTTGGGCTAATTGAGCAAATAAATTCGCCAACCTATGCTTCTGCCATTTCCGGTAACGAAAATGATGGAGATCAAAAGCTTTATGTGAAAGGAGGCGCCGATGGAACGGTTGCTGTTCTTGATCTGTTTGACCCAACGGACATTATAGGTTACACCAATGGCGTGTTGGTAAATAGTCCAAATAACGTGCCAGATGAATTGGATGAATTGCGGGAAAAATATACCCGAAAAGAATTGGTGGTAAATGATGCTTCATTAACTTTTACCATTGATAACTTGGCCATGAATGCCGGAAATCCAGCCGCATACGAGCCCAATCGAATTTATCTATACGATTTAAAAAACAAACGCCCGCTTTTAGATTACTACACAGACCAATATGCCAATTCATTAAAACCCAAGTATGCTAAAAATGTGCACGGGGGAATTATCACGAAAAATTCGGATGGCCGAGGAACCCAATACAAAATTAGGATTACCAACCATTTGCGGAACCTCATTAAATTCAAAGACTCAACCAACGTCAAGCTAGGACTTGTAGTTACTGAGAACATAGGCGTAGTGACCAACAAGCGATTAAAAACAACCCTTGTTGCTGGGAATCAAACCATAACAGAAGCACCCACTATGAGTGTGGCCAGCGTGCTTGGCACCGTCATGTACGGATCGAACCTGCCTGTTGGAGATCCCAACGAAGACAAAAAATTGAAATTAACCATCTATTATAC
>JAGNTC010000073.1 GCA_017987725.1 Flavobacterium sp.
GTGGTGTACAGCGCTGGAAATTGAATAAATGAAGAAGTAAAATTTCCTTCAATCATTTGAATAAAAGAACGTTGTAATCCACAACCTAAACAATCAATGCCGAATATATTTTTGTTTAAACAAGGCAATAAATAACGTTCTACATCCATATACAGGCATTTTAAGTCTTGTACTCAATCAAAGTTTAGTACTTTTGAGACGGGTACAAATTAACTCAATTAATTACATGAAAACAATACGATTTATACTTGTTTTGGGCGCTGCGGCCGGCTTGTTGTTTTATGAACCTACTGGAGAACCAAGTTCGGTCTTTATTCTATGCGCATTGGTTTTGATCTTTATGTTTGGGATGATGAAATTGAGTGCCAAAACCCCGAGTAAAGAATCCGATAAAACAGATGAACATGTTTAAGCCAGGCGATCGAGTAGCGGTGTTGGATGATGCATATGAAGGCGTAGTGTTGCGCTGTGAAAATGACCAAATCACGATAGAAACGTCCGACGGATTTGTAATGACATATTTTGTCAAAGAAATAATTAAGATTAACGTTTCCAGTGAGTTAGATTCTAAAATGAAAAGCTTTAATTCAAATATAGTTAAAGCCGAAAAAGAAACGGTGAAGCGCAAGAAAAACCCCGCTGCGTTCAAAACTTCTGCTGTAATTCCAGCGCCAGAATTTGATTTACACATCGAAAAATTAGTGCAACGTTGGCGACACATGAGCAATTATGAAATCTTGAATTTGCAAATGGAAACAGCCAAACGCCATGTGGAATTTGCTATTCGAAACCGCATCCCCAAAATCATATTTATTCACGGTGTGGGCGAAGGAGTGTTAAAGTCCGAATTGGATTTTATGCTCGGCAGATACGAGGAATTGTATTTTCAGGATGCCAACTACCAAAAATATGGCCAAGGCGCCACGGAGGTAGTGTTTAGACAGAAAAAATAAACAACTTAGTTGGTAAGCAAAGTACCGATTAAAATGTCGTCACCGTAGTAAAAGCTTGTTCCTGCAATGGCATTGTTAAATGTAACGCCTATTAAACGAATGCTGTGCGAGAAGCCGTTGCCATTTGTAGTCGTGATCACTTCAATAATGCCACTCGTATTGGCTACGCCAGCTTGTCCAGTCCATTCTTCTTTTACCAACGGGTTTTCAGGCAGTGGGGAACTGCAAAAATAAGTCGAATTTGCGCCCAAAGTCAAGGCTAAGTTAAACAAGCGGTAACTTAAAACATTCTCGTTATTGGTATTGATCAAAGCGGTTTTTGCAGTGCCAAGTATGCTTGTATCTAGGAGATTACTGGATAGATTTTGAATAAGTAAACCCTCAATTCCTCCGTTTTGTGCGTTGTACAAGCTGTTGCTGCTGTTACACAATTGAACGGAATCGGGATTGAAGTTCATGGGAAGCGCCGTAGCATTGGTGTCAAAATCGCCAAAAACAAAAGTTTCGTAAACTTGATTGCCAGATGGTTTCGCAAAAGTGATGTTGTTGAAGGTAATGGCATGGCGGTATTTGCTAATCTTTGTTGCGCCAGTTACTGGATTAGGGGCTGAATAAATAGCGGTAGTGTTTATTGTAATTGTTCCGGCAATGGCAGTCCATTCTTCAATAACTGCGGGTGTTGCAGGTGGGATAGTAGCGCAAATACTCGCGCCAGTCACGGTATTGTTGTATCCTCTGTAAAGCACTCGGTTGTTTGTGTTGATTGGAAAGCTCTTTGTTCCTACTTTGTTTTCATAAGGCAGGCTGCTTATTGGAATTTCAATCAGCAATAATTGACTGCCATTGATTTTGTAAACTACATTGTTTAAGTTGCATTCCTGGGCTATGGCAGTATCAAAATTAATGGTGTCTATGGTTAAATCACCGTCGTCGCAGCTATTTAGAAGTGTGAGGGCAACAATAGAAAGAAGGAGTTTTTTCATAATCGGTAAGGGTATTGCGCAAATACGAAGCAAAAAGTAGTTGTTAATTTGTACTTTAGCCTCGCAAAAATAGCATATTAATTCACATATAGCAATCAATTTACAGGACAATGCAAGCTGTAAATTGGGTTAAATTTTTATGAAAAAAGTATATTTTGACAATGCGGCAACCACGGCAATGGATCCACGGGTGATTCAAGAGATGGTTGAGGTTATGGCCACCGATTTTGGTAATCCATCTTCGTCACACGCCTTTGGTCGACAGGCCAAAAGCAAATTGGAGTTGGCGCGCAAAACCATAGCAAAGTGTTGTGGTGCTACCGCAGCCGAAATTGTTTTTACATCGGGTGGAACCGAAGGAAATAATTGGGTGTTGCAGGCGGCTGTCCGTGATTTAGGAATTAAAAGAATAATTTCAAGTAAAATTGAGCATCACGCTGTATTACATGTACTTGAAAATTTACATAAAACGAATAATATTCAAGTAGATTTTGTTCATCTGCAACAAAATGGCGATGTAGATTATGCCGATTTGGTCCGCTTATTGGGCCAAGAAATCCCTACTTTGGTTTCGTTAATGCACGTAAATAATGAAATTGGAACGATCCTAGATTTGGCTAAAACCAGTCGAATTTGCCAACAACACCAAGCTTATTTTCATTCCGACATGGTTCAAGCTATGGGTAAATTACCGCAGGATTTTTCTGCAATTCCAGTTGATTTTGCCGTGGCTAGTGCGCACAAATTTCATGGTCCCAAAGGAGTGGGCTTTGTGTTTGTAAAAAAAGGCATTCCCTTGCAACCGCTTTTATTTGGCGGCGAACAAGAAAAAGGCTGGCGTCCCGGAACCGAGGCGGTGCCCTCAATTGCAGGCATGGCAAAAGCCTTGGACTTGGCCTATGCCGAATTGGATTCGCACACAGCGGCAATACTAGATGTAAAACAGTACGCCCAAGATCAAATATTGACGCGCATTCCAGGCAGTAAGGTAAATGGCAGTCCATCCGGTTTACATACCATTCTCAATGTACAGATTCCCTGCTCGGCCAGTCAACAAGATATGTTGTTGTTTCAGTTGGACATGAAAGGCATTGCCGTCTCTCGTGGCAGTGCTTGCCAATCGGGCAGTCCCAAGCCCTCACATGTATTGGCTGAAATTTTATCGCCTGAAGAGCAGCAGCATCCTTCCTTGCGCTTGTCGTTTAGCCATACCAACACCAAAGCAGAAGTGGACTACTTTATAGACACACTCTTGGAAAGCAATTAACTCCCTAACGAACCGTTATTGTAAAAGACCACTATTTTGGTCTTTTTTTATGCATTAATCTCTAATGCATAATATTCTTATGTATATTTGCGTTAGTCTAACAAACAATAGAATGATGTATTCAAGCGAATTATTAAAAGGAACCTTAAAAACAATTGTGTTAAAACAACTCGAACAAAACAACCGCATGTATGGGTATGAAATTACCCAACGCGTCAAAGAACTGTCGGGAAACCGCATTCAAATTACCGAAGGCGCTTTGTATCCCACCTTGCACGCGCTAGAAGCCGAAGGTCTGGTGGTTACTGAAAACGAATACATTGGCAAACGCCTACGCAAGTATTACCGTTTGAGTACCAATGGCCAGCAAAAAACAGAGGAAAAATTAAATGAGTTGGCCGAGTTTATTGCCACGCTACGCATTTTACTAGACCTTAAAACGCAACCTTTATAAATGATTGAACTTTCAGACATACAAATAGAATATATCCGCAATGACCTTCGTGCACGAGGCATTACACGGGTCGAACTGCAGGACGATCTGTTGGATCATATTTGTTGTATTATGGAGCGCAACTTGAAATCGGATGGTGATTTCGAGGGCTATTACCAGCAAATTATTCCCACATTTTACCGGAATGAATTGTATGAAATAGAAAAGGAAACCATCAATTTACTCACGTTTAAAAATTATTATCAAATGAAAAACACAATGATCCGCAGCGGAAGTTTCGCTACTTTATTACTCGTTCTGGGCCTGGTATTTAAATTCATGCATTGGCCTGGGGCATCCATGTTGTTGGTTGTAAGCATATTGCTTTTTAGTTTGCTTTTTTTGCCCTTGGTGTTTTTATTGACAGCCAAAGATGCAAAAGTGAGCACCGCGCGCTGGAGTGCTGGTATTGGTATTGCAGCTGGAATGGCCATTAGTTTAGGTATTTTATTCAGAGTAATGCATTGGCCCTATGCCAATATACTAATGATCTGCTCCTTAATGGCTATCGTATTTTTGTTTTTACCCATTTATTTCTTTACAGGCATTCGCAATCCGGATACCAAAGTAAATACCATGGTGACCTCAATTGTGATTTTGGTAGGTTGTGGCATGCTCATAACCTTGGTAAGAAGTCCAAGAGCAACTACCGAGGAAGCGTTGTCTTATACCGCATTGTATTATGGTTACGAACAACAGCTCAGCGCATTAGCCAAGTACAATTTAGCCGACACGGTTTCGACCGAAGGTGAAATGAATCGATTGGCTTGGTTTGAAAAAGCCAACCAAGTAAAAGCAATTATCCTCAAGGCCAATACAGGGCTGTCTCAACTTCCCGCTGATTATCAGTCGAAACACGTGCTCATTGAAGACAATTGGGTAAACGAACTGTCTGATGCCGATTTAGCCACGGTTGACGCCTTTAAAAAAGAGGCTTTACAATCAAAAAGCACCTTGTCCACGTCGGATGAAATGCTGCTAAGCAACGCCAGTTTTTTTAAGAATAAAGACTGCCGTATTCGAGAAGCTTTGCTCTGCCTGAATCAATTTCAGCTTGGTTTGTTACTCAACTAAATAAAAAAACTCCGTTCATTACGAACGGAGTTTTTTTTATACTTCAATTTTTATTTACAAGTGAATCACTTCGCCATAGGCATCGGCTACCGCTTCCATCACCGCTTCACTCATGGTAGGGTGTGGGTGTACCGCTTTTAAGATTTCATGACCGGTCGTTTCTAACTTACGCGCCACAACCGCTTCGGCAATCATATCGGTTACGCCAGCGCCAATCATGTGGCAGCCCAACCATTCGCCGTATTTGGCATCAAAAATTACTTTTACAAATCCGTCAGAAGCACCTGATGCTTTGGCTTTACCAGAGGCAGAGAAGGGGAATTTTCCAATTTTCACTTCGTATCCTTTTTCTTTGGCTTGTTTTTCGGTCAATCCTACAGAGGCAATTTCTGGAGTAGCATAGGTACAACCGGGAATATTTCCATAATCTATCGGATCGACGTGCAAACCGGCAATTTTCTCCACACAATTAATTCCTTCGGCTGAAGCTACGTGTGCCAACGCTTGTCCGGGAGTGACGTCGCCAATGGCATAATAACCCGGTACATTGGTTTGGTTGTAGGCATTTACTAAAATTTTGTCTTTGTCCGTGGCAATGCCCACAGCTTCTAAACCAATATTTTCGATGTTGGTTTTGATTCCCACAGCCGACAACAACATGTCTGCTTCGAGTACTTCTTCGCCTTTGGCTGTTTTTACATAAGCTTTAACACCTGATCCAGCAGTATCAATGCGTTCTACACTAGAGCTGGTCATGATTTTCACACCGGCTTTTTTCATTGAGCGCTCCATTTGTTTCGAGATGTCTTCGTCTTCAACGGGAACAATATTAGGCATGAACTCTACAATCGTTACGTCAGTTCCCATGGAATTGTAAAAATGGGCAAACTCAACGCCAATCGCTCCTGAACCTACAATTATCATCGATTTGGGTTGCGAAGGCAAGGTCATGGCTTGACGATACCCAATTACTTTTTTACCGTCTTGTGGCAAATTCGGTAATTCACGCGAACGAGCACCTGTAGCAATGATGATGTGATCGGCACTGTATTCGGTGGTTTTTCCGTCGGCCGCTTTTACGTCTACTTTTTTACCGGCTTTCAACGTACCATAGCCCTCAATTACGTCAATTTTATTTTTTTTCATCAAAAACTGTACGCCTTTGCTCATGCCATCCGCCACATTACGGCTTCGTGCTACTACGGCATTGAAGTCTTTGTCAAATGATGATACCGTCAATCCGTAATCAGAAGCGTGTTTTAAATAATCAAAAACTTGCGCTGATTTTAATAAAGCTTTGGTGGGTATACAACCCCAGTTGAGGCATACACCGCCCAGGCTTTCTTTTTCTACAACAGCTACTTTAAAACCCAATTGTGAGGCACGTATGGCAGTTACATATCCGCCGGGTCCGCTTCCTAAAACGATGATATCGTATTTCATATTGATTGTATTTTTTGATTTAGTTTATGTGCTTTTTGGCAGCCCAAAAATAAGGATAAATTCTAAATTAAGGCTGAAAATTATCGCGCTATTTTTGTGTTTAATAGGCGTAGGTTAACCCAAATGTATAGGTGTTTTTTTCTTTGTCAAATAACAATCCCACTTTTGATTCTCGATAGGGTTTGGCAAAAATATAAGCCGAAGCTATCCCAATTGTGGCTCCACCAAGCACATCCCAGGTGTCGTGTTTTTTTGCTTGTACGCGTGAATATCCCACAAACGAGGCCATGGCATAACTGGGAATCCCATATGCCCAACCGTATTTCCGTTGGATAAAGGCTGCTCCCGCAAAGGCACTGGTGGTATGACCCGAAGGGAAAGAGTAGTTGTCGGTTCCATCTGGTCTGGGTTTAAGTACCACGTGTTTGATGACTTGCGCAGCAATAATGGCGGATCCGTAGGTTTTGATGAATTGCCAGGTGGGTTTTTGTTCGTCCTCTTTATAAAGTAGGGTAGCACTCAAGGCCGCAGCTGGAAGCACAAATTGAATTATGTCACCGGCCGAAGTCACTGAACTGTTTTGTGCCGTACTTTTTGGCGAAATAGAAAACAGTAAAACGAGTGCGAATAAAAGGTTTTTCATGGTTTAAAACGTGATGGTCGCCCCAATTACATTGGTGTTCAGTATGCGATTAAAATTGTAACGGGTATCGAAACTCGTTTTTTTCTCTTTTATAGCGGGATCACCCGTTTGCACTTTGGTGATTCGGCGGTGAGCAATATTTTTACCCATCACACAGCCAATCAAAATGGCAATCGGATAATCGGATGCCCAATGTACTTTTCCGCTCATCATATTAAAGGCCATTACACCACCCAGGCTATATCCCACAGGTTTTATCCATTTGTATTCGGGATAATTTTCGCCAATAATGGTAAAGGTGGCAAACCAGGTAGCCATATGGCCGGAAGGTACTGCATCATAATTGGGGGTGTTGCTGGAATAGGCTGCAAAACTAGGGAATGGTGTCCAATGCCCCCCGTCTTGTGTAGAAGCAAACGGACTTTGTCTGCCGGTAATACGCTTGATCGTTTGGGTCGTGATGCCCACCGAAATTAATGCTTCAACCAATTCGTTTGAGGTATTCAAGGCCCGGTAATCGTCGGGGCCAATTTTACCGACCGCATAGAAAAATCCACTCAAAAGCAAAGTGGTATTGCCATTTCCAATATAATATACCGCCGAGGAAATACTGGTTGGAACCACTTCGAGTCCAAATATTCGTTTGTAGTACAACGACTCATTGGTCCAGCCCCATTGAGCGCCTAATTTAGACGAATCATTGATTAAATTTTGGTCAAAAGGCAAAATAACCAAAGTAGATCCCAACGCCAAGCCGTCCCATTTGAGGTTTTCTTTTTGTACGGTAAATTTTCCCAATTCATACAAGTCGGTTGGAATAAACCGAAACATGTCCCACATTTTTGGTGCTTTGTAGCTGTAGGTAAGTCCCGGTGAAACTTCATAAACTTGTCGGTCTACGGCAATACTATCCAGTTGTTGGGCCGATAGGATTTGTATGGCAAAAACATAAAAGAAAAAGACAACAATTTTTGAAAAGCGCATAATTAGAATTTAAAAATCAAAAATAGTTTTTATTTAGTTTGCAGGAATTGGATTTTTTATTTTTCAGAAGCCTCTGGATCAGTTGTTTCTGTTGTAAACTGCGCATCATATAGTTTTTTATAATAGCCATTTTCTTTTTTCAATAAGTCGGTGTGGGTGCCTTTTTCAACGATTAATCCTTTGTCCATCACTATAATGGTATCCGCATTCATAATGGTAGCCAATCGATGGGCAATGATAATTGAAGTGCGGCCTTGGGTAATTTTGTTCGTGGCATTCTGAATCAATTCTTCTGAATAACTGTCAATCGACGAGGTCGCTTCGTCCAGAATCAATATACTTGGCGCACTCACATAGGCACGTAAAAACGCAATCAATTGGCGTTGTCCCGATGAAAGCATAACGCCGCGTTCTTTTACATTATAGTCGTATCCGCCGGGCAAACTCAGTATAAACTCGTGCAAGCCAATGTTTTTAGCCGCTTCGTCTACTTGTGCTTGGCTTATGTTGGGATTGTTGAGTGTGATATTTGATAAAATGGTATCGGCAAACAAAAAAACATCTTGCAACACCACGGCGATTTGTTGACGAATGGAACCCAAACGAAAGGCATTGACGTTGATGCCATCAATAAAAATTTCTCCTTTGTCAATTTCATAAAACCGATTCAATAAATTGATAATGGTCGATTTTCCGGCTCCTGTAGCGCCCACAATGGCTACCGTTTGTCCAGCTTTTACCTCAAAACTGATGCCTTTAATGACTTCTTCGCCGGGAACATAACTAAAGTAGACATTTTTAAATTGGATATCTCCCGCAAATCGTGGTGCCTCAATGGTGCCGGATTCTTGTAAATGTTCTTGTGTGTCCAAAATATCAAATACCCGATTGGCTGCAATCATGCCCATTTGCATCTCGTTGAATTTATCCGCAATTTGACGCAACGGATTAAACAACATCCCAATAAACATGGTGTACGAAAACAAATCCCCGAAGGTGGTAAAGTGGTCGCCGTTTAGAATGTTGATTCCGCCGTAAAGCACTACAAAACCCAAGGAAAGAGAGGTGATGATGTCGGCAATCGGAAAAAAGATGGAGTTGTATAAAATGGTTTTGATCCAGGCTTTGCGGTGTTTGTCGTTGATTTCTGAAAATTTTTCGGCTTCAATATCTTCTCTATGAAACAGTTGCACGATTTTCATTCCAGTTACCCGTTCTTGTACAAATGTATTCATGTGGGCAATTTGGTTGCGCACATCCTCAAAAGCCAATTGCATTTTGCGTTGAAATATACGTGTAAAGAAAACCAAAACCGGCATGGCTGCTACCACAATCCAGGTGAGTTTCCAGTTCATGTAAAACATAAAGGCCAATACCACAATCATTTTGAGCAAGTCACTGATGATCATAA
Source organism: Flavobacterium sp. (assembly GCA_017987725.1). GTDB lineage: Bacteria > Bacteroidota > Bacteroidia > Flavobacteriales > Flavobacteriaceae > Flavobacterium. Next base: position 9,252 of record JAGNTC010000073.1, read on the forward strand.
ACAAGCCCTGACTAAAAATTTTGGCAATTTGCTCAATATCTGCTACCGAACGCGTAACCAATTGGCCTACAGGTGCGGTGTCAAAATACTTCATTCGAAATTGCAACAAGTGGGCAAACAACTTTACGCGGATGTCTTTTACGATGTCTTGCCCCAACCAATTGGCCCAATACACAAAATAGTACTGCGACAAAACTTCCAACATGAGTACAATTCCCATTAGCGTAACATACAAAAGTAAACCTTGTGCGTCTTGCGTTTTGATGTATAAATCCACAGTTTGCTTCAGTAAATAAGGCCGTAAAGCCGCAAAAAAAGAAAGAAATATTGCAAAACCGATTACGCCATAATACCTGGCTTGGTAGGGTTTGGTGAAGGTGATAATCCGTGAGAAGACTTTGGTGTCAAAGGCAGTGGCTTTCATAGCTAGAAGGGGAGTTAGCAGTAAGGGTATTCGATCTGGGTTAAATATAAGCCATGA
>JAGNTC010000203.1 GCA_017987725.1 Flavobacterium sp.
AGCTGATTCATTTCTTCAAAAAGCTGACCAATAATAAAGCGGTAACGGGCTTTTTCTTCTTTTGACTTGGTAAAATCGCGGGCTAATTTTAACTTGGCTATCGCACTGTCTTTTTCAGCCAAATGCAAATAAGCTTGCGCGATGCTGGCATTGGCGTCGGCAAAAATTTGGTCTTTGAATTTAATTTCGTCAAGAAGTTTGGTAAGGTTGGTCACGGCAAGCGCATCATTTTCCATGCGCATATTGGTTTTTTCACGCCAAATCTTGGCTTCGTAGATCTTGTCGCTGTTGGGGTATTTGTATAAAATGTAATTAAAGGCTTCCAACGCAGGTACAAAGCGCTGGTCGTAATAACGCGCTTTGCCTAGCATTAAATAGGCTTCGTCCATTTGGGGATTCTTCTCGGCTCCGCCAATGTTCATCGAATGCTTTTGAATGGCCATGGTGGCCTTGGTTTCGGCGCGTTCAAAATTGGGATTAATTTTAGTTTCCCCAGGCAAGACGGCTTCTTTACTAATTTGCATGCGCTCCACCGGCAACACTTCCCAATAGTTGTCCTGATTTTGGGCTTTCAAATCAATAATTCCTTTATCAAGAGCCATTCCACCATTGTATAAAATATTATACTTGGTGCTTAACGCGTGAGAATTTCGGGACGTAAACGAGTCTTTTTTAGTGGAACATGCCAGGATAAGCGTGCCTATGCCTAGCGTGAAAAAAAAACTGAGTTTATAGGTTTTCAATGGAAGACGATTTGGATTTTAAAACTTAAATAAAGCCGTTTTAGTATATGGAAGGGTAAAAATACGTTTCTTTTTGACATACTAAAAAATATAGCCCGTTTTTTGAGCAAAGCGGCCAGTTGTAAAATAAAAAATATGCGGAAGCGCTGCACGTAAATTGTACCTATTCGTTACTTTTGCCAAAATTATTTCTATGTCTTCGTTCTACAAATTAGCCATCAAAGAAGTGCGTCGGGAAACCAAAGATGCTGTTTCTATCCAATTTCAAGTTCCTGCCGAATTGGCGAGCCAATATACCTTTACCGCCGGACAATACGTAACGGTAAAGTTAACCCTAGACGGGCAAGCCTTGCGCAGAGCCTACTCCATTTGCAGCGCGCCAAAAAGTGGCGAATTGCGAATTGCTGTAAAAGCGGTGCCTGATGGCTTGTTTTCAACTTTCGCCAACAGCCAATTAAAAGCTGGCGACTTGATTGAAGTGGGGGTTCCCGAAGGCCATTTTCAGTTGGCTACCAACGCCACACAACATAAATCTTATATGGCTATCGCCGCAGGAAGTGGAATTACGCCCATACTTTCTATGATTGAAAGCGTGTTGGCCGAAGAACCTCAAAGCACATTTGCCTTGCTTTACGGAAACAAAACGCCTGAAGAGACTATTTTTTATTCCCAATTACAAGACCTCCATGCAACTTATCCGGAGCGTTTTTCGGTACAGTATGTGTTTAGCCGAGCCAAAGCCGATCAGGCTTTGTTTGGACGAATCGATCGCTCGGCATTAAATTATTATTTCAACCAACACCCCAATACCTCTTTTGACCACTTCTTTTTGTGTGGTCCAGAATCAATGATTCAGGAAATTTCAGCTGAGTTAAAAGCCAAAAACGTTGCTGAATCGGCTATAAAATTTGAATTATTTACCAGCGCACCATTAGAAAATACCGAAAAAAGTGCCCAAACAGGCTTCACTTCTATTTCTGTTTTGGTTGATGGCGAAACGACCACATTCGAAATGCCGCAAAAACAAACCATTTTGGAGGCAGCCCTAAAAAAAGGCATCGATGCACCTTATTCTTGTCAAGGCGGGATTTGCAGCAGCTGTTTAGGACGAATAACAAAAGGCAGCGCCCACATGGTAAAAAACACCATTTTGTCCGACAGCGAAGTTGCCGAAGGACTTGTCCTTACTTGTCAAGCACACCCCACTTCTGCTGAAGTGTCAGTGGATTTTGACGACGTTTAAGTCAATGTAATTTCTTGAATTTTAGCCAGTATGGTTTCGGGTAAAATGGTGCGCATGGCGTCAACATAACCCGGCACGATTTTGTTTCCATATACTGAAGTCGGTAAACCCGGAAACTCGTTTCTATCGGCACAAATCGAATTACGTTCAGGCTGATTAAAAGGCGTAAATCCAGCATACGGATGGGTTGCGCCCCATAAGGTGATCACCGGAATTCCCAATAATGCGCCCATATGGCCATTGGCCGAATCCATCGAAACCAAGACGTTAAATTGACTCATCAACGCGAGTTCTTGTGCCAGACTGAGTTGGCCAGCAACTACGTTGGTATGGTTTGTTTGCTCCGAAAGTTGTTTCAATTTCGCAATTTCTTTTGCGCCTCCGCCCAGTAAAAACAACTCATATTTCCCGCTTTGATCCAGTTGGTCAATCAGCTTTTTCATCAAATCAAGCGGATATACTTTCCCTTCATATTGTGCAAAGGGAGCTAGTCCTATCCATGGTTTGGATTTGGTGCCCACTAGCGCAGTCGTTTCAGGTGTTAATTCAAATTTTGGAGGAAAAGTGGGCTTAGAAAGATCAACCGGAAAACCTAGTTTTTCTAAAACCTGTGCCTGTCGATCAACCATTGAAGTCAATGGAAAAAACTGTTTGTTTTGCAAGCGAGTTAACGCTTTTTTCTCGGCGCGGCCTTTGACTAAGGCAGCCGTTTTTTTGCCAGATAAAGCAAAGAATGCCCGTATAATTTTACTACGCAAAACGTTGTGCATGTCGCCAAAAGCGTCAATGGATAAACCCGACAATTGCCGGTATAAACGCCCTAAACCCAACAAGCCTTTGTGGGTTGTTTTCGGGTCAAATGCTACAAAATGAATCTGTGGAATGGTGTCAAAAAAAGGCTTGAAAAACGGACGCGAAATCACCGTTACCCGAAGTTCGGGATATGCTGAACCAAGGCCCATAAAACAGGAACCGTCATGGCTACGTCTCCCATAGAAGACAAGCGCATGACGGCTATATGTTTGGGTTTTGGTGCCAAATGACA
>JAGNTC010000008.1 GCA_017987725.1 Flavobacterium sp.
GGACAATATGATCTGAAGGGGAATCTAATTGCTTCTTACGACAGCCTTTTACAAGCAGAGAGAAAAACAGGACATTCAGAAGGAAGCATTCGTGCTGCAATGAATAGGGGAACAAAATTAAAAGGCACCACATACTTTTTCATTCAATTCAACAAACATCAAGAAATCCCAAAATTAGTCGAGCCTTATGTAATCCCGCTACATGGTTTTTCAATTCAAGTCGTTCAGATAAGTGCTGACGGAAAATACTTTATCAATCAATTTCCTAGTCTAACCCATGCTGCCCAATTTATTAAAAAGAATACGGGTCATATTTCAGCTGCTTGTAAAGGAAATAGACAAACTGCCTATGGCTTTATCTGGAAATATCTTTCAGATTATTCGGAGGATTTACCAACTATATCAATTGAAGAAGCTAAGGTGAAATTTCATTCAAAACCTATTGCTCAATATGATTTAAATGGTATATATCTTCGCACATTTAAAAGTGCTAGTGAGGCAGCTCGTCTATCAAATGATGCTCAGGGCAATGTAAGTAACGTTGCTTGTGGCAAGAGTAACTACTCTGGTAATTATCAATATTCATACATTTATAATGGCAAAATCCCCACTAAGAACCCTGTAATAAAAGCCGATAATGTTTCGAAACGCGTTCTTCAGTTAGATAAAATTACAAGCGAAGTCTTAGCAGAGTATGAAAGTGCAGGGGCAGCTGCTAAAGCCATTTCTGGTTCACAATCAAATATCTCTGCTTGTATAAATGGCAGAAAAAAAACAGCCTACGGATATAAATGGGAATTTAAATAGGACGTACTTAACTGCACCTTAACTCCATCGCGAATTCATTTTCAATGTTAACTTTACAGAATCTGCGATAGTGTAGCTGGTGAACGTTATATCACATATTTCAATAAAATAAATCGCCGCTTTATTTCCCGTATTGGGAACTTCTTATTATCTTCGTCCAAAATTTTGAAACTTGAGAGTCATTGCCAAAAAAATACTGCGGGATTTTTGGGAAGCCCATTCGGGTTGTGAACAACAACTCAAATCGTGGTTTCAGGAAGCAAGTAATGCAGTTTGGAAAAATCCCAATCAAATCAAAAAAGAATATCCGAGTGCAAGTATTCTAAACGACAATAGAATTGTCTTCAACATTAAAGGAAACAAGTACAGACTGGTTGTAAAGATAAATTATGATTACCAAATGGTTTGGATTCGATTTATTGGAACGCACGCAGCATATGACAAGATAAACGCAAATGAAATTTAACTGCTATGGAAATTAAACCGATAAAAACAGACAAAGATTATAAGCAAGCGCTCGAAAGGCTTGAGTCAATTTTTGATGCAAAGAAAGGTTCCCCAGAAGGCGACGAACTTGAAGTGCTTGGGATTTTGGTTGACCAATATGAGAATGAACATTTCCCTATCGGGTTGCCTGATCCAATTGAAGCAATCAAATTCAGAATGGAACAAATGGGGTATAATCAAACGGATTTAGCCAATATTGTTGGGTTAAAAAGTCGCGCAAGCGAAATACTAAATAAGAAAAGAAAATTATCCTTGGAAATGATTCGTCAATTGCATGATAGATTGAACATTCCTACGGATGTTTTGATACAAACCTATTAAAGGAACAAAAATCAACACCCGAGTCCAGAAGCTTCGGGACGAATTGGCGAAGCAATCAAAAATCAAAAATCGTCAATCGTTAATTGTTTCTCTTCCAGCAAGTATCAATTAAAAATAAGCCCTCAACTGCACCGACCCAATATGCACCACTGGGTTATTTTCGCTTTTTCGGCCTTGGTAATTGAGGTTGAGTTCTAAATATTGGGTGAGGTTTTTTTGCACCAACAAACGCCAAGTGCTGTTCTTGCCTGGTTGTAAACCCTCCAGCATTTGGAAGGCCGCAGGCGTCAAGGGATCGCCTCGAAATGCATTGTTGTAGAATGAAAATTCGCCATTCATCGTTACCTTTTTTTCTCCGGTATACGTAAACGAGCTCCCCATGCGGGTTTGTTTGAGTTGTTCTTCATTGCCCAACTCGTTTGATTTATGCTGTTGTTCTACAAACACATCCAGACTGGCATTTTGCGAAAAAATATAGGAAAGTTTTGGCGCCACAAATTGACTGTTTATGATGTAATTTCTTCCGCTAAGTCCCGTTACATTGAGTGTTGACGTGGCTGTTTTTGCGCTCATTCCCAGCAGCCATGTTTTGGCAATGAGGTGGTTGTATTGTATTTGATGACCCAGGTTGCTTCCCATTTGCGCGCCAAATGACAACAGGTTTTGCACCTTGCTTTCTAAAAAGGTGTAGGTAACCGAATGGTATTGTTTGCCGCGGTTAAAAAACAAGCTGTTTCTAAAATTTTGCTGCAAGCCCAACACCACTTGCCCCGACGAACTAAACGGGTCTATCGTAAATTGATTGCCGTCTCTTTTGGTTTTTCGGTCAATGCTAAAGGCAGTTTGGTTGTAAAAGTAGGAAATCACCTTTCTAAATCCGGTTTTTGTGCGCCACCCGCCTGGGTTAAGACTTACCGATTCAGAAAATTTATTTTGATGTGTTTGGATAAATACCTGTGTGGGTAAAAATACACGGATAAATTTGGCCTGATCGGGGAAGGGAGCGGTCTCAAACTCTTCTAATTCTTGTAGGCCATTGTTGTTGTAATCGATCCAAGCATATACGCCTTGTCCGGGCGGTACTTCGATATAGGTGAATTCTTGTTGCGCAATGGTTCCTGATGCTGTTTCATAGGCTGTAGATGTTTGCGCCCATTTGCCGCCAAAGTTGTCGTTGTACAGTATTCTTGAATTGAGCGAGGGTTCGTTTTTTCGGTTGGGATCAATGAATTCTAGGCGTCGGTAATTGATAAAGATGCCCAAATCCCGCGCCTCCGATTGCAGTAATTTGGATTTTAGTATATAGGCATGAGAGCGGCTCACGTGTTGCAAAAGTCCGTTTTGTATACTGTCGGTACGGCGGTGCAGATACCCAATTTGCGTATATACTTTGGTGCTGTCGCCTCTGCCTACAAACGCGCCAAACTCTGTAAACCGTTGACTTATTCCGGTCAAGGTTTGCGTGCTTTTGAGGCGTTCTTGGTTGTCTTCCAGTCGAAATGTTCCACCAATCCACGTTTTTTTATGATGCCATTTGGCTTGTGCTTGTTCGCGGATAAAGGCCGTTGTGGCCAATTGACTGTTGCTGTTCATTACACTTCCTTTCTGCTGAATATTCCATTTTGCAAACTGAAATGCACCACTCAATTGGTGTTTGTTTCCCGAAAAGAAATTGGAGAGCCCTAGGGTTTCAAATTGGTAGGTGATGTACCCCTTTTTTGGCAAGATGGCCTCTATGCCCGAAGTAAATAGGCCTTGGTTTCCGGCATACACACCCAAATTCCAATCGCGCGCAAATTCAATGTTGTTTACCCGTTCAATGGTTTTGAAATTGTTTTGCACATACTGAAATGAACTGCGCGCATTGACTTCCCATTTTTTAGAAAACAACCGTTGCGTAATGTCCCATTTGCCCGCCAATCCATTGTTATCCGTGTCGTTTACACTTGAAAACAAGTTGGCATCGTTTTGACTTACAGCCAATTCCCAGTCTATTTTAGTTTTTTCATTGGGATGAATGGAACCCATTACGTTGGCAATTTGTGTTTTTGTGGGGGCGACTAATTTTATGACGGGCTCGTAATTTCCTTGTTTCACGCCATTAATGGGCGCAACAAATTCAAATATTTTACCCACCACCGAGGCATTTGACAGTACATAATCCCCCTGGTTTTGACCAAGTAAACTAAACCGTACCGAATACAAAACGGCCGTTTCATCTGTCGAATATTCAAAATAGGTAAGCCCATTAGCGATACTCTTTTTGTACAATACTTTGGTTGGGGCATAGGTATCAACAAATGCCGAAGGCGCATACATGGCCAAGGGATTGTCGCCGGCAGCTTGTAAAACAGCAATTTGTTCTTCGGTGAGGGTTTGTTGCAGCGGCTGATTTTTTAAATCGCTTTCAGCATATACCGCTGTGCGGATACTCCATTTTTCTTGCGATACGGCTCCGCCCAAATAAGAGATCAAACGGTTGTAGTTTCGGTCGGAGTATTGGTATTCTATTGTAATCCGCATTTCGGAGTTGATGGGATACAGGGAGGTAAATATGATTTCGCCGGCATTGTAGTCAATGATATAGTCTTTGTTTTCGCCCCGTTCCAGCAAAATTCCATTCACAAATACGCGTTCTGAACCTGAAATTACCAAAACATACAATTCGCCATTTGATCCTTTGAGTTTGTAGGGGCCTTGGTTTCCTTCTTGTCCATTGAAGGCGCTTTTGGCATATTGACCCCGCACCAATGCTACGGAGGCGAACACATCAGTTTGGGTGGTTTGTTCCGAACCAATGGCAAAACGCGACGACAAGCCTTGCACTTTTTTGTTGAAGTTTAAAAACCGGGAATTTCGGTTTTCTATAAATAGATCACCCGCTCGAATGGCCCAGCGATCACTAAATAATTCCATGAATACTTGATCAAATTCATCTAACTTCTGAGAATATCCTCCTTCTTGCAACGGAATATTGCTGTCTTGAATGGAGGCCCGTAAGCTAATTTTGTCGGATATTTTGCCGCTAATTTGCAAATCTAAATTGGAGTTGACTACGCTGTTTTGGTTATTGCCAACCGTTATTCCTCTTGTAATGCTTCCGCTCGTGTTAAGTCCGTCAAAGGGTACAAACCGGTTGTTTACAACGGGCGATAAGCTAAAAAGTTTGGGTTGACGTGTATTGGTGGTGAGTACTTTCGAGTCATCATAAATGCTGTATTTTTTGGTGAGGTGTTCAGGAAATTTTAGGTACCGAATGCGAATGGAATCGCTGGGCAAGGGGTAATTTTTTTTAAATAGCAGTATGCTTTTAGGGTAATTAACCTCGTATTGTTCACTAGGGATTGGCGTATTGGTTGCATCGAGTACTTTAAAAAAACTAGCGTTGATGCTCACGCTGTCAATGCGAATGGTATCGTAGGTGGGGGCCAACATTTTTGATTTATAGGGTGTCTCAAGCTGCTGTGCCTGCCCGGCACGCACTATTCCCAACACCACGACCAAAAATATTAGTTTATGCATACCTTCCCGATAACGGATTCCATTCAAAAGTAGTATGTTTGCCGCGATATTTCAGCCTAATTTTGTTCTACTTAGGATGGAATTTCTATTTTTGTTTCACTTACAGCTGCCGATGAAAATTTCTTTTGTACAACGTATTATTGCATTTGGTCTTGCTTTGTTTTTGATTAGTTGTAATCAGGAAGAGAATTATGTACCCATAGTTGAATCACCAGTCTCGGTAGATTTAACGCAAGTGCCCTATCCAAATTTATCGGAATACAAGTTCTTTGACGGCCCATTAAAAGAGTTGAAACCTGCGGTTGGGCTGTTGTTATACAAACCCGCCAGTGAGTTGTTTACAGATTATGCAAGCAAATCGCGTTACGTTTGGATGCCCAAAGGAACAAAAGCGAGTTTTATTTCACCAAATGCAGTTTTGGAATTGCCCGTAGGTTCTGTATTGATTAAAAACTTTTTTTATAACCGCGTTCAACCCACTAATTCCAAACGAATTATCGAAACTCGAATCATGATTCGCAAACAAAGTGGCTGGATTTTTGCCGAATACGTGTGGAACGAGGAGCAAACAGAGGCCGTTTTAAACTTAGCGGGGAGTACATTGCCCATTACGTTTACAGATGACCAGAATGTAACCCGCAGCATCACCTATAAAATCCCCAAAGAGTCGGAATGTTTGGCCTGCCACAACATTGCTCAAACGGCAGTCCCGATTGGCATTAAACCCCAAAATTTAAATTTCAATTTGGCCTATCCCAATAGTACAAGATTGCAGTTAACCAAATGGGTAGAATCGGGTTATTTGGCGCCCAATTATCCTCCAGTTGGTGAATCTACCATTAATTATCTAGATGCAACTAAGCCCATTGGTTTGCGCATGCGTTCATTTGTCGACATGAATTGTGCACATTGTCATCGTGATGGCGGATATGCTACTGTATTTGCGCTTCGATTTGAGTTTTACAAAACCACACTTTTATCCAATATGGGCGTTTGTGTTTCCCCCAATCATTTTATGCCAGGATTCTCAGGCGAATTGGTTACGCCGGGCGACATAAACCGTTCGATTTTGTATGCACGTGTAAGCACCAATGATCCCAACTACCGCATGCCTTTTCTAGGTCGATCAATTGTGCACCAAGAGGCCGTTGATTTGGTTACCCAATGGATCAATTCTCTGGAAGGATGTGAATAAAAAAAACCGCCATGAATCATGACGGTTTTTTTTATATGTAAACTGGTGTAATTAGTTTTTCACCACTTTTATGCTGCTGCTTGCGCCTTGATTGTCTCTAAATCGAGCAATGTACACACCCGCACTTAATTGAGCTACATCAACCTGATTTGCTCCCTGGTTTACGGTTGCTTGTTGTACAATTTTACCGGCTATGTCAACCAATTCTACCTGCATGCTTTTGTCCGCATTCACTTCCAATTGATTTTGTAGTGTTGTACTTTGTAAACGAACACCCATGGCTGCCAAAGCTGAAAAAGAATCAGTGGCTAGGTTTGGGTTGTATCGGTAAGTAAAAGTAATTGAATTGCTTATTTCGTTTCCGTTTAAATCAACCTGGTAAAAGCGAAAAACCAAATCCATAATCTGACCGTTTCCTGGATTTGAATTATAAAAGTGATCGAAATTTCCATTTAGACCATTTGGAGCCAAGACAACCGGAGCATCAGGATACGAATTTCCTGGAGATACTTCGCTTAAACATTGGTTTCCAAAACACAATTCAAAACCGGTTCCATCGGTGTTTGTGGTACTTACACATTCTATAAGCACACGGGTGGATGCGTTTCCAACATTGCGAACAAAAAATTCGAACGAAGCTTGACTGTATTCTAATGAATTAAAGCTAAGCACCTGATTGTTGGATATGATAGTCCCATCATGTTTGCTGAGTGTAATTTGTGCCTGTAAAGAGGTAACGGCCAAAAGAAATACGAAAGCGATTTTATTTTTCATGTGGTGTTGATTTTAAAAAACAGGGAGCTTAAAGCCCCCTGTTGATCAATGAATTATTTTAAAATAATTTTTTGAGTTTCTTTATCAGATCCTGATGAGATAGTAGCCATGTACATTCCTTTTTGCAATGAACTCAAGTTCATTTGGGTGTCGCTGGTTACATCGTTCATTGTAAATACCACTTTACCAGTGATGTCTGCTATAGAAACAGAAACAGGAGTTTCTGATTTGATGCGAACAATTCCTTCAGATGGGTTTGGATATACTTTGAATTTTTTAGCGGCAAATTGATCGTTAGACAACAATTCAGTAGCCTTAACGGATTGCATAACTGCTTTTCCTGTATTGGTGCTTTGGATAAACACAATTACTTCTAGGTCAGTCATGTCTTCAATAAACAAACCAGCTAAGTTTTGTTCTAATGTAATGGTTGGGATTGGTTGATCGTACGTACAATTGATTACTGTTCCAGCTGCGTTAGGCAACATTTTCATCATTACATTTTTAAACGAAGTTTCTCCGTTTGAAGCCACATTACCAGTAGTTATTTTTTCAACAACAGCTACATGAACTTTATAGGTTCCGGAAACGTAAGGCGTGATGTTAATGTTAACCGTTAAATCTTCACTAAAGCCCAATTCGCTTTTTGTAGCTGTTAATGCAAAATAGGAAGGTTGTACAAGGGCTAAATCTAAGTCAGCTTGTAAAGCAGCGGTGTTAAAGTTTGTTCCAGTTTTGGAATCTACAAACAAAGTAGGTGCACCACTTACTCCATAGTATCCAACACGGGTACCAACCTCAGCGTTGTAGTATGGATCACCCGCACCAGGCCAGTTTACTTGGTAGCTGATCAAATTAAAGCTTCCTGAATTTGGACCATAAAATGGGCTAAAATAGGTCGTGTTGAATGTAGCACATGGAGGGCAGGTAGAACTAGAGAATTTCTCGTACAAAGGAGTACGTGTAGTTGAATTGCTCGCTACAGAAATTGATTTGGTAATTTGATTATTGGTTGCGTCAGTATCACCAGCTGCAGTTACCCACACGCTAATGCTGTGCAATCCTAATGTAGCATTCCATGGCGTTTGGTGTGTATAGTTGTAAACTTGACCAGGGGCCAAGTTAATTCCGCTTAAGGTTTGTGTAACAATAGCTCCACCGTCAGCTTGCCAGTTTAGGTCGATGTTGTTGATGGTGTTTAAACCTGCATTTTTGAACGTACCCGTGATAGGAGTATTTCCTGTAGAAGCACTGATGTCAGCCAAGTTAAAAGTGCTCAATTCTGCATCGTCTGCTTGAATTTGAACAATAGAAACATTGTCTACAAAAATGTTGTTTCCGTATTGTGAAGTAGCCACAAATGACATATGACCAGCGCCAGTTACACCAGCAGGCAAGTCAAATGAATAGGCATACCATCCTTCAGCATTTACTACTGGGGCTAAAGCCATAGAACGATTTACAGTTCCTAAAAGAGTACCAGCTGTTGGGTTAGCCAACACCGTGTGGTGATACACTTTAATGTCATCTGCATCAGTTGGGTATCCACCGTCTCTGTACATGTGAAATTTGATTCGGTAACTTGCTCCTGCAAAATTGATTGAAGGGGAAGTCAATCGGTAGGCATTTCCGGCTGCAATATTGTAAGAATAAAAACGAGCCATTCCATTTCCAACAAATGGATTACAAGATGGAGCAGAGCCCACTGTTTGTCTTGTCCAGCCTGTAGTGGTTGATGTACCCGTAATACGAGCTGTAGACCAAGTTAAGGCAGTGTCAAAACCTTCTGAAAGCAATACTTGTGCATTACTTGAAAAAGAGAGGACTACCAAAGCGAATAGTAAAGTAATTTTTTTCATGAATTTTTTTTTAAAATAGTAATTAGTTGGTTTATTTTGAATGCAATTATACTGAATATATTTTAATAAAAAAGGCTAATACGTTAAAAAACAAGCTTCAATTGGCTTGAAACATGTTAAATTTTAGGAATAAGCTAAAATAGTTGGTTATTCAGCCTCTTTGGTAATGAGTTGCAGGGTTTCACGGCTGCTTTGTTTGAGCAAAACAGTCTTATTTTGAGCTACCATTTGGGCCGCTTGTTCGTCAAAGTGACGAATGGTATACAAGGACACATTTTCGTTGTAGGCCACTTTGAACTTCTTGGACAAAGCAGTTCGCAGCGCTGCAAAATTCCCAAATTTATCTTCCACACAAACCGAGAAACTGATGGCTGAGTTTTGGATCAGGCTCACTTTCATGTTGAATTGGTGCAACAAACTAAAAATTTCACTGATGTTTTCTTCCATGATAAACGAAAAATCAATCGAAGAAAGCGAAACCAACAATTGATTTTTCTTGACAATAAAACAAGGCAGTTGAGGGACCAAATCGGCGCCTTTGGACACGCTCGTTCCAGGCAATAAAGGATTCAAAAATGATTTGACAAAAAGTGGAATTTCCTTTTTTTGCAGTGGCTGCAGCGTTTTAGGGTGAATGACACTCGCGCCGTAAAACGCCAATTCGATGGCTTCGCGGTACGAAATTTGCGAGAGCAATTGGGCGTTTTCAAAATAACGCGGATCAGCATTCAATACGCCTGGCACATCTTTCCAAATGGTCACGCTTTCGGCATTCAAACAGTAGGCCAAAATGGCGGCAGTATAATCGGATCCTTCGCGGCCCAAGGTGGTGGTAAAATTATTTTCGTCTGAGCCCAAAAACCCTTGGGTGATGTAGGCTTGTTTTTTGCGAATGAATTTGCTGCAATTTTTTTGCGTTTGTTCCCAATTCACTTCAGCATCGCGGTAGGTTGCGTTGGTTTTAATAATGGTCCGCACATCCAACCACTGATTCGAAATCCCGCTTAGATTTAAATAGTGCGCCACAATTGCGGTGGACAGAATTTCACCATAACTCACGATTTGGTCGTAAACAAAATTGTAATTAGGCGATTTGTTGTGGCTTAGAAAATAATCGAGTTCGCCAAAAAAACCATTTAGGGTTTGAAACGCGGCATGCGACTCCTCAAATAAATCCAAGGCAATTTGGTTGTGGTATTTTTTTACTTCTTGCACCGATGATTGCAAGGCGGGCGATTTGTCAAAGTAGTTTTTCACCACCACTTCGAGTGCATTGGTGGTTTTACCCATGGCCGAAACGACCAACAGCACTTCGTCGTGACCTACTTGCTTGAGTACGTCCACTACATTTTTAATTCCGGCTGCATCTTTTACTGAGGCGCCACCAAATTTGAATACGTTCATACCACTTATCGTTTTGTGTATTTTTTTATGAAGTTTTGAATGCCCATTTCGTCGAGTTGGGCTACACGCCAGTCATCAAATACCACGGCGCCTGTTTTTTGATAAAATTCAATCGCGGGTGTGTTCCAGTCGAGCACGTTCCATTCGATGCGACGCACGCTTTCGCGGTATCCGGCTTCAATCACTTTTTGGTACAGGGCAAAGCCAATACCTTGTTTTCTGAACTTTTCTTTCAAGATCAAATCTTCCAAATGGATTGTTTTTCCTTTCCAAGTAGAGTAGCGGTAATAATAAAGCGCCATGCCTACAATTGTTCCCTCTAGTTCGGCTACAAAAGTATGGAATAATGGATTTTCTTGGAAGCCATCGCGCACCAAATCAGCCGCAGTCACAAGCACCGCCTCGGGTTGGCGTTCAAAGACGGCCAGTTCTGTGATGAGGTCCAATACTGCGGGCATATCAGTGGGTTCTCCTTTGCGAATGATCATGGTAAATAGGTGTCTTTTTTTACTTTGGCAAACAAATATACAATTCTGAAAAACTATGCGCGTTTTTTCACGGATTTTTCGCCAAAAAAACGATATTTGCGTTTTAACTACAACGATTTCGTAATGCAACAAAAACACAGCACATTAGGAGAATTTATCATCGAAAATCAAAATGCCTTTCAGTATTCTTCAGGCGAATTATCGCGCATCATCAATTCTATTCGTTTGGCGGCCAAGGTGGTCAATTACAAAGTAAATAAAGCCGGTTTGGTGGACATTGTGGGCGCTGCAGGAGAACAAAACATCCAAGGCGAAGACCAACAAAAACTAGACGTCTATGCCAACGAGGTGTTTATTCAAACCTTAATCAATCGCGAAATAGTGTGCGGCATTGCCTCTGAAGAAAACGACGATTTCATTACCGTATCGGGCGCCGACAACAGCCACAATAATAAATATGTGGTGCTCATGGATCCCTTGGACGGTTCTTCTAACATTGATGTGAATGTGTCGGTGGGAACAATCTTTTCGGTGTATCGTCGCATTTCTCCGCTAGGAACACCAGTCACTTTAGAAGATTTTTTACAACCGGGCATCAACCAAGTGGCAGCCGGTTATGTGATTTATGGTACCTCGACCATGTTGGTGTATACTACGGGCCATGGCGTCAATGGGTTTACCCTAAATCCCGCGATTGGTACCTTTTATTTGTCGCATCCCAACATGCGCTACCCCAAAGATGGCACGATCTACTCGATAAATGAAGGAAATTATGTGCATTTTCCTCAGGGAGTAAAAGATTACATCAAGTATTGCCAGTTGGAAGAAGAAGACCGTCCCTACACCTCACGCTACATTGGCAGTTTGGTCTCCGACATGCACCGCAACATGATTAAAGGCGGGATTTACATTTACCCCACTAGCTCCAAATCGCCACAAGGAAAATTGCGTTTGCTCTACGAATGCAATCCTATGGCCTTCATCACCGAACAAGCAGGCGGAAAAGCGGTAGACGGTTACCAGCGCATTATGGAAATTCAACCCACTGAATTGCACCAACGTGTTCCGTTTTTTTGTGGCAGCTACAATATGGTGAGCAAGGCGGAGGAGTTTATGAAGAATAGTTGATTGAAAGATTTAATGATTTAAAAATTGAAAGATTTCTTCTCATACTAATTTGGTTGTCAGTTATCAGTTATCAGTTATCGGTTAGCTTTCTAACAACATTCTCTCATCTTTCATCTCAAAAAAAACAGCTGAATGCCATAAGCAATCAGCCGGTCTTAGTATATTTCTAAAATTATAAATTATTCATTTTTAATTCATAATTACTTATTCATGTGCTCCATTTCGTACACAAAAGTGTCTTGATCAACTTTGTTGTCAAGCAACGTCAAGGCTTTGCGTACAATGTGGGTTACGTTAGCCGGGGTGAAACCCAAGGCAATTCCCAATCTACCTAACAACACTTCTTGTTTGTCGCCCAAATGGTGATCTACGTGCACCATGCGCGCTAAATCGTATAAACGCTCCAAGCGTTGGCTGTATAAATACGGCGGGTTTATTGGGTATTTGGTAGGATTGGCCAAAATTTCTTCGTATTCGGCGGCCGAAATTTCAAGGCGGCTGGCTAATTTATCTAAAAAGGATTTTTCTTCGGGGCTCACGGCGCCATCGGCATAAGCTACACGCACGATAGCTGAAAAATGTCCTTTGTTTCGGGTTTTAAATTCGTTGTCAAATAAATCTGCTATAGACATAAGATTGGGTTTTAAATTGGAGTCACAAAGATAACTTATCTCCCTTTTTTGAGGAAGGGATTACCTGTTTTTTTGCTGTTGTTTTTACAATAAAATTCCTAAGTTTACCCAACTTAAAACAAATTCGCATGAGTGATTTTTGGATATTTATTGAAGTTGGATGCAAGCACGTACTCAATTGGAACGGCTACGATCATTTGCTTTTTTTGTTGGCGCTCACCGCACCGTATGCTTTTCCCGATTGGAAACGCCTGCTCATTTCGGTTAGTTTGTTTACCCTAGGGCACACCATTTCTTTGTTTTTAGGTGCTTATGAATTATTTAGCGTGCAACCCAGAATCGTAGAGTTTCTCATTCCGCTCACGATATTTCTCACCGCTTTATTTACTCTGCTGTCGTTGGGAAAATTCAGCAAAACCAAAAATTCAAACCAACCGATCTATTATATTACCGTTTTTTTTGGGCTCATTCACGGCTTGGGATTCTCCTTTTATTTTAATTCGCTGCTTGCTGGTAGTGCTTCAACCAAGTTGTTTAGCCTGATCCAATTTTCGTTGGGAATTGAATTGGCCCAAGTGGCAGTGGTATTTGCCGTTTTGGTTTTTTCGTATGTTTTCCAATCGGTTTTGCGTTTTTCACAACGGGATTTTACCTTAACTTTGTCGGCCTTTGTGTTGGGCGTGGTTTTGCCTCTGCTGATACAAAACCCCATTTGGCACTAAATAAACCCAACGTATGACCGATAAAAAAATAGCAAAATACGACAAAGCCTATTTGCGTATTGCCAAAGAGTGGAGCCTGTTGTCCTATTGCCAACGCAAACAAGTAGGCGCCATTATTGTGCGCGATCGCATGATTATTTCTGACGGCTACAACGGCACGCCCTCGGGTTTTGAAAATTGCTGCGAAGACGAAAATGGCCTGACCAATTGGTATGTGTTGCATGCCGAAGCCAATGCCATTCTCAAAGTGGCTCGCTCTACCCAAACCTGCGATGGCGCTACCTTATATATTACCCTTTCGCCGTGCAAAGAATGCAGCAAGCTCATTCACCAATCCGGGATCAAACGCGTGGTGTATCAGTTGGCCTATCGCGATACTTCGGGCGTTGATTTTTTACTCAAAGCCGGTATCCAAGTCGATCACATTCCCGAATTAGACTAAGCGCCAACACTGATGCAAAAACTCAAAATACTGCTGCCTGTTGCCTTGTTTTTTATGCTGGCCTTGGGCTTTATTTTGGGCTCGAAATTTCAGTTTTTGGCTTCGCCATCTCATTTTGGTAAACCCACCGCCAAAAACAAACTCAATACTTTACTTGAACTCATCGAAACCGAATACGTTGATCAAGTTGACACCGATTCGATTGTGGATGACGCGGTGAATGCTATTTTGGCACATCTCGACCCGCATTCCACCTATCTTCCACCAGCAGACCAGGCCGAATCGGCCGAAAACATGAAAGGCGATTTTGTGGGCATCGGCGTCAACTTTTATATGTATAACGATTCGGTGGCCGTGATTACGCCCTTACCCAAAAGCCCGGCAGCCAAAGCAGGACTTCTGGCGGGAGATCGCATTTTGTATGCCGGAAAAACCAAATTATTTGGTCGCAAATTGCCTTCAGATAGTTTGTTTGCGCACCTCAAAGGCGAGGTGGGAACAGCTGTTCAACTCACGATTTACCGCAAAAGTGAGCGCCGAATGTTTAAAACCAATCTCTTGCGCGATCGCGTGCCCATCAAAAGTGTCGATGTAGCGGTGCTGGTTGCGCCCAAAATCGGGTACATCAAAATCAACCGTTTTGCCGAGACTACCTTTGCCGAATTTGACCGTGGCCTAAAAAAATTAATCCAACAAGGCGCCACTACCTTGCTGCTGGATGTGCGGGCTAACGGGGGCGGTTATCTTGAAATGGCTACCCAAATGGCCGACGAATTTTTAAAAAACGGCCAAAAAATAGTTTTGCTCAAAAACAGAAAAGGCTTGGTCGAAAAAACGGTGGCTACCGAGAAAGGCCGCTTTGAAAAAGGAAAAGTAGTGATTTTGCAAGACGAAAATTCGGCATCAGCCAGTGAGATTTTAGCCGGCGCAATTCAAGACAACGACCGCGGTTTGGTGATCGGTCGCCGTTCCTTTGGAAAAGGTTTGGTGCAACGGGAATTGCCTTTTGACGACGGTTCGACGGTGCGACTCACCATGGCGCGCTATTATACGCCCACGGGCAGATCCATTCAAAAAAGCTACAAAAAAGGGGTCGTGGATTACGAAAACGAATTTGAAAGTCGTTTTGCAACGGGCGAATTGTACAGCAAAGACGCGATTAAAATTGCGGATTCGCTCAAATTTAAAACGCCAAAAGGCCGAATTGTGTATGGTGGAGGTGGAATCGTACCCGATATTTTTGTGCCGCTCACGGGTAAAAAAGGAGAAGAACACCTGAATTACCTGATCGAACAAACGGGCTTGGTGTCGCATTTTGCTTTTGAACAATTGGATAAAAACCGCAGCCAATACAGCAACTTGACTTTTGATCAATTTACTCAAAAGATGAAAAGCAATACTCGATTGACCCGTGAATTTGAGGTCTATTTACAAGCCAATGGTTTGGCTATTGCTTTGCGAAAAAATACCGCTTGGGTTCAACGGAACATTACAGCCGAAATGGCCAAGCAATTGTTTGGAGAAGAATCCTATTATCAATTGATTTTACCCTTTGACCCAATGGTTCAAGCGGCTTTGCGCAATCAACAAATCGCTCGTTAGTTTTTGCTTTTCTCTTCTATTTTTTTAGACAATCTAAAAATTAGCAAGATAAGAATCGCACAAAATGAAGCAAAAATGCCGATGAGTGCAATTTTGTTATCTTCCGTAAAACGGGTAAAATCAAGTTGGGTAACGTTAAAAATTAATAGCCCCAACGCAAGAATGATAAGCAAAGAAGTGAAAATTTTCATGTGTATAAATTTGAGGTGAAAGTACGAATTCAGCGGTACATGCACAATACATTGTAAATTCCTCTTGTTCCAGAAAGCCATGTTTTAACGAACTGATATTAAATAGAATAGAATTTATTTTCCATCATTTAGAAGTAAATCATCGGTAATTTAAACCGGAAAAGTATCTTTGACGCATGTTTCAACTCGGAAAAACCATCGTTTCAGAAGACATCCTAGCAAAAGATTTTGTGTGCAATTTATCGGCGTGCAAAGGCGCTTGTTGTGTGGATGGTGATGCCGGTGCGCCACTTTCTAAAGAAGAAACGGCCATCTTGGAATCGATTTATCCGCAAATCAAACCTTTTTTACGGCCCGAAGGCATTGCAGCCATCGAGGCACAAGGCACTTGGGCAACCGGCACCGAAGGCGAGTTAGAAACGCCACTCATCGACAACCGCGATTGCGCCTATGTAATTTATGACGGTCCCACGGCCTTATGCGGTATCGAGCAAGCCTACAACCAAGGCGTTGTAAGTTGGAAAAAACCGGTTTCTTGTCATTTGTATCCCATACGCGTGAAAGATTTTACTGAATTTGCGGCCGTCAATTACGACAAATGGGACATCTGTTCTGACGCCTGCGAGTTGGGAAAAGAATTACAAGTGCCCGTATACAAATTTGTCAAAGAAGCACTCATTCGGCGTTTTGGTATCGATTGGTACACCGAACTCGAACAAGTGGCCGAAGAATGGCAAAAGGCACCCAAAAAGCGCTTCTAAACTTCATTTTTAATTCTGGTTTCTCAGATTAACACCGCTATTTTATCTGCCCTAAACCAAAGGCTCGTTAGGCCTTGTTGATAGGGACATTCGTTGTTTTTGTTTAAATTAATTTATTGATAATTAAACAGTTGTGTTTTTTTGCGCAAGCACAAACGAAATCGTGATTTGTTAAAAACTAAAGACGATTGTGAATAAGTTTGACTTTTTTTTAACGTTTCAAATCCCAATCTTTGTGCGAGCACTTTTCAGCCGTAATGCTGCCAATAATTAAGCGTAAAACACATCAAAATGATAACTGTAGAACCCATTTTACAAGAAAACAAAGACCGCTTTGTAATTTTTCCGATCAAACACCAAGACATTTGGGAGTATTATAAAAAACAAGAAGCCTGTATTTGGACTGCAGAAGAAATTGATTTGCATACCGATCTCAACGACTGGAACAATAAACTGTCGGATGATGAAAAGTATTTTGTGAAACACATCTTGGCTTTTTTTGCTGCCTCAGACGGTATTGTAAACGAGAATTTAGCCGAGAATTTTGTGAGCGAAGTGCAATATCCTGAAGCCAAATTCTTTTATGGTTTTCAAATCATGATGGAAAACATCCATAGCGAAACCTATTCGCTGTTGATCGACACCTACGTGAAAGACGAGGCGGAAAAAAATGAATTATTCCATGCCATTGAAGTGTTTCCAGCCATCAAAGAAAAAGCAGAATGGGCTTTGCGTTGGATCAGTTCTGAATCCTTTGCCGAGCGCTTGATTGCCTTTGCTGCGGTAGAAGGGATCTTTTTCTCGGGTTCGTTTTGTTCGATTTTTTGGTTAAAGAAACGCGGTTTAATGCCCGGCTTGACCTTCTCAAATGAGTTGATTTCCCGAGACGAGGGCATGCACTGTGATTTTGCCGTGCATTTGCACAACAACCACTTGGTGAATAAAGTATCTAAAGCACGCATCACCGAAATATTAACAGACGCCTTGTCTATTGAGCGTAGGTTTATAACCGAGTCGTTGCCAGTGAGTTTAATTGGGATGAATGCCAATTTAATGACGCAATACTTGGAGTTTGTAACCGACCGTTTGTTGGTAGAATTGGGTTGTGACCGCGTGTACAATTCAAGCAATCCATTTGATTTCATGGACATGATTTCGCTACAAGGCAAAACCAATTTCTTTGAAAAACGAGTGGCCGAATACCAAAAGGCCGGTGTAATGAACACCGATGCCGATGCGCAAAAAATTTCTTTCGACGCCGATTTTTAGTCGAATTCCAACCTCCATTTTTACACGCCTTTTTTTTCTACACGCCTTTTATTTTTCGATTGCCTAGCCCCGATAGCAGCGGCATCCTTTTGTGTTTTTTGACACAAAAGATAAAGCGAATAGCGGGATTAGCTTCAAAACACACACACAAATAACCTGCAGTAGCGAAGGGATTTTCTATTGTATTAACACCACCAAACTATGTATGTAGTAAAAAGAGACGGCCACAAAGAGCCCGTCATGTTTGACAAAATTACCGACCGGGTAAAAAAATTATGTTATGGTTTAAATGATTTAGTAGACGCTGTAAAAGTAGCGATGCGTGTAATTGAAGGATTGTACGACGGGGTGACCACTTCTGAGTTAGACAATCTGGCCGCCGAAACCGCTGCGTCTATGACCATTGCCCATCCGGATTATGCCCAACTGGCTGCCCGTATTGCCATCTCGAATCTACATAAAAACACCAAAAAATCTTTCTCGGAAACGATGCACGACATGTATCACTACGTAAATCCGAGAACCAACCAAGCTGCTCCTTTATTATCAGAAGAAGTATACAATGTGATCCAAGAGAATGCCGAATTCTTGGATTCGCACATCATCTATAACCGCGATTTTAATTATGACTACTTTGGGTTCAAAACCTTGGAGCGTTCGTATTTGTTAAAAATTAACGGCAAAATTGTAGAGCGTCCGCAGCACATGCTTATGCGTGTTTCTGTTGGAATTCATTTGAATGACATGAAATCAGTAATTGAAACCTACGATTTGATGTCCAAAAAATTCTTTACGCACGCTACGCCCACCTTGTTTAATGCGGGAACACCTAAACCACAAATGTCTTCTTGTTTCCTTTTGGCCATGCAAGACGATAGCATTGACGGTATCTATGACACCTTAAAACAAACGGCTAAAATTTCGCAATCGGCGGGAGGAATCGGGCTTTCTATCCACAATGTTCGTGCAACTGGGTCCTACATTCGCGGTACAAACGGAACCTCAAACGGAATCGTTCCGATGTTGCGTGTGTTCAACGACACGGCTCGTTATGTAGACCAAGGCGGCGGAAAACGCAAAGGAAGTTTTGCGATTTACATCGAAACTTGGCATGCCGATATCTTTGATTTCTTGGATTTGAAAAAGAACACCGGAAAAGAAGAAATGCGTGCGCGTGATTTGTTCTTTGCCATGTGGACTTCTGATTTATTTATGAAACGCGTGCAAGAAGACAGTACCTGGACCTTGATGTGTCCCAACGAATGTCCTGGCTTGTATGAAGTATACGGCGAAGAATTCGAAGAATTATATACTTCTTATGAAGCCAAAGGCAAGGGCCGTAAAACGATCAATGCACGTGAACTATGGGAAAAAATCTTGGAGTCACAAATTGAGACCGGCACGCCTTATATGTTGTATAAAGACGCGGCCAACCGCAAATCCAACCAAAAGAATTTGGGTACCATCCGCTCGTCCAACTTGTGTACCGAAATCATGGAGTACACCTCAAGTGATGAAATTGCTGTTTGTAATTTAGCGTCAATTTCGTTGCCGATGTTTGTGGAGAATGACGCCTTCAATCATGACTTGTTGTATAATGTGACCAAACGCGTGACCCGCAACCTCAATAAAGTAATTGACCGCAATTACTACCCTGTAAAAGAAGCCGAAAACTCCAACATGCGTCACCGTCCAGTAGGATTGGGTGTGCAAGGTTTGGCTGATGCGTTTATCATGCTCCGTATGCCGTTTACCAGCGACGAGGCCAAAAAATTAAACCAAGAGATTTTTGAGACCTTGTATTTTGCTGCTGTAACCGCTTCTATGGAATTGGCGCAAGAAGAAGGCCCATATTCTACCTTCAAAGGTTCACCTATATCACAAGGGGAGTTCCAACACAACATGTGGGGACTAAAAGACGAAGAACTTTCCGGCCGATGGGACTGGGCAGCCTTGCGTAAGGAGGTGATGAAACACGGAGTACGCAACTCTTTGCTGGTGGCGCCAATGCCAACGGCATCTACCTCACAAATTTTAGGAAACAACGAAGCTTTTGAGCCGTATACTTCCAACATTTACACCCGTCGTGTACTGTCGGGAGAGTTTATCGTGGTCAACAAACACTTACTCGAAGACTTGGTAAAACGCGGTTTGTGGAACGAAACCTTGAAACAAGAAATCATGCGCCACAACGGTTCGGTGCAAAATATAGATGCCGTTCCGGCCGATTTGAAAGAGCTGTATAAAACGGTGTGGGAAATGTCCATGAAAGACATCATTGACATGTCACGCCAGCGAGGTTACTTTATTGATCAGTCGCAATCCTTGAACTTGTTTATGCAGGATGCCAATTTCTCTAAACTGACTTCGATGCACTTTTATGCATGGCAATCAGGCCTTAAAACGGGTATGTATTATTTGAGAACCAAGGCAGCCGTTGATGCGATTAAGTTTACTTTGAATAACGACAAAAAAGTAGAAACGGTTCCCGATGCAGTAGCCCTTGAGGTTGTTGCTGCTCCGGTTGAAGCGGTAGAGATGACCCAAGAAGAATTTCAAGCCATGATTGAGCGTTCGCGCAATGCCGGTCCTGAAGATTGTGAAATGTGTGGGTCGTAACGCAATAGAATAAAAATGTATCTTTGAAACAGCTGTCTAAGGATGGCTGTTTTCTTTTGTTTTAATAGCTAAAATTTTACAACATGATGCAGTGGGAACAATTGCTTTCGTTGAGACGTCAAGGAGACGCAAACAAACGCTTACGCAAAGAACAAGACGATACCCGTTTGGGTTTTGAAGTCGATTACGACCGTATCATTTTCTCGGCGGCCTTTCGTTCGTTGCAAGACAAAACCCAAGTGATTCCTTTGTCCAAAACCGACTTTGTACACACCCGTCTCACGCATAGCTTGGAAGTGTCAGTAGTAGGCCGTTCATTGGGTCGTTTGGCAGGAAAAAAAATTCTTGAAAAATACCCTTACTTGAACGAAGTGCACGGCTACCAAATGAACGATTTTGGTGCCATCGTGGCGGCGGCCTGTTTGGCCCATGACATAGGAAACCCTCCCTTTGGTCACTCGGGTGAGAAAGCCATTGGGGAGTATTTTTCAATTGGGAAAGGGCAAAAATACCAAGCAGAACTCACCCCAAAACAGTGGCAAGATTTGATTGACTTTGAAGGCAATGCCAATGGTTTTTCTGTGCTTACAGCCGACAGACCTGGTGTAGAAGGAGGAATCCGAATATCGTATGCAACCCTGGGTGCGTTCATGAAATACCCCAAAGAGAGTTTGCCCAAAAAACCAACACCAGCCATTGCCGATAAAAAATACGGGTTCTTTCAATCGGACAAAGCTTTTTTTCAAGAGGTAGCATCCGAGCTCGGATTACTTCCCAATAAATCGGGCGATGACATTGGTTTTGAACGACATCCATTGGCCTATTTGGTTGAAGCGGCCGACGACATTTGTTACACCATCATTGATTTTGAGGACGGCATTAATTTGGGATTAGTCTCAGAAGATTATGCTTTGGAATACCTTATAAAATTAGTCAAAGACAACATTGACACGCAAAAATATAAAACACTTCACACCAAAGAAGACCGCATTAGCTATTTAAGAGCGCTGGCCATTGGTACCTTAATCAACGATGCCGTTCGGGTTTTTTTAGAAAATGAAACAGCCATTTTGGCCGGCAAATTCCCTTTTTCGTTGTTGGATAAAAGCGCATACAAACCTCAGATGGACGACATTATTAAATTGAGCGTGAAAAACATTTACCAAAGTAGGGAAGTGATTGAAAAAGAAATTACTGGCTATCAAATTATCAATGTCTTGCTCGATAAAATGAGTACTGCTTTTGCCAACAAAGTAGCGGGTTGCCCCACAAATTATGACCATTTATTGCTGCAATTGGTGCCTGAAAAACACCGTGTTTTCAAGTCTGACACCTACGAGCGCTTATTGCATATTTGTCACTTTTTGTCCCTTTTAACCGATGGAAATGCACTCTTGTTTTACCGGAATATTAATGGTCATCACGAATAGTATTGATAATGTTCGTTGCGTTTTTTGATATCCAAAAAAAATAATTTAAGTTTGTTACTCTTAAACCAAATATAAAAATGAAAAAAATTACACTATTAACTGCTCTTCTGGTTACTTTCTTGGGCTTTTCTCAAGCAAATAAGCAGAAAATCCAAACCTATTTAGACAATAACCGTGCTAAATATGGATTGACTTCTCAAGACGTGTCGGACTGGGTGATCGAAAGCGAACAAAATTCGACGTCTACAAAAATTACCAATTATCGTTTGGTTCAACGCCACCAAGGCATTGAATTATTTGATGCACAATCCAATCTTTGGTTCAAAAATGACGAACCCATCAACATGGGGAATCGTTTTCAAGCAGCGGTTGCTTCTCGTGTAAACACAACACAACCTTCCTTAGATGTGTTGCAAGCGGTGCAGTCTGCGTATGCTAAATTAGGGTATGCAATGCCCTCGTTTACCATTATCGATAACCAAAACAACACCAAGTTTCAACTTTCAGATGGTCAACACGAAGATCCTATTTTAGGAAAATTGGGTTACCAAGTTGTAGCGAACAACAAATTACAATTGGCTTGGGGATTCCAATTTTATGCGCCTAAAGGAAATCACTATTGGGACATTAAAATTGATGCCATCAGCGGTCAAGTGTTAGACAAAAAAGACCTTACCATTTCGTGTAATTTTGGGGATAAAAACCACAAAAATCACACGAATCACGATTACAAAAAACACTTCAATTTTGAGTTGAATGCAGTTAATTCAGCGGCTTCTTTACTTGCGCCAACACCTGGAACCTACCGAGTAATTCCTTTCAATTACGAAAGTCCTAATCACTCGCCATTTCAATTGATTACCACAACAGGAAACAGCTTGGCTTCACCAAATGGATGGCATGATGCCAATACCCTAACGGGAACTTCAGCTTCATTGCGTTATACTTATACCCGAGGAAACAACGTTTTGGCTCAAGAAGATGCTGATGGAAATAACGGAACAGGTATTCGTCCTGACGGCGGAGCTACATTGAATTTTGATTTTGCTTATGGTGGACAGTATTTCTTACCTACCGAGTACACCCCATCTTCAACTACCAACTTGTTTTACATGAACAACATCATGCACGACATTTGGTACCAATATGGTTTTGATGAAGCAAATGGAAATTTCCAACAAAACAATTTAGGAAGAGGCGGAGTAACCACTGCTACAGGTGATGGAGTTTTAGCTGATTCTCAAGATGGCTATGCTCAAACGACTCCAACTCTTAACAACGCTAATTTTACACCAACCAACGATGGAGTTCGACCAAGAATTCAAATGTTTTTGTGGAATGCTGGAGCACCTCCAACAAACTATATTACTGTAAATGCTCCATCGCCAATTCAAGGTGAATATCCTGCAACTACCAATGTTTTTGAAGGAACCGATAGCATCCCTGTACCAGTGGCTCCAAATGGAATAACATCAGATTTAGTTTTATATGAAAATGTACCTTTAAATCCTGGAAACAATCCAAATTCTGCTTGTAATGCTGCAACAAACCCTTTCGATATTTCAGGCAAAATTGCGTTGATCAAAAGAGGAGGGTGTTTCTTTAGTAATAAAGTAAAAAATGCGCAAGACGCTGGTGCAACAGCTGTTATTGTAATGGATAGTATTGCTGATAATCCTCAACGTTTATCCATGAGTTCAACAGGTATTTTGGGTATCACCATTCCAGCGGTATTCATCACCAAAGAAATTGGAGATAGCTTTATTGCACAAATGGCTAACGGACCTTTAAGTGTAAAATTAGAAGTGCCTGCAAACTTATACTTGTATGCAGATGGTGATTTTGACAATGGCGTAATTGGACACGAATATGGACACGGAATTTCTAACCGTCTAGTAGGAGGAGGCCAAGCGGGCTGTATGACTAACTACGATCAAATGGGAGAAGGCTGGTCAGATTGGTTCGGTTTGATGCTTCAAATTAAACCAGGTGATACAGGTGCTGACCGAAGAGAAATTGGAACATTTGTAGTGAATGAGCCAGTAGATGGAGTTGGGATTAGAGAGTTCCCTTATTCAACTGATTTAACAGTTAATCCACGAACTATGGCTAATTCAAATGCGGTTATTCCCGTTGATCCAGCCGATACCGGTTACCGATATGTAATCGGAGAGTTTTGGACCTCTTGTTTATGGGATTTAACCTGGGCTTACATTGACAAATACGGATTTGATGCCGATGTATATGCTGGAACTGGAGGAAACAACAAAGTAATGCGTTTGGTTGCCGATGCCTTGAAATTAGAAACATGTAACCAAACAAATATTGTTACAGGACGTGATAATTTAATTGCAGCAGACCAAGCTACTACTGGTGGTGCGGATTACTGTTTGATTACAGAAGTGTTTTCAAGACGTGGTGTTGGATTAAATGCATCTGCTGGTAGTGTAAATGACTGTGGAGATCAAATCGAAGATTTTACCGCTTTCCCAGCTGGCCCAAACTGTACATTAGCTGTTGATTATTTCAATAATCCTGAATTATTTAGAGTGTATCCTAATCCATCAAACGGATTGTTTAACATTAGAATCAATCAGTATGTGGGTAAAGTAAACATCGAAATAGTAGATCTTAATGGTCGAGTGGTGTATAGCCAAAACAATACAGACTTCAATATTGAAAAAGCCATTGACATGAGTCAATTCCAATCAGGAATGTACATCGTGAAAGTGAACAACAACCAAGTTAATTTCTCACAAAAAATCGTGAAAAACTAAACTTAACCCAAAAGTAAATTAAAGTCCAAGTCGAAAGATTTGGACTTTTTTTTTGTGTTGAATATGCACTCTATTTTATATATTTCTAATTATTAATTCTATGTTTGTCTTCATTAATTCCAAAACCAATTCAAGCTAACCAAATGAGAACATACTACATCTTTCTGACGCTTCTGTATACAACTGCTTTTTGGGCCCAATCGCACAAACAACTTATCCAAAACGAATTAGACACACATAAATCAACGGGGCATTTGACCGCCTCAGACATTTCTGACTGGACTATAGACAGCGAAGTATTTGCCCAAGGAACTCAAATTACAAGTTGTTACCTGGTGCAGAACTACCATGGTATTCGAGTGTATAATTCTTCTTCAACTGCGGCAATCAAAGGCAATAAAGTAGTACAACTGGCACTCAACTTCACAGACCACTTAAGTGATAAAATAAACACCACACAGCCTCAATTTTCGGTAGAACAAGGATTTTTGGCTGCTTGTCAACAGCTCCAAATTGCTCAAACACCGCATGTAACTGTTTTAGAACAGCTTCCTCATCATCGGTATAGATTAGCCGATGGCCTTCAAGACGATCCGATTGCTTGTCAATTGGTGTTTGAGTC
Source organism: Flavobacterium sp. (assembly GCA_017987725.1). GTDB lineage: Bacteria > Bacteroidota > Bacteroidia > Flavobacteriales > Flavobacteriaceae > Flavobacterium. Next base: position 25,073 of record JAGNTC010000008.1, read on the forward strand.
AATGCCAAACCAACGCTTGGTATTGGCTTGGTATTTTCAGTTTTATAGTCCTGATGCCAAGCACCTTTGGGATGTTCGTGTCGATGCCAGCAACGGGACTATTTTAGCACAAAATGACCTCACCGTCTCGTGTGCATTTGGTTCAGCTCATGCTAAAAAGGGTGCTAAGCAGTATAATTTTAGCCAAGCCGCCTCTTTGCCAAAATCACTGGCTCCATACGCCCCCACACCAGGCACCTATCGTGCAGTTCCCATTCGATACGAAAGTCCAAATCATCACCCATTTGAGCTGATTACCACCTCTGGAAATGCATTGGCATCGCCCAACGGCTGGCATGATTCAAATGCACTTGGCGGAACAACCGCTTCATTGCGTTACACCTATACCCGTGGAAATAACGTTTTGGCTCAAGAAGATGCTGACGGCAATAACGGAAATGGCATTCGACCTGATGGAGGCGCAGCCTTGCTATTTGATTATAATTACGGAGGAGCAACACTTCAACCCACAGCCTATACACCCGCGGCTACAACCAATTTGTTTTACGCAATTAATGAAATGCATGATATTTGGTACCAATATGGTTTTACAGAGGCGTCGGGTAATTTTCAACAAAATAATTTAGGCAGAGGAGGCACCAACACGGCCACAGGAGACTATGTTTTAGCCGATGCGCAAGATGGCTATTCACAAACTACACCCACATTAAACAATGCAAATTTTTCTACTCCCAACGACGGAACACGCCCACGGGTACAAATGTTTTTATGGACAATTGGTGCACCCGCTACCAACTTTTTGACCGTGAATTCCCCGGCTTCTATTGCGGGCGAAAAGTTGGCTACCTCAAACGTATTTGAAGGTACTGATCGTGTCTTGGTTCCTACGGCTCCAAATGGCATTACAGCTGATCTAGCCTTGTATGCAAACAATCCAAATCCACCGGGATACAATTCGGCTTGCCAAGTTCCAACTAATGCAAGCGCTTTGGCCAACAAGATTGTTTTGATTAAACGTGGCGGTTGCTTTTTTAATTTAAAGGTTAAAAATGCACAAGATGCAGGAGCTTTAGCTGTTATTGTAACCGACAGTATTCCCAACAATCCCTCTACCTTAAACATGAGCTCTACAGGTATTCTGGGTATAACCATTCCTGCTATTTTTATCACGAAAGAATTGGGAGATGAATTGATTGCTGAAATGGCCAATGGACCCGTAAATGTGAAATTAGAGTCCCCGGGAAATTTATACTTGTATGCCGATGGTGATTTTGATAATGGGATTATTGCTCACGAAATTGGTCATGGAATTTCCAATCGATTAATTGGAGGATCAAACAACACGGCTTGTATGGTAAATGCCGAGCAAATGGGTGAAGGCTGGTCGGATTGGTTTTGCTTAATCAATCAAATCCAACCAGGTGATACCGGAGCGGAGGCAAGAGGAATAGGTACCTATGCTATAAACGAGCTGCCAACAGGCCAAGGAATTCGGGCTTACCCCTATTCTACGGACATGGCAATTAATCCGCTCACTTTGGCAAATTCTAACGACGATGAACCGCATAATCGTGGAGAAGTATGGACTGCATTATTGTGGGATTTAACTTGGGCTTATATCCAAAAATATGGCTTCGACCCCGACATCTACACAGGAACTGGTGGAAACAATAAGGTCATGCGATTGGTAATGGATGCCTTAAAATTAGAAGGGTGCAACACCTCCTCATTTATCAATAGCCGCAACACCTTGTTTGCCGCAGATCAGGCTACAACAGGCGGACAAGATTATTGTCTTATTGCAGAAGTGTTTCAACGCCGTGGAGTGGGTTTAAATGCTTCTTCAGGCTCTGTTAACAATGCCTTGGATCAGACCGAAGATTTTACTGCCTTTCCAGCGGGACCAAATTGTAACTTGGCTTTGGATTATTTTGCTCACCCGGAGTTGATTCGCGTATATCCAAACCCAACACAAGGTAATATTCAATTGCGCATCAATCAGTTTGTAGGTAAGCTTCATATTCAATTGGTCGACACCAATGGTCGATTAGTTTACGAAGAAAAGGATACTGCATTTCAATTAGAAAAAACCTTGCCATTTGGGGCGTTACAAAAAGGTGTTTATGTATTGAAAGTTAGCGGGGATCAGCTCAAATACACCCAAAAAATAATCATCAACTAAGCATTCTATTTCTTAAGAAATAAAAAAAGCAGTACGTTCGTTACTGCTTTTTGCTTTTAAATTCGTACACAATTCCAATGCCCATCATTTGCTTGAGTTGAATTTTTGGGCCTACACTAATTTGTTCGCCATTCACAATTTCTTTGGCCTTGATGTCATCGTCATAAAGGAGATTTATGCCCAAATTGGCTTTCAGATATTCGTTTGCGGTCAGTTCCAATTGCAATTGCCAATCCACGTCAATGTTTCCAAACTTGTTGATGTAATCGGAGTACAGCGACAGTCGATTTTCCATTGTGAAATTTTTCATCAATTCTTTTTTAAATGAATTAACCACGAGCATTCCCAATTCGGTTCGTGTTTGCTTGCCTGACGAAAGCATAATGCCGTTGGAATCATATATGGCGGGTGCAACTCCAAAGGCCCCCTGATTGGCCAAATTGGTATCCAAAACCAAGGTGTTTTTGATAGTCAAGGGCGACAGATAAAGCATGAACTTTTTTTCTTTTCGCATGTATTCGGCACCAATCCCCATAAAAGTATAGGCGGGTGCAAAGGGTTTTGAAATGGCAATACTGGTGTTTGGGTAATTATATCCGTTGGTAAATTGGGTGTTAAAATTAAATTTGGCCGAATGATACCAATTGGACAAACTGTCTTTGCGGTAGCCGTAGGTAGAACTAAATTGAAACACATCATCCGTTTTTCGTAGCTCAATTCCGTCTTGTTTGTTTACGCCATAACGCACAATCAACTCGTTGTGCCATTTTTGGTTGGCCTCGCTATAGGTTCGCGTAAAATTACCCTTTGCCAATCCCGAAACCGAACTTACTCCACCCGCATTCCAATTGATAAAAACGATGTCATTCAAATCAACTCCAATCAAATTTTTACTTTTCCAATGCGTTTGTGCAGAAACTGTTTTGATCACTATGCTGTCATTTATTTGAGCAAAACCAACCGTAGAAACCAATAAAAGAACTGTTATATATACTCGCATCATGCGCAGAGGGTTTGTTTTAGAAAGAAAAATTTGAACTAAAAGTACGCGGCAAAATTCAACAATTTGTGTAATTATCAAAAAGGATTTGTAAGTTTTTTGCATCCAATTTGCTGTACTGTTGTACTTCTTCTACCGTGCCTTGCATGATAAATTCATCGGGAATTCCCACAATTTTCAGGGTGTTGGGGTAGAGTTGTGCAGACGCAAATTCCGCCACTGCCGAACCAAATCCTCCCAAAGTGGTCCCGTCTTCAAGGGTAATTATTACGCGATATTTTTGAAATATTTCGTGTAAAGTGGCTTCGTCTAGGGGTTTGATAAATGTAAAACTATAGTGTGCAATCGCTGCTTGATTTTTACTTAAGGCGATGGCATCCGTTGCATTTTGCGCCATTGACCCCGTAGTTAATACCGCAACAGACTGGCCTGCTTTGAGCAACTCGGCCTTGCCAATAGGCATAACCGAAAAGGGTTGCTGCCAATTAATCTCTGATCCTCTGCCTCTTGGATAGCGTATGGCCATGGGGTGTTTTAAACCCAATTGAGCGGTATACAATAGGTTCCGCAATTCAATTTCGTTTCTCGGCGCACAGACAATCATGTTGGGGATGCAACGCAAATAGGCGATGTCAAAAACACCATGATGGGTGGCGCCGTCTTCGCCTACCAAACCCGCGCGGTCCACACAAAAAATAACAGGTAAATTTTGCAAGGCCACATCGTGTATGAGTTGGTCGTAGGCCCGTTGTAAAAAGGTAGAATAGATTGCACAAAAAACCACCATCCCTTGGGTAGCCATCCCGGCAGCCAATGTTACGGCGTGTTGCTCGGCAATACCAACGTCAAAGGCGCGATCGGGGAAGGCGTCCATCATGTATTTGAGTGAACTTCCGGTGGGCATTGCGGGTGTAATGCCAATGATTTTTGGATTGCTTTCAGCCAATTCCACCAAGCTTAATCCAAATACATCTTGGAATTTAGGCGGTTGTATGAGGGAATCTTTTGGGTTTAATTCACCCGTTTGGGCGTTGAATTTCCCAGGGGCATGGTATGTTACTTGGTTATCCTCGGCTTGTTGTAGTCCTTTGCCTTTGGTGGTGATGAGGTGCAAAAATCGAGGTCCTTTTAGCGTTTGCAAACGACGTAATTCGGCTATCACTGCAGGTAAATCGTGCCCGTCAATTGGGCCCGAATAATCGATGTTTAACGAACTGATCCAATTGTATTGATCGGCATATTCACCCGATTTGATGGCTGTAAAATAATTTTTTAATGCCCCCACACTCGGATCAATTCCAATGGCATTGTCGTTGAGGATGATCAGTAAATTGGCATCGGTCACTCCGGCATGATTCAGGGCTTCAAAGGCCATTCCTGATGCAATCGAGGCGTCGCCAATCACAGCGATGTGGGTGCGGTCGGGAAATCCGTTTAGCGCTGAGGCCAACGCCATGCCCAATGCAGCTGATATTGATGTAGAAGAATGGCCCGTGCCAAAAGC
>JAGNTC010000204.1 GCA_017987725.1 Flavobacterium sp.
TTCGCTGCAGGTGCCCAAAGGAAGCATTTATGGTTTATTGGGCCCAAATGGTGCCGGTAAAACGTCACTCATTCGCATCATCAATCAAATTACCATGCCCGATAGCGGCGAAGTGATTTTGGATGGTGAACCGTTGCAACCCAAACACGTGCAACAGATTGGGTATTTGCCCGAAGAACGCGGTTTGTACAAAACCATGAAAGTGGGCGAACAATGTTTGTATTTGGCACAAATGAAAGGCCTTTCTAAAGCCGAAGCCAAAGTACAATTAGAGTATTGGTTTGATCGTTTAGAAATTCGAGGCTGGTGGGACAAGAAGATCCAAGAGCTCTCCAAAGGAATGGCCCAAAAAATTCAGTTTGTGGTCTGCGTGTTGCACCAACCCAAATTGTTGATTTTTGACGAACCTTTTTCAGGGTTTGATCCAGTGAACGCCAATTTAATCAAGGATGAAATTTTGGAACTCAAGAAAAAAGGATCTACGATAATTTTCTCTACACACCGCATGGAATCGGTGGAGGAATTGTGCGACGAAATTGCCTTGATTCACAAATCCAATAAATTACTCGAAGGGCCTTTGCAAGACATCAAACGCCAATTTCGTACCCACAACTACGAGGTAGGCATTTTGACCGATCAGTCGGATGCACTGTTGGCTGAATTAAATCAACGCTTTAGCGTGCAACCCACCCAGTTTAAATCCCTGAACAACGAATTGCAATTGCAAATTCAACTGAATAATACCTCTTCCAACGAATTGTTACACGCACTCACTCAACGCGGACAGGTTACCCATTTTGTAGAAAAAATACCCAGCGTCAACGATATTTTTATCCAAACCGTACAAACGAACTAACTAAACCCAGCTATGAACATTATATTACTTATCATTCAACGGGAATTTTTGGCCAAGGTGCGCAACAAATCTTTTATTGTGATGACTTTTTTAAGTCCGTTGTTGTTTGTGGGAATTGCCGCTTTTGTGGGTTATTTGAGTTCCATAAAATCAGAGGTAAAAACCATTGCCATTCACGATGCCTCGGGTTTATTTGCCGCCGATTTTAAAAACAACGAAGAGTACCGCTATGTCAATTTGTCCAATACCAATTTGTCCGTAGTCAAAGACAGTGTGGTGAGCGAACAATACGAAGGCGTCTTGGTTATTCCGGTAGGCGTAAAAAACGGGATGTACGAAAATCAAATCCAGTTTTTGTCCAATGACAGCCCCAGCATTTCCTTTTTGTCCGACATGGAATCGGTGCTGTCCCATCGACTCACCCAACTCAATTTTCAAAAGGCAAACTTAGATACCCTGGCCATCCAAAAGGCTACCGCCGACGTTTCAATAGGCGTTGCCAAAGCCACGGGAGAATCAACGGTTAAGGGATTAAACGAAATGAAAATTGCCATTGGCGGTGCGTTTGGTTACCTGATCATGATGTTTATCGTGATTTACGGCAACATGGTGATGCGTTCGGTGATTGAAGAAAAAACCAACCGCATCATTGAAATCATCATTTCTTCCGTCAAACCATTTCAACTGATGATGGGAAAAATCATCGGAACTTCTTTGGCTGGGGTGTTGCAATTCATCATCTGGGCCATTTTAGGTTTTACTTTTCTCACGCTTTCCTCGGTGTTTTTTGGCACCCAAGCTACGGCAACGCCCGGATTATCTCCCGAGTTGATGCAAACGGCCCAACACGAAATGAGTTCTTCTATTTACCAATACATCCAAGAATTGTGGAACCTGCCCATTGCCACCATATTGATTTCCTTTGTGGTTTATTTTATTGGCGGTTATTTTCTGTACAGTTCGTTTTATGCGGCTATTGGTGCTGCCGTTGACAACGAAACCGATTCGCAACAATTTTTATTGCCGATCATCATGCCCTTAATTTTGGGAGTATACATTGGATTTTTTACGGTAATGAACGATCCCAACGGCACCATTGCCACGGTATTTTCTATGATTCCCCTTACATCACCCATCGTGATGCTCATGCGTATTCCATTTGGTGTACCCACTTGGCAAATCGTGTTGTCGATGGCGATTTTGTTTGCGACCTTCTTTTTAGTGGTTTGGTTTGCAGCCAAGATTTACCGCATCGGCATTTTAATGTACGGCAAAAAACCAACATGGAAAGAGTTATACCGTTGGTTGAAATACTAATAAAGTAATGAGTAAAATATTAATCATAGAAGACGAAGCCGCAATCCGTAGAGTATTGACCAAAATTCTCTCGGAAGAAAGCAGCAGCTACTTGGTCGAGGAAGCCGCCAATGGGTTGGAAGGACTCGAAAAAGTAAAGGCGACCGATTATGATTTGATTTTGTGCGACATCAAGATGCCCAAGATGGATGGAGTAGAGGTATTGGATGCCGTCAAAAAAATAAAACCCGAGATTCCCATGGTGATGATTTCTGGACACGGCGACATGGAAACGGCCATTCAAACCATGCGCATGGGCGCCTTTGACTACATCTCAAAACCCCCCGATTTAAATCGTTTATTGAATACCGTACGCAACGCACTTGACAAAAAACAACTGGTGGTCGAAAACACGATTTTGAAAAAAATGGTGAGCCAACAATTTGAAATGATTGGCCGTTCGGCACCCATAGAAAACATTAAAAACATCATTGCCAAAGTAGCTCCTACCGAAGCCCGCGTATTGATAACGGGTGCAAATGGAACCGGAAAAGAGTTAGTAGCCCGTCAGTTGCACGAACAAAGCGAGCGATCCTCTGCTCCGCTGATTGAAGTCAATTGTGCAGCAATTCCCTCTGAGTTGATTGAAAGCGAATTATTTGGCCACGTGAAAGGCGCCTTTACCTCGGCTGTTAGAGACCGAGCCGGTAAATTTGAAGCGGCCGATGGCGGCACTTTATTCTTGGATGAAATTGGCGACATGAGTTTATCGGCCCAAGCCAAAGTATTGCGTGCCCTGCAAGAAAGCATGATTACCCGAGTGGGCGCCGACAAAGATATCCGCGTGAATGTACGTG
>JAGNTC010000205.1 GCA_017987725.1 Flavobacterium sp.
CATGGCAGGCCAAACGATTATTTTTCAATACTTCTTGGTGGTTTTATGGCAGCAGAGAAAAATTTCAAAAGGCAGACAAATCCAATTTGTATCGCTTACCAACGGGTGTTTTTTATGCCTCCGAAGGCAAATCCAATCAGGAAATTGCCGCATTAAGCCGAAGCAAACATCAATCACAAGGTTTTGGTACGGCCGGTGAACGAGGTGATGACTCCGAGTATTTAGCCTTTTTAAAAGGCAGCCCCATCTCACCAGAACAACCCTTGTTTTACGGAATTGACACTTCTTGGAACAGAGTAAAAGGCGGCAAAAAAATTGGGGAATTACTCACCGAGACCATAAACCAGTTTAATTTCACAAATCCAGCCAACAGTATTCCCAACTTGGTGAAAGCCTACCAAATGATTCAGCAACTGGAAGATGAGCATTGGAAAACAATCAAAACAAATGAGTTAAAAGCATTGCTTGCAGGCTGTGCGGGCCTGTATCTTGAAGGCATTGCCGATACAGCTGAAACCACGCCCAATTCACGCATAAAAATTCAGGTTGAAGCAATCAATCGCTCTGAAATCCCAATGAATCTGACTGGAATTAACATGCATCCTCACACGCCTTTTGATTTTCAGCCCCAAGCTTTAGTAAACAATACTCCATTCAAAACAACACTCAACTGTAGTCTTCCTGATTCCATCCCATATTCGCAGCCGTATTGGTTGGAAATCGCCCATTCTGAAGGCATGTATCAAGTAAACGATTTTGCTTCGATTGGGCTACCTGAAAAACCAAGAAGTGTGCGCATTACTTTTGAGTTGTCTCTATTGGGCACTACCATTCCATTTGAACGCATTGTTCATTATCAATTTACCGATGATGTAAAAGGAGAAATGCATACGCCGCTTGACATTGTACCTGCAGTAAGCGTTTCAGTGGTTGATGATGTTGTATTATTTCCAAACAACCAACAAAAAAAAGTGCAAGTAAAAGTCAAGGCAGGAAAAAATGACGTACGTGGTGAAGTACAACTTGATTTACCAGCTTCGTGGAAATGCGAACCAACGTCAATACCCTTCCATTTGCAAGCCAAACAAGAGGAGCTTACCGTTGATTTCATGATTACACCTACTCAAAAGATAGAAACGACTAGCCTTACGGCTTATGCTTTGGTAGATGGAATCAAATACGATAAAACGCAAACGGTTATTCAGTATCCGCACATAGACAAGCAACTGATCTTGAAAACTGCTTCGGCCAAAATTGTTCGTTTGGATCTCCAAACTGCAGCAAAAAAAATTGGTTATCTCATGGGAGCTGGTGATGAAGTTCCCAAGGGATTACTGCATATGGGCTACAGTGTTACCTTGCTTGAACCAAATTTAATCTCGGCTGATTACCTGAAGCCTTTTGACGTAATCATTACCGGTATTCGAGCATACAATACAGTGCAAGCGTTAGCAAGTAAACAGGCGTATATATTGGACTTTGTGAAAAACGGTAAAACGTTGGTTGTACAGTACAATACATTAGATGAACTGATGACGCCCAATTTTTCGCCCTATCCATTAAAAATAGCACGAGATCGCGTGACCGAAGAACAAGCAGAAGTACGCATTTTAGCGCCAAATCATCCGGTAATGAGTAAGCCAAACAGCATAAGCAGTTCTGATTTTTTAAATTGGAAACAAGAAATTGGTTTGTATTTCCCCAACGAATGGGATCCAGCATTTACACCTTTGTTAAGTGCCAATGACACGGGAGAATCACCCAAAAATGGTCTGCTTTTACATGCCAAATACGGAACTGGGAATTACATTTATACGGGTTTAAGTTTTTTTAGAGAATTGCCCGAGGGAGTTCCTGGAGCCTATAGACTATTGGCTAATATTATTGCTTTACACTAATCACCTATGAAAGAAGAAATTGGAATTTGGAAAAAAAGCTACAGCTGGGTGCTGTTAGCCAATGTGCTGTATGTACTTGTGTTTTCTATACTTATGTTTATTTTTTCATAAGATGCAGCAACTGGATTGGATTATTCTTAGTGCAACACTCTTATTTATTGTTGTGTACGGTGTGTGGAAGACCAAAGGAAGTCAAAATGTGGAAGAATACATTTTGGGCAATCACAATACCCCATGGCATGTAGTGGGTCTTTCGGTTATGGCTACCCAAGCGAGTGCCATAACCTTTTTGTCTACACCTGGCCAAGCCTACCATGACGGTATGGGTTTTGTGCAATTTTACCTGGGATTACCTCTGGCCATGGTTGTCATTTGCTATACGTTTATTCCCATTTATCATCGACTAAAAGTATTTACTGCTTATGAATATTTGGAACAGCGGTTTGATTTAAAAACGCGCACGCTGGCCTCGCTTTTGTTTTTGATACAACGCGGATTAGGTACCGGAATTACAATCTATGCGCCGGCCATTATCCTTTCGGCTATTTTAGGCTGGCATCTCACCTGGCTCATTGTGGTCATTGGAGTTTTGGTCATTATTTATACGGTTTCGGGTGGAACCAAAGCTGTAAATGTGACGCAAAAACACCAGATGTTTGTCATTTTAGTAGGACTGGTGATTGCCTTTTACCTGATTTTACACCTGCTCCCCAATGACATGTCATTAACGAATGCTTTGCACATTGCAGGAGCGAATCACAAGATGGAAATTCTGGACTTTTCCTTTGATCCCGAAACGCGGTACACCTTTTGGAGTGGCATTACGGGTGGATTTTTCTTGGCCCTCTCCTATTTTGGCACCGATCAATCCCAGGTAGGGCGTTATTTGTCCGGGAAATCAGTGCGTGAAAGCCAAATGGGACTCATCATGAATGGCTTTTTAAAAGTACCCATGATGTTTTTTATTTTGTTGATTGGCGTGATGGTTTTTGTTTTTTTTCAGTTCAATCCAGCTCCGGTTAACTTTAATCCGAATAACAAAGCTGTCGTAGAACACTCTGCTTACCAAAGCGAATACCTTGCCTTAGAGCAAAAAATGAATAAAT
>JAGNTC010000206.1 GCA_017987725.1 Flavobacterium sp.
TAATGCTATCCGTTTCTTCCCCAAACAACTGCCACATTTTACTCAAACCGCCTTCGGCATTAAAAGGGCTAAGGTCAAAGTCGTCTTTGTCTATACTAAAACTGTTGGCTACATAGTCTTTCATCATGCGCAGCCATTGCATTTGGGCTTCGGTAAAGGCGTTGTGTTGTCCTGCATTTTTCTTAAAAATCCACTCTTGAAAGTTTTTATCTACCGTTTTGTCATAAGCCGTTAAAGTGGTATCAATACCTGCCACTTTGCGTATCAAACTGACCAAGGCAATCAACTCGTTTTTAGCCGAGCCATTGGTTTTTTCCAATTGTTCGTAGGCTTTCCAAACGGCTAAAGGCGCTAAAACAGGTTTCTCGGTTTTTAGCTTTTCGCACAAATCTTTAATCATTTTGTACGTAAAGGTGCGGTGGCGGTAGTCTTGCGCATAAAAAATCTGCAAAGCCGTAATCTCGTCTTTGTGGGTTATTATCCAATCTTTAAAATCTCCTATGAGTGCTGAGCTTGCCGAAGCATGGTCTTTTACCCAACCAATATTGGTAATGGTATCTATGTTTACACTGTCAATAATCTGGTCATATTTCTTGCGGATGTCCACAATAAAATCGCGCAAATCTGGGCTGTTAAATACGGCTACGGCATCGTCAATGAGTTCTTGTTTTGCTTTGTCAATAGCCTTTTCAATCTCCATAGGAGCTTGTCCTCTATATTCATTCTTAATTCTAATTTCTAAATTCTGATTGGTATCTGGGTCATGCGCCTGCAATAGTTTTTTTACTATTTCTTTAATGGTTAAGCCGTTGGCTTTTTCACTAAATGCCGTTTTATCTTTGTCTTTTAATTGTTGGTCTAATCGAATTAATCTATTGGCAAGCGTAGTTAACATGTCTTCGCTTGTGTTTCCCATGGCAACACTTTGCAACACATCTTTTAACGAAACCCCAGGCGCTTTTTCCAAAGGTCGGCTATCCGTTTTTTGCGATTGCTCCACACCAATAGCATCAATTATAACAAAGTGGTCTTTGCTGTATTTGGCGGTGGGAGTTCCTTTGGCTTTTAATTCTTCCACTGAGCAAGTTCGTGTACCACGTCCTTTCATTTGTTCGTAGTAACTGCGGCTTTTTACATCACGCATAAACAACAATACTTCCAGTGGGCGTATGTCTGTTCCCGTAGCAATCATATCTACCGTAACGGCAATACGTGGGTAATAATCGTTTCGAAACTGTTGCAAGACGCTTTTCGGGTCTTCCTCGCTTCGGTACGTAATCTTTTTACAAAACTTATTTTCTTCGCCAAATTCCTCACGCACGATGTCAATAATGTCTTCGGCATGGCTATCGGTTTTGGCAAAAATCAACAATTTTGGCACTTCAAAGTTTCCGCTACTATCCAATCGGTCGGGAAACATTGCAGGTAAATTTTCTTTGGTGGCGCGTATAATCGTTCGAATCGTACTTGGGTTCACAATGTCTTTATCCAATTGTTTACCGCTATATACTTCATCCTCGTCTAAAGCTTCCCAAAACTTTTTACGAGTAAGGCGTTCGCGTTTATCTACTTTTTCGCCTAAAGTAATCACACTACCATTTTTGGTAATTTCAGTTTCAATGGTAAACACATTGTACGGAACTAAAACCCCATCTACCACCGCTTTTTCATAGCCATAATCACACACTAAGTTTTGGTTGAAATACCCAAATGTTCTGTTGTCAGGCGTTGCGGTTAATCCAATTTGAAACACATCAAAATAATCCAACACTTGTTTCCAAAGGTTGTAAATACTGCGGTGGCATTCGTCTATGACTACAAAATCAAAAAACTCAATTGGCACTTTTTCATTATACCCCACAGGAATAGGCTCTTTTGCCTGAAACGCCATTTCGTTAGGATTTTCTTCTTCGGCACTTTCATCCAATTCGGTTTCTTTCAAAATCGAATACATGCGCTGTATTGTACTAATATATACTTGCGAATCATTCGGAATAAACGAACTACTCAAACGAGTTACGCCATATAATTCAGTAAACAAACGGTTATCATCATTGGCGGTAAACGCACGAAATTCGCTTTCGGCTTGTTCCCCTAAGTTTTTGGTATCTACTAAAAATAAAATGCGTTTCGCTTTGGCAAATTTCAACAAACGATAAATAAAGGTAATCGCAGTAAAGGTTTTTCCAGAACCCGTAGCCATTTGAATTAAGGCTTTTGGACGTTGGTCTTTGAAGGATTTTTCTAAATTCGTAATAGCAGTTACTTGACAATCACGCAAACCTTCTTCTGGTAGCGCAGGTAAATCGTGCAAACGACCTCGTAAGGTTTTCGCTTGAGTTAACCATTGCACAAAAGTTTCAGGACGATGAAACGTAAACACATTTCTTGAACGAGGTTTTGGGTCTCTGTAATCTGTAAATCGTGTAACTTCTCCTGTACTTTCATACACAAACGGCAAAGGGTCATTGTTCAATAAGCGAAGTTTTGCATTGGCATATTGCGAAGATTGTTCTTCAACCGTGGTCAATCGCACGCCTTCTTCTTCACGTTTGGCTTCAATAATGCCAATAGGTTTTTTATCGACAAACAACACATAATCCGCAGGACCAATATCGGTTTGATATTCTCTGATAGCAATTCCCAAGCCAGCGGCAAGATTAAATTTCTTTTTATCTTGTATAATCCATCCACAGGCAACTAATTGCTTGTCAATGTTATCACGTGCTATTTGTTCGGGGTTTTGATTAATCATTTGAAATAAAAACTTACATTCCAAACCTACTAAAAAAAATTCAAAAAACAGCAAAAAAACCAACTAAAAATGCACTTGTAGAATTATTACTACAAAAAAAACTCCCTATCATACGATAGGGAGAAAAAACCACCATTTTTGAACAACTAAGGCCATGTTAAGAATAAATCTTTGGAAACCAATAACACTTCAGGTAGTTTTTCTGGAGGCAGTTAATGCACGTCTAACACATGAAGCAC
>JAGNTC010000207.1 GCA_017987725.1 Flavobacterium sp.
TGGATTAAACGCCTGAATTAAATCGGAAATCCGACCGCACAAATCTTTATAAGGTTTAAAAACCTCGTCTTGATTGATCTTTTTAACTTCTTTGACTAAGTAGGCTTTGCTACTTTCTGCAATGACGATTTGATGTAAATAGGTTTTGTTGTAATCCGTTTGACCAACACTTTCCGGCAGCGCGTGCGTGAGTAATTGAATGATCCGCTCCAGTTTTGATTTGGGGTCGGTGAGGTGCTCCAGCTGGAACACGACGAGGTATTCCATATACGACCAATACCAATTCAAAATATACAAAAGCACCCGATGCTTGTTCTCAAAATACCGATAAATCGTCGCCTCTGTCGTTCCCATTTGCGCCGCTAATTTCTTAAACGTAAATTGCTCAAAGCCCAAGGTGTAAATTTGGTCAATCGCATGTTTCACGATCTGCTTACCCAATTCCGTCCCCTCCGGATCCCGTACATATATCTTTTCGTTGACCTTAAAGCTTAAAGAATAGTCCATAGCTGCTCCATTTGTAGGACCAAAATTAACAAATATTAATACTATTACAAAAAATACTATAAATATTATTTACAATAGTATTACTATTATACCAAAAAGTATTTATAGCTTTGCAAACACATTGAATCGAATATGACAAAAAAACATCCCTTTCGCCGACTAAGCCAATTGCTGGGTGCTTACAGGAAAGAAGTCGTTTCCATTTATCTCTTTTCAGCCTTGAGCGGTTTGGTTAATTTGAGTTTGCCCTTAGGCGTTCAAACCATCATCGGTTTGGTGATGGGTGCCACGATGGTTACATCGATTTACGTCTTGATTTTCTTCGTTGTCCTGGGCGTGCTGCTCGTCGGTATTCTGCAAATGAATCAAATGAAAATCATTGAATCCATTCAGCAAAAACTATTTACATCCTACGCATTTGACTTCGCAGAAAGAATACCGCAAATTGATTTAAAACACATCGATGGCTACTTCATGCCAGAGAAAATCACCCGTTTTTTTGAAACATTAAATATTCAAAAAGGCTTCTCCAAACTATTACTCGATATCCCAATCGCGAGTGTTCAAATTATCCTGGGGATTATTTTATTGTCTTTATATCACCCACTTTACCTGGCTTTAGGGATTGTCTTACTCGTTATTTTGGGCCTCATTTTGGGTTATACCAGCCAGTCGGGAATCCAAACCAGCATCGAAGAGTCCAATTATAAATACGAGGTAACTGGCTTCTTTGGCGAATTAGCTCGTACGTTGAAATCATTCAAATTTAGTCGGGGTGCGGAATTGACTTTGAGCCGCACCGACCACAATGTATTAGGCTACATTCAATCGCGGACGAAACACTTCCAGGTACTCTTATTGCAATACCGAGCCTTAATCTTTTTTAAAGTTAGTTTGACCATTTTAATGCTGACACTTGGCACCTACCTCTTGATTAATCAGCAATTGAACATCGGGGAATTCATCGCCGCCGAAATTGTCATCCTCATGATTATCGCAGCCGTAGAAAAACTGATTACCAGTATGGATAGTGCGTATGATGTGCTAACGGGTTTAGAAAAAATTGCCAGCGTAATCGAAATTCCGTTGGAGTCCACAGGCGATCTACCCATGAAAACGCAAAAAGGAATATCCATTCAAATGCAACATTTTAAATTTGAATTCGAAGCCGGGAAGACCCTTTTGAATGACCTAAATCTACACATAGATGCCGGCGAAAAAGTACAAATTCAAGGGGAAGAAGGATCCGGGAAAACGTTGTTTTTACGTATGCTGACGGGTAATTATACCGACTTCATGGGCAATCTTTTGGTCAACAAAGTACCGATCCAAAACTATGACATTCAGTCATTACGACAGCATACGGGTGTATTATTACATGGCCAGGAAATTTTCGGAGGTACGATCTTGGAGAACATCCAATTAGGTCAGGCTGAAATAACCCCAAAACTTATTTTAGAAACGGCGACAAACTTGGGCATTGATGATTTTATATCCTATTTCCCCAAAGGCTTCCAAACGCAAATTGAACCGATCGGAAAGAAAACGCCCCAAACTTGGGTGAAAAAAATCCTTTTGTTACGCGCCTTGTGTGGCGAAAAACGCCTATTGCTTTTAGAAGATCCCTGGTCGGGAATTGATTCAGAAACTGGCGAAAAAATTAGCCAATACCTACATGCATTGGGCGATTCATGTACGGTCGTTGTTGTTTCCAATAAATTACACCCGGCATTCAAACCGAGTAAAACACTGACGTTTCACAATGGAAAAATATAAATCAAAACAAGCCATCTATCGCTTGGATCGATCCACCCAGCTGAAGCCTTGGCTCATCGGGTTTTTACTGTTATTACTTGCCATCATTTTTCTTCCATGGACACAAAATATCCGGGCCAAAGGAAATGTGACCAGTCTATTTCAAGAGCAGAAGCCGCAGAAAATTTATAGCCCGATCGCAGGTAAAATTGCGGTTTGGTGGGTCAAAGAAGGGGATTTTGTTTCGCAAGGAGACACCTTGGCCAAGATCAGCGAAATCAAAGCGGATTATTTGGATCCACAATTAATCGCACGTACCCAAACCCAACTGAATGCGAAAAAAAGTTCCTTGGATTTTTATACGCAAAAAGTAACGTCCACCCTCGCGCAGATTACGAATCTACGCCAGTCAAAAAGCTTGAAGAAAGCCCAGCTTTCCAATAAGCTCGTTCAATTGCAACAGAAAATTGCGAGTGAAAAAGCGGAGCTTGCTGCGATGGCCAACGAATATCAATTGGCGCAAGATCAATTTGATCGGAACCAAAAGATGTACAAAGAAGGCTTGATTTCACAAACGCAATTCCAGCAACGCAGTGTCGCGGTTCAAAACGCACAAGCGAAAAAAATTGTCGCGGAGAATAAGGTGACGCAGACCCAACAAGATTTGGCGAATACGAAAATCGAATTGAATGGTGTCGAACAGGAATATGATGAGAAAATCAAC
>JAGNTC010000074.1 GCA_017987725.1 Flavobacterium sp.
ACGATGCCTTTTTTGAAACATCCTATGACGGCAGCGACCCTGTTGAAAAATTTGGTGGAGGTCAATTGGTGCAACAAGAACCAGATGCGTCGTCGTTTCCAAATGCAGGTATTCGTAACACATTCGAAGCCCGTGGATATACCGCTTGGGATCCTACTTCACCCGCCTTTATTTTTGGAACAACCTTGTGTATTCCTACCGTATTTATTTCTTACACCGGAGAAGCCTTAGATTACAAAACACCTTTATTGCGTGCCTTAAACGCAGTGGATGAAGCGGCAACAGATGTATGTAAATATTTTGACAAAAACGTGAAAAAAGTAACCGCTACCTTAGGGTGGGAGCAAGAATACTTTTTGATTGATACCGCTTTGGCCAACACCCGCCCTGATATTTTAATGACGGGTCGTACCTTATTGGGACACGCTTCGGCCAAAGGACAACAATTAGACGATCACTATTTTGGATCGATTCCAAGTCGTGTATTGTCGTACATGCGTGAATTGGAACAAGAGTGTATGTACTTAGGCATTCCCGTAAAAACCCGTCACAACGAGGTGGCACCCAACCAATTTGAGTTGGCACCCATTTTTGAAGAAACCAACTTGGCAGTGGATCACAACTCTTTGTTGATGGATGTAATGCAAAAAGTGGCCGAACGTCATGACTTTAAAGTGTTATTCCACGAAAAACCATTCAAAGGCGTAAACGGCTCTGGTAAACACAACAACTGGTCGATGGCTACAGATACTGGTGTGAATTTGTTGAGCCCAGGGAAAACTCCCATGAGCAACTTGCAATTTTTGACCTTCTTTATCAATACCATTAAAGCGGTTAATAATTACGAATCGTTGATGAGAGCGTCAATTGCTTCAGCGAGTAACGACCACCGTTTGGGCGCCAACGAGGCACCGCCGGCAATTATCTCGGTATTTATTGGTCAACAATTGACTAAAGTTTTGGCTGAATTAGAAGGCGTATCAACCGGAAAATTATCTCCAGAAGAAAAAACCGACTTGAAATTGAATGTAGTAGGTAAAATTCCAGATGTATTGTTAGACAACACTGACCGTAACAGAACTTCGCCATTTGCTTTTACTGGAAATAAATTTGAGTTTAGAGCGGTAGGATCTTCAGCGAATTGTGCCAATGCCATGACGACATTGAACACCATTATGGCCAAACAATTGAAAGACTTTAAACAAGAAGTTGACGCTTTGATTGCGAAAAACGACTTGAAAAAAGACGAAGCCATTTTTAACGTGTTGCGCGAATACATCAAAACCTCTAAAAACATTTTGTTTGAGGGCGATGGATACAGCGATGCCTGGCAAGCTGAGGGTAAAAAACGTGGCTTGAGCAATTTTAAAACCACGCCTGAGGCCTTGAAAGCCAAAGTGTCAAAAGCGGCCTTGGATTTGTTCAAAGAAATGAACGTGATGAACCACGTAGAGGTAGAAGCGCGTTACGAAATAGAATTGGAAGAATACACCAAGAAAATCCAAATTGAAGGACGTGTATTGGGTGATATCGCCAGAAACCACGTAATTCCAACGGCCATTCGTTACCAAAACACCTTGATTGAAAACGTGAAAGGCTTGAAAGAAATTTTCGGAAAAGATTTCGAAAAAATCGCCAAAGAGCAAATCAACATCATCAAAGAAATTTCGGCACACATTGAAGGCATCAATTCTAAAGTACAGGAAATGACCCAAGCACGTAAGAAAGCCAATGCCTTGACTGATGCACAAAAAATGGCTGAAATGTATTGCGACAAAGTAAAACCATTCTTTGATGTGATTCGCGAACACTGCGATAAATTAGAATTGATCGTAGACGACGAAATTTGGACCTTGACCAAATACAGAGAATTGTTATTCACCAAATAATAAGGATAAATCGATTGGTTATAACACCTGTTGCGCTCCCAAGCAACAGGTGTTTTTTTATTCAAAAAAAAATGTAACTTTCCCTAATCTATCGCAGCTGTCTATGAAACTGGAAATTTTTTGTGTACTCTTTGGTTTTTTATCGCTATCGGTTGTGGCACAAGACCAGTTTTCAGTCTATTTTGATTCCAATAAATTTACCTTAACACCCAAGGAAACTACACGATTGTCAGACTGGGCCAAAGCCCATGCAGGAGCCAAAGTCTTGGGCGCTCATGGTTTTTGTGACGAAGACGGCAGCAGTGCAATGAACGATACCTTGGCTAAAAACAGGGTGAATACCATTTTTCAACTGTTGCAAAACCAAATTCAATTTCGGGCAGATTTTAGTTCTCGAAGTTTTGGCGAATTGCATCAAATGAGCACCACCAAGGCCGAAAACCGCCGAGTGACCTTGTTTTATTTGCAACAAAATGATTTGTCACGCGAAAATGAACTTTTGGGAATTGTTGTGCCCGAAGCCAAAGTGGTTGAGCCCAAGCCCATCATCCCATATCCCACGCAGTTGGTTTTTGAAAATCCGGATGGAAGCAAATCCACTTATGAATTGAGCCAAGAATTTATGCAAAGCGTAACCGCGGCCAATTTGGGCGATAAAATTTTGCTCAAGGATTTAAATTTTGTGATCAACACCTTTATGGTTGAAAACCGTTCTAAGGCCAAATTGTTTGAATTGCTTTTGGTGATGCAGCGCAACCCCGAATTGAAAATCGAAGTCCAAGGCCATTTGTGTTGCATGCCTTCCGACAAACAAGACTTATCAACCCAGCGCGCCAAAGCCATCAAGAATTTTTTACTGATGAAAGGCATCGATGAAAATCGGGTAACTTATAAAGGATTCGGCAGTTCCCAACCGCTGTTTCCTATACCTGAAAAAGACGAAACCCAGCGGGCCGCCAATCGCCGCGTCGAAATTGTAATTACCGCTAACTAAAAGAGAAAGCCATGAAAAAATCGTTGCTCCTTCTGGTCCTGTTGTTGTGCTCAATTCTGGGATTTGCCCAAGATAAACTCACCGTTTTTTTTGATTTTGATCGCTACGAATTGAACGACATTGCCCTCAAAAAACTAAGCAATTGGACCATCACTTCGCCTGGCGTTGAGGTGACTAAAGTCTATGGTTTTTGTGATTGGAAAGGTTCTAATTCCTACAACGATTCCTTGTCGATCAAACGGGTGAATGCCGTGGTTGAGTTCATGAAAGCAAACCGCATTACCGTAAATCAAGGCTATGATGTGCGCGGGTTTGGGGAAGATTTTGAACAGTCCAAAATACAATCGGAGAACAGAAAAGTAATCATAGAATACCGCGAAAAACCAATCGAAGTCAAGAAAGAACCACTGTCAGCCTTGCAACAAAAAATCAAAAGCGCAAACAAAGGCGACATGATCACGCTCGATAATTTGTACTTTTTCAATATGTCGCCACGCTTGTTGCCCAAGTCCAAACCCATTTTATATGATTTACTTTGCGCGATGCAAGAAAACCCCAAATTAAAAATTGAAATCCAAGGCCATATTTGCTGTCAAGTAAATGGAGATGTCGCTAATTTATCGGGTTCTCGGGCACGGGCCATCTACAATTTTTTAGTGAGTCAGCGCATCAACCGCAAACGACTTTCATTTGTAGGATATGGTACAACTCGACCTATTCATCCCATTCCTGAACAAAACGAACAGCAGGAAAACGAAAACCGCCGGGTGGAAATTTTGATCAAAGACAATTAGTTTTTGAGACGAATTTTTTTCTAAAAAAGCAGCTATTCGCCTCCGTTACTTAGGCTAGTTCTCGTTATCTTTGCGCCACAACCCACACAACTATCCTATGAGTTCTGACGCTTCCAAAAGATACGCCCAACGCGGTGTTTCGGCTTCGAAAGAAGAGGTGCACAATGCCATTAAATCGATTGATAAAGGCCTGTATCCCCAAGCTTTTTGCAAGATCATTCCCGATCACTTGACGCAAGATCCCGAGTATTGCCTTATCATGCATGCCGATGGCGCCGGAACCAAGTCGTCTTTGGCCTATATGTATTGGAAAGAAACGGGCGATTTGTCGGTATGGAAAGGCATTGCACAAGACGCGCTCATCATGAATATTGATGATTTGTTGTGTGTGGGCGCTACCGATTCCATCTTGTTGTCCTCTACCATCGGACGCAATAAAAATGTAATTCCAGGCGAAGTCATTGCTGCGATTATTGCAGGAACAGAAGAACTCATCAAAGAATTGGCAACCTACGGTGTAGAAATTCACAGTACGGGTGGCGAAACCGCCGATGTGGGTGATTTGGTGCGCACCATCATTGTAGATTCTACAGTTACGGCACGCATGAAACGCGACAAGGTAATTGACAATGCGCGCATTCAAGCGGGTGATGTGATTGTAGGCTTGTCTTCATTTGGGCAGGCACATTACGAAAAAGAATACAACGGCGGAATGGGCAGCAACGGATTGACTTCGGCGCGACACGATGTGTTTAGCAACGAATTGGCCACGAAATATCCCGAAAGTTATGATGCCGCAGTACCCGCCGATTTGGTGTATTCCGGACAAATTGGCCTCACCGAACACATCAAAGACGTGACCATCAATGCCGGTAAGTTGGTACTTTCACCTACGCGTACGTATGCCCCCATCATCAAAAAAATACTCGATCAATTTTCTCCGCAAGAGATTCATGGGATGGTGCATTGCAGTGGCGGAGCCCAAACCAAAATTTTACATTTTGTAAATAATTTACACATTATAAAAGACAATTTATTTCCGGTTCCGCCTTTGTTTCAATTGATTCAAGCCCAATCCAACACCGATTGGAAAGAAATGTACCAAGTATTCAACTGCGGCCATCGCATGGAATTGTATGTGCCCGAATCGATAGCGGCCGAGTTGATTGCCATTTCAGAATCGTTTGACGTAGCAGCGCAAATTGTGGGCAGGGTAGAAGCAAGTGCATCCAAAAAACTCACCATCCAAAGTCCTTACGGCACTTTTGAATACTAAAATAGGATGCTAGTAAATCCCAAAAACGGTATCGATCAGTTGTTGTTTGGCATGAGCCAAGCCGATGTGCAAGAACGATATGGAGCGCCAGACAAGACGTTTCAGGACGAAGAAGAAAACAACATCTGGGTGTACAATGCAAAACAAGTACGCCTTACGTTTTATGCCGATGAACAGTTTAGATTGGGCTACATCATCACCTCAAATCCAGCTGCCGAAGTCTTGCAACATAAAGTGATCGGTCAATCGATACAAGAGGTGAAAGCCAGTTTGCCTTTTAAAAGTTGGGAACAAGAAGATTTTGACACCACCGAAAATCACTTCAACGAATCCAATTGGCTTATTTTGCAAGCCGAGTTTGGCCGCGTCATCCGACTGGAATTGGGCGCCATCATCAAAGACGACGAGCACTTTGATTGGAAGTTTGGAAACAAATAATAAAAAAGGGATTTTCTAACTGTAGAAAATCCCTTTTTTATTGAAAGCGAATCCGGTTTATTTCTCTGGATTAGCTGGTCCACTATTGGCTGGTGGTCCTTGAAATAATTGTACTTCAAAAATAATATTGGCATTGGGTGGAATTACTCCGCCAGCGCCACGTTCGCCATAACCTAAATTAGCTGGAATAAAGAAAATGGCTTTTTCATTAAATGTCATGTTGTTGATTCCCTCTAGGAACCCAGGAATCAAGCCCTCTTTTTTTCCATATTCAAAAGGGAAGGGTTGGTACCCATTTTGGCTGGCGCGGTTTTCGTCATAACGCTCGTATTCTTTGGCCACTTCTGTAATGCTGCTGTCAAATAAACTTCCATCTTCAAGATAGCCAGCGTAATGAATGTAAACAGTTGTTCCGTCAGTAGGTTTTACACCTGTGCCTGGAATCAGTGATTTATAGGCTAAGCCTGTGGCAGAAACCGTTGCTGATCCGCGTATATCACTTAGGTAAGCTACTTTTTTTGCTTTTACTGGAGCGATTTTCTCGTCGTATATTTTTTTGGCAGCCGCTTGTTCTTCCGCTTGTTTGGCTTTGGCTTTGGCTTGATCTTCGGCCATTTTTTTATCGTCTTCTGCTTTGTTGGCAAAGTAATCCGAGAAGGTTTTTACCGCATTAAAGGCTTTGGCTTCAGCGCCTTTGCGTACAATGGTTACTTTGTTCATCACATCGTCTTGTGCAATAGCATTTACTACATCTTGACCCACCGTTATATAACCAAAAATGGTGTGTTTACCTGTAAGCCACGGTGTTTCTTTGTGTGTGATAAAAAACTGAGAACCGTTGGTTGCCGGACCTGAATTGGCCATGGCCAAGATTCCACCTTTGTCAAATTTAAACTCAGGTACAATTTCGTCTTTAAAGCTGTAACCTGGACCACCCGAACCATTTCCAGCAGGGTCACCTCCTTGAATCATAAAATCTTTGATTACGCGGTGGAATTTAAGTCCATTATAGAAGGGTTTTCCTTTTAATTTTTCGTCGCTCACATTGGGGTGATTCCCTTCAACTAAAGCTACAAAGTTGGCAACTGTGATGGGTGCTTTTTGGTATTCCAATTGCACCACCATTTTACCTTTGGCGGTTTCAAATTCTACAAATAGGCCATCTTGCGATTTGGCTGCCGGTTTTACCGCGGTTTTAGACATTGGTTTAGCAACTGGTTTTTTGGCTTTTTGCGCAAATCCAATCGAGCAGGTGAGGAGTAATAAAACAATTAGTTTTGTTTTCATTTTACAGGTGTTAATAGTCCTTACTTATTTTGCAATGGCAGGGATTTCAGGTTTAGTCCCTTGGGGGTTTATTTAATTAATTCAACTTCAAAAATAATGTTGGCATTGGGCGGAATTACACCACCTGCACCTTGAGCGCCATAGCCCAAATTGGATGGGATAAATAAAACCGCTTTGTCTCCATAACTCATTTTATTTAATCCTTCAATAAAACCAGGAATCATGCCGTCTTTGCGTCCGGCTTCAAACGGAATAGGCGTATATTGATTGGCGACGGCGCGCTGTGGATCAAATTTACCAAAAGTTCGGGCTACCGTTTCAAGACTGGTGTCAAACAAATCTCCCGATTCTAAAAATCCGGCATAATGAATTTGTATTTGCTCTCCCGCTTTTGGTTTTGTTCCATTTCCTTTTTTTACTAAAAAAAACTGTAAGCCGGATACACTCACAGCCGTTTTCTTTTTTAATGCTGTAAAATAAGCCACTTTTTGGTCCTTCACTATTTTGTATTTGGCGTCGTATGCTTTTTTGTTTTCGGCTTCTAAGGCTGCTGCTTTTTTCTTATCCTCTAATTCAGCCGTAAAATACGAAGAGAAAATTTTAGGTGCATCAAATTTTTCGGCAGCACCTCCAACACGAATGAGACTAATTTTTGTAATGGCATCGTCTTGTGCAATCGCATTTACTACGTCCATTCCTTTGTCAACCACATGCCCAAAAATGGTGTGCTTGCCTTGTAACCAAGGGGTAGCCGTATGGGTAATGAAAAATTGAGAGCTATTGGTAGCTGGTCCTGAATTGGCCATGGCTAATATTCCACCTTTGTCAAAGGGTAAATCAGAAATTTCATCTGTAAACTGGTAGCCGGCATCACCCGATCCATCACCATTAGGGTCTCCTCCTTGAATCATGAAATCGGCAATCACGCGGTGAAAAGTCAAACCATCATAAAAGGGTTTGCCTTTTAATTTCTCGTCGGTTACAAAGGGATGTGTGCCTTCGATTAAACAGACAAAATTGGCCACCGTTATGGGAGCGTGTTCGGTATCGAGTTGGACAATAATATTGCCTTTGTTGGTTTCAATTTCGGCAAATAAACCGTCGGGTAAGTTGGCGTGTTTTTTTTGACAGCCCACAAACAGGAGGAAGGAAAACAGACTCAGGAAAATGATTTTTTTCATGCTTATTGTTCGCTAGTTGTAGTTGAATTTTCGGGTGTAAAATCGGTTAGACTCACAGTGTAAATCAAGGGAACATTTTGACGAATACGTCGGTTATCGCCATGGTAGCCATAGGCCAAATGCGAGGGAAATAGGAAGGTAATCCGCTCGTTTTTGCGCATCAATTTCAATCCGTGACGCAGGCCAATGATCATTTTTTGTTCTTTGTCCACGCGATAGGTTTGAGGACGTAATTCCAATTCAGAATACACAACATTGCCGTCTAGGTCTTTAATTTCATAGGTAAAATGAGCCACATCTCCTTTTTTGGGACGCAAGGTATCGCTGGTATTTTTCTGGTCGTAGCGGTACCAATAGCCTTTGCTTGATGCGATATACTTGTTCACGGTATCTTGCTTAATCAAGGCATCAATTTTAAGCTCTTCACCGGCAATTAATTTCTTATTGCGGTCAATCGATTCCTTCATGAAAGTACCTGAGCTTTGCGAAATGGGATTGCGTGCTTTTTGTTGTGAACAAGCAGTCAACAACAGACAAATAGCAATTGATAATAGTGTTTTAAGGTATTGCATGGGATTAAGCTGGATTGAGTTGGGCTAGGAGTTGTTCAAATTTTTGTAACGTTTGGGCAAGACTTTCTTCCGATTTTCCTCCCGCCGCATTGATGTGTCCGCCACCACTAAAGTGTGTTCGCGCAAATTCATTCACATTAAAATCGCCTTGTGAACGGAACGAGATTTTAACCAGGTTTTCGTCGCGGTGTTCAATAAAAATAGCGGTAAACACAATGCCTTGAATAGACAAGCCATAATTCACAATCCCTTCGGTGTCGCCTTTTTGGTAATGAAATTCATCCAAGTCGGCTTGGGTCAAATAGGTGTAAGTGGCTTTTTGAGCCGGAAACACTTTCATGTTTTGAAACGCGCGCCCCATCAGTTGCAAGCGATCAAACGAACTGTTGTCAAACAACAACTCTGGGATTTTGCTGTTTTCTACGCCCAAATCTATCAGTTCACCCACAATGCGGTGGGTTCTGCCGGTAGTTTTAGGGAAGCGAAAGGAGCCCGAATCGGTTAAGATTCCGGTGTAAATACAGGTAGCTATGTTTGTGTTGAGTTTGCCTTTGTCTCCCAATACTTCAATAAAGTCATAGATCATTTCGCAAGTAGAGCCATAGGAAGTATCTGAAAACGTAAACTGAGCATACGTATCCGGTTTTTCGTGGTGATCAATCAGGATAAAGGGGGCTTTGGCAGTTTTTAATACCTGTTCCATTTCACCGGTGCGGTATAACGCATTAAAGTCTAAGGTAAAAATGAGTGCAGCCTCTTGAATAATTGTACTGCATTGGGCTTTGTTTTTTTCGTACACCAGCACTTCATTCGCCGCAGGCATCCAACTTAAAAAATCGGGAAATTCGTTGGGAGAAATCACAACCGCCTCGTGTTGATACAGTTTCAGATAATGAAACAAAGCCAAGGTAGAACCCATGGCGTCTCCATCGGGATTGCGGTGGGGAATAATGACAATCTTTTTTGGGCTTTCCAAAAGGCTTTGTGT
>JAGNTC010000208.1 GCA_017987725.1 Flavobacterium sp.
GCTGCTATTTTAATAAACTCATAGTTCAATACTTCTTTGTGAAGTACCTCTTTGTTGATGTCATCGCCTTGGTATTCCCAAGCACCCACAAATTTGAAGTTTTCGTCGTCACGCAAGGTTTCACCTTCGGCGTCTTGGTACTCTTCGCGGAAGTGGCCTCCACACGATTCGTTGCGCTGCAAGGCATCCTTCGCCATCAATTGACCCAAGTCAATAAAATCGGCTACACGAAGGGCTTTTTCCAATTCTTGGTTTACCTCGTCGGCAGTTCCTGGAACGTATACGTCTTTGAAAAATTCTTCTTTCAAGGCGGCAATTTCGGCGATAGCTTCTTTTAATCCTGCTTCGTTTCGACCCATTCCTACTTTGTTCCACATGATGCGGCCCAAGCGTTTGTGGAAATGATCCACTGATTTGGTTCCTTTATTAGACAAGAATTTTTCTATAGTCGATTTTACTCGGTTTTCTGCCTCGCTAAACTCGGGTAAATCGGTAGAGATTTTTCCGGTACGAATGTCGTCTGCCAAATAATTTGAAATGGTATAAGGCAACACAAAATACCCGTCTGCCAACCCTTGCATCAAAGCAGAGGCGCCTAAACGGTTGGCTCCATGGTCAGAGAAATTGGCTTCTCCTGCCACAAAACAGCCCGGAATAGTAGATTGTAAATTGTAATCCACCCAAACGCCTCCCATGGTATAGTGCACCGCAGGATAGATTTTCATTGGGGTTTCATATGGATTTTCGTCGGTAATTTTTTGGTACATGGTAAACAAGTTGCCATATTTCTCTTTCAACCATTGTTTACCTAAAGCGGTAATTTCTTCAGGGGTTGGGTGGTGATTTCCTTTGGCATAAGCCGCTTGTTTTCCTTTGTTTTGGATCTCGGTAGAGAAATCCAAATACACCCCTTCGTTGGTGTCATTGGCTTCAATTCCTCTTCCTTCGTCACACACTTCTTTGGCTGCTCTAGAGGCTACGTCACGTGGTACTAAGTTTCCAAAGGCTGGGTATTTGCGCTCTAAAAAATAATCACGATCCTCGGCGGCCAATTGAGTAGGTTTTAATTTGCCAGCACGAATGGCCTCGGCATCTTCTTTTTTCTTGGGTACCCAAATACGACCTGAATTACGAAGGGACTCCGACATCAAAGTCAATTTGGCTTGATTGGTTCCGTGTACCGGAATACAAGTTGGGTGAATTTGTACAAAGCAAGGATTGGCAAAAGCAGCACCTTGTTTGTGCACTTTCCAGCCTGCGGTCACGTTACTTCCCATCGCATTAGTGGACAAGAAATACACGTTTCCGTATCCACCAGAAGCAATCACCACGGCATGCGCCGAATGACGCTCCAATTCTCCGGTTACTAAATTACGTGCGATAATTCCACGGGCTTTTCCGTCAACTTTTACCAAATCCAACATTTCGTGGCGGGTAAACATTTCTACGCGTCCCAATCCTACTTGTCTTGATAAGGCTGAGTAAGCGCCCAACAACAACTGTTGACCGGTTTGTCCTGCGGCATAAAAGGTACGTTGTACTTGCGTTCCTCCAAACGAACGGTTGTCTAACAATCCGCCGTAATCACGGGCAAACGGAACACCTTGAGCCACACATTGGTCAATGATGTTTCCCGAAACTTCGGCCAAACGGTGTACGTTGGCTTCACGGGCGCGGTAGTCCCCGCCTTTGATCGTATCGTAAAACAAGCGGTACGTACTGTCGCCGTCGTTTTGGTAATTTTTAGCGGCATTGATTCCTCCTTGAGCGGCAATAGAATGGGCGCGTCTTGGCGAATCTTGGAAACAAAATGCTTTGACGTTGTAGCCCATTTCGCCCAATGAAGCAGCAGCCGAGGCACCTGCCAAACCTGTTCCAACGACGATGATGTCAATTTTAGGACGGTTATTTGGAGCAACCAATTTAAGATGATCCTTATGTGAAGTCCATTTTTCTGATAAAGGACCTTGTGGTATTTTTGAATCTAATATCATACTCGGAACAATTACTGATTAAAAAAATGAAACAACGCGATAAACACAAATCCAAAAGGCACGACGATCGCAAAGGCGTAGCCCAATTTTTGAATGGATGTAGAATAACGGTTGTTGAATCCTACTGATTGAAAAGATGAGGCAAATCCATGCCACAAATGCACAGAAAGCAACACAAAACACAAGCTGTAAATACCCACACGAATAGGGTTTTGGAATTTGGCTACCAATTCTGGAAAATATCGTTCGGCATCAATTGGTGCGTTTTCGATGTATTTGTAAGTCATTTCATGTACCCAAAAATCATAAAAATGCAAGCCCAAGAAAGCCAACACCACAATTCCTGAAATAATCATGTTTCGAGAGGCCCAAGACGCATTGGCGGAGCCATTGTATTTTGCATAAGATTGAGGGCGCGCGCTTCGGTTTTTTAATTCCAACACAAAACCCATTACAAAGTGAAACACGACACCGGCCACTAAGATGGGTTGCATAGCAAATTGAATAACCGGGTTGTATCCCATGAAATGGGACATTTCATTGAAGGTTTCAGCGCTGAATACCGACATCAAATTGATGAAGAAATGAAGAGATAAAAAGGAAATTAAAAAAAGTCCCGAAAGCGCCATGGCGACTTTTCTCCCGATGGATGACTGTACTATCGTATTTGCCATAAAAGTGTGTGTTATTTTAAAAAAATCAAGCAAAAATACGTCTTCTAACGATGTCCCGCAACCCTTTTATTCTAATTTATAATGATTTTAAAATGTTCATTTGTTTTGAGCAAGCAGGTGGAATTAGGGTTGAAAAACAGCCTTTTACAACCCATCATCTCTTAAACAACAGCCAATACCTTAATAGGTTTTGGTTACATCCTCGTCGATGACCAAAATAAAATCGGCTTTTGACACATTTTCGGGATCCAATGCATTCAAATCAGCTTGGGTAACGGTAGAAATGGTAATTATTTTGAGTTCGGGAAGTG
>JAGNTC010000075.1 GCA_017987725.1 Flavobacterium sp.
CGACAAAATTGATCGCCTGCATTTGTACCCCATTACTTGTTTAACCACGCTGAGTTTTGCCGAAAAAGATCGGTTGCTCGTGATGGATTGTATTTTGGTCAAAGAATTGGTCTATAAAACAGAACTATTGGAGCAGTTGGGGTTGAGTCCCAATCGGATGAAATATGTGATCAAAGAAGCATCCGAATTGTGCAGATTGTATTAATCGAGCAAGTATGAAAAAGCAAGCAAATAAGGTAATAGCAATTGGCGCGATCCTCTTGGACGAATTGTATTTTTGTGATCAAATCGTCCAACTGCATACCTCCAATCCGGCGAATAAAAGCGTTTCGTTGGGCGGTGTTGTGGCCAATATTGCCCAGCATTTGGCTTTGTTGGACGTTGAGGTTTCGTTGCTCACGGCCTTTGGTCAAGACACCGATGCTTTATTTGTACAACAACAACTGGATGGGTTGTGCATTTCCTACCAAGAATCACTTACGGCTCCGGCCCAAACGGGCAAATACGTTTCGGTTTTAAATCCCGACGGCAGTTTGCATGTGGCGGTCTGCGAAGATGCCTGCACGGCTTTTCTCACGCCCGATTATTTGGCATCAAAATCAACCTATCTCCAACAATTTGAAATTTGGGTCATTGACACCAATCTATCGGCTGAAACCATACAATGGTGCATCGATTTTTGCCGGAATTACCATAAAAAATTAATCATCGAGCCGGTTTCGTCACCCAAAGCCCAAAAATTAGCAGCACTTTCGTTGGCAGGTATATCCATGATCACTCCCAATGAGCAAGAGTTGGCCGCTATTTTAGGCAATTCAAATCTTGTCTCACCAGCTCAACTGCTTCAAAAAGGAGTGACCCAAGTTTGGCTTCGCCAGGGAGAAAGGGGTTCTGAAATGCACGAGTCAAATTCCGTGCTCGAAGTACCTGTTCAAAAAGTACCCGTGATCGACAGTACCGGAGCCGGTGATGCTGCTTTAGCGGCTTGGATTTATGGTTATCTAAATGATAAAAGTCCCTTGCAAAGCATTTGCTTAGGCCATGCCTTGGCCGCTGCCGTGTTGCAACAAAAAGGAGCTGTCGTGCGCGAAATTACGCCCGAAAAACTACATTTACTCACTCAAAATAAACCCTATGATTCCTAGTTCTTATCTGCAAATTCATCCCGAAGTACAGGCAGCCTTAGCACAAAATAAACCCGTGGTTGCCCTCGAATCAACCATTATATCGCACGGCATGCCTTGGCCTCAAAATGCCATCACTGCCAAATCGGTCGAAGAGGAGGTGCGCCAAATGGGAGCCGTTCCCGCAACGATTGCGATCATCAATGGCAAGTGCATTGTGGGCTTGAGCTCGGACGAAATAGATTATTTTGGACAAGCCAAAGACGTGTGGAAAGTGAGTTTACGCGACATGCCGTATGTGATTTCACAACAACTACCCGGCGCAACGACGGTGGCGGCTACGATGCGCATTGCGTCGATGGTGGGCATAAAACTATTTGCCACAGGCGGAATTGGGGGAGTGCACCGCGGCGCGCAAGACAGCATGGATATTTCAGCCGACTTAACCGAAATGGCACAAACCAACGTAGCCATCGTAGCGGCAGGAGTGAAGTCTATTCTAGACATTGGGCTTACACTCGAATACTTAGAAACGTTAGGAATTCCGGTGGTAACTTATCAGCAAGATGAATTTCCTAGTTTTTATTCGTCCAAAAGCGGATTTCAATCGCCCTTGCGTTTGGATACGCCGCATGAAATTGGTCAGTTGATTCAAGCCAAATGGGATTTGCAATTGGCCGGATCGGTGTTGATTGCCAACCCTGTTCCCCAGGAATTTGAAATGGATCAGGTTGCCATCGAAAAAACCATTCAACAAGCCTTGGCGCAAGCCGATTTAAATGGAGTCAAAGGCAAAGAAATTACGCCCTTTTTACTCAAATACATCGCCGATCACACCCAAGGCGAAAGCTTAGAAGCCAATATTGCCCTCATCAAAAACAACGCACGAACCGCTGCAGCTGTTGCCGTGGCCTTGCATAAACTATAGAAATCATGCACATCCGATTTTTAGGCGGAGCCGGCACCGTAACCGGATCAAAAACTTTGATTGAAACTGGCGAAAGCCGCATTTTGGTCGATTGTGGGTTGTTTCAAGGCATCAAACCCTTGCGCGAATTAAACTGGGAGCCCTTACCCATATTGCCCTCGACAATTGATGCGGTGGTGCTTACCCACGGGCATTTGGATCATTGCGGATGGTTACCCCGATTGGTCGCACAAGGGTTTACGGGAAAAATTTATTGCTCGGCACCCACGGCGGCTATTGCCAAACTCATTTTGTTGGACAGTGGTAAAATTCAAGAAGAAGACGCCAATCGCGCCAACCAAGAGCACTACTCCAAACACGAATTGGCTAAACCTTTGTATACGGTTGACCAGGCTGAAGCTGTTTTTTCTCATTTTACGGTAGTGCCGCTACACCACGAAATTACCATCGCTCCAGCGGTCAGTGTCTCATTGAGTAATGCCGGTCATATTTTGGGTGCCTGTTCTATTTTGCTCAAAGCCGAGGGTAAATCTTTGGCCTTTTCGGGTGATATTGGCCGCAACGACGATGTGCTGATGTTTGCGCCCGAACGTCCGGTTCAAGCCGATTATGTGTTTTTAGAAAGCACCTATGGCAATCGCTTGCATCCCGAAACAGATCCCAAAGCCGAGTTAGAAACCTGTCTCAATGCGACTTTAGAAAATGGAGGAACGGTTATCATTCCGAGTTTTGCGGTGGAGCGCGCCCAAAGTATCATGTATTTGTTATGGCAGTTGCGCAAAGAAAATAAAATCCCCCGGGTACCGTATGTAATTGATACACCCATGGGAGTAAGTATGCTCGATTTATTTGCACAGAACCAAGCTTGGCACAAACTTTCGACCGTAGAGTACGAAGAAATGTGTGCGTTATTTACAATCAACTCCGATTTTGAAGATACCATTGCCACGGTATACAATCCTGCACCCAAAGTAATCATTGCGGCCAGCGGCATGCTCACCGGCGGAAGGGTGTTGCGCTATTTGGAAACCTATATTGGTAAACCAGAAACCACCGTGCTGCTCATTGGCTACCAAGCCGAAGGCACCCGTGGTCGAAAATTACTGGAAGGCGCTACCGAAATAAAATTGCGCGGACGCTATTATGATGTGCATGCGCGGGTAATTGAAATCCAGGGATTATCTGCCCATGGCGATCAATCCGATTTGGTGAATTGGTTGGCCAATTTGTCGCCCAAACCCCAACGGCTATTTTTGGTGCATGGCGAAAACCAAGCCGCCGATGAATTGCGCATTAAAATCAACGAAAAATATGGCATTCCCATTACGATTCCGTTGTTGGGCCAAGAAATCACGCTTTAAATTTTAACAGCGCACTAACGGATTCTAGGAGGAGAGTCACTACTTTTGCAACATGTTTTTAAGAAAACCACTGCATATTCTTTTGGCCTTTTTCGTGCTGATCTCTCAGCAAGGCTTTGCCTTTAGGGTTCATTACTGTGGGGATTCGATTGCCTCAGTACAACTGGCTGGCATTGCACAAAGCCATTCGGATGAGGAAGGATGTTGCGGCGAAATGGAAGCGTACAGCAACTGTTGTTCTACCAAAACCATTGCATTAGCCAAAAAAGCGAGCGATTATACCCTTTTTCAACCGGCTGTGGCGACAGTATTTGTGTTGCCTTCTTCGCAAATTCAGGCCGTTTCTAATTGTATAATTTCCGCTACACGTAGTGCTGTCGTAATTCCCTATTACCAATGTGAATCGCATGCGCCACCCTTATTTAAATTATACTCCCAATACCTGTTTTACGACCGGTTTTAGTTTGCTATCCAATCACCTTGGTGAATGTAATTAGTAATCTAATACCTTATTTATGTATAAAAAAAACAGTTTCCTTTTGGGAATAATATTGCTGATATGCAGTTATGGGTTTTCGCAAGACACCTTGAAAACCATTCAGCTCAAAGCAAACCAAAAATCACTTACCAAATCGCTCACGAATCCTTTAAACACGCAAGTCATGACGAGCAAAGAATTGCTCAAGGCGGCTTGTTGCAACTTGGCTGAGAGCTTTGAAACCAATCCGTCGATTGATGTCAATTTTTCGGATGCCCTTACCGGAACCAAGCAAATCAAAATGCTGGGACTCACTAGTCCGTATTTGGTGATCACCACCGAGAATATTCCTTCGGTGCGGGGCGCCTCTCAAATTTATGGGTTGTCTTTTATTCCGGGCACCTGGGTGGAAAGCATACAAATTACCAAAGGCGCTGGCTCGGTGGTCAATGGTTTCGAAAGCATTTCGGGACAGATTAATGCCGAATTACTCAAGCCACTCAATGCCGAACAATTTTTTCTAAACGCCTATGGCTCTTCGGATGCGCGATTTGAACTCAACGCCCATGTGGGTGTCAAATTAAACCCAAAGTGGAGCAGTGTGTTGCTGTTGCACGGCAATACCAGAATCACGCGTACCGACATGAACGCCGACGGTTTTATGGACAATCCCTTGGGTAAACAGCTCAATGTGCTGAATCGGTACCAGTACTACAATCCCGAGACCGGTTGGGTGAGTTTTTTATCAATGCAATTGCTTCAAGACCAAAAAATTTCGGGACAAATGTCATTTAATCCGCTCACCGACGGATTAGGAATCCAACATTGGGGAGCCAATATCAAGAGTGAACGGGCTGATTTTTCGAGTAAAGTGGGTTATGTATTTAAAGATCGACCCTACCAAAGTATCGGATTTCAAAATGCTTTTTCCACGCACCAACAACAATCATATTTTGGTTTGCGCACCTACGACATCAACCATAAAAGCTATTATTCAAACCTGGTGTTTAGCTCGATTATTCGCAATACGATGCATAAATTCACAACCGGCCTTACGGGTACCTATGACGATTACCAGGAATATTTTGAGGGAACGCCTTACCTCAAATCCATGTTTGACGCGGGTGCTTATTTTGAGTATACCTATGACAATGCCGACAACTTCAGTGTGATTTTAGGCGGACGCGTTGACCAACATTCAATGATGGGAACCTTTGTGACTCCGCGTTTTCACTTGCGTTACAATCCCTGGAAATTTGGCGTGTTGCGATTATCCGCAGGCGAGGGCCGACGCATGGCTGCTGTGTTTGCCGAAAACCAAAACCTCATGGCCAGTTCCCGCAGCTTTGTGATTGAAAACGCGGGGGGCAGTTGGTACGGATTAAACCCCGAACGGGCGCGCAATTATGGACTAAGTTTTTTACAAAAATTTAGAATTGGCATTAAAAACGCCGAAATTGGATTTGATTTGTACCGTACCGATTTTCTAAATCAAGTTGTGGTGGATTTGTATCAAGGTCCACAACAAGTGGAGTTTTTTAATCTGAAAGGCGTCTCGTTTGCCAACAGTTTTCAACTTGATTTTAATATTGAACCCTTGCATCAGTTGTACTTTAGAACGGCCTACAAGTATTACGACATTCAAACTGATTACCGTTGGGAACGCAAAGAAAAACCCTTGCAAGCCAAGCACCGCTTATTTGAAAACATTGCATACGAAACACTTCCCAAGGCCCAAGGTCAGTTCTGGAAATTTGATTTCACCCTCAATTGGTTGGGTGTACAACAATTGCCCTATACGGTATCGAATGCGGGTATAGATCAATTTCCCACTGAATCCGCTCCCTATACCCTTGCCAATGTGCAGTGTACGCGTATCTTTGGCAAACAAGTGGAAGTGTATGCGGGTGTTGAAAATGCAACCAATTACCAACAGCCCAAGGCCATATTGGGGGCTCCTGATCCTTTTGGAACAAACTTTGATGCCTCCATCGTGTATGCACCCATTTTTGGCAGAATGTTCTATGGGGGATTACGGTATAAGCTAGATTGAAAGATTGAATAATTTGAAGATTTGAAAATGATAAATATATAAACATGAAAAAAATAATACTATTTGTCATCCTCTTTGGATGTACATTCTTGGCTAAGAGTCAAGTAAAAAATAAAAACGCCAAATACACCTTTGAGGTGAATGGCAACTGTGATCAGTGTCAAAAGCGCATTCAGAAAGCGGCTTTTTCCGTTTCGGGTGTAAAAATGGCCATGTGGAATATCGAAACCCACCAAATGACCGTTTTGCTCAACGAAGAAAAGGCGGAGATACTTGATGTCAAAAAGGCGATTGCAAAGGTTGGGCACGACACCGATGAGGTCAAAGCCGCCGATGAAGTATATGCTGGGTTGCATGGATGCTGCTTGTATGAACGGGTAAAATAAGCGTTAAGAAAACGATAAACTAAGTCAATCGGTTGTG
This sequence comes from Flavobacterium sp., assembly GCA_017987725.1. Lineage (GTDB taxonomy): Bacteria > Bacteroidota > Bacteroidia > Flavobacteriales > Flavobacteriaceae > Flavobacterium. The sequence goes on from JAGNTC010000075.1 coordinate 6,368, forward strand.
AGTATATGGTTTTATCCCTATTTTCACGCTCTTAAAAATATACTATGACAAATTTTGATTGGACGCAATTATTGAATCCTGAATTTTACATTACCATGAAAATTGCAGGACACCAATTGGGATTGTTTATTGTATTGTTTATTGTCTTTGCAGAAACAGGTTTGTTTGCGGGCTTCTTTTTACCCGGTGATAGTTTGTTGTTTTTGTCGGGAATCTACTGTGCAAGCTTGGTGCAAAATGTGGTAACTATTGATAATGACATCATTAATGTTATACTATTGGCCTCGTCGGTTGCTTTAGCTGGAGTCTTAGGAAATATGGTGGGCTATTGGTTTGGTTCCAAAAGCGGCTACTACCTGTTTAAGAAAGAAGATTCTTTTTGGTTCAAGAAAAGATACCTCATTCAATCCAAAGATTTCTTCGAAAAATATGGCGGGAAGGCCATTATATTTGCTCGATTTTTGCCCATATTCAGAACTTTTGCACCGATTGTAGCGGGTATTGTTACCATGGACAAAAAGAAATTTATGTTCTTTAATGTGTTGAGTTCATTTTTATGGTCCTTTGTGCTGATTTTTTCCGGACATTATTTGTATGGATTGTTTCTAGAAAAAGGAATCGACCTCAAAAAACACATAGAACTCATCGTGATTGTGATCATTCTTATATCGACCCTGCCGGTTGTGTTGAAATTAGTCAAAAAGAAAGTCAAGCTATAAAAACAAAAATCCCGTCAACTGACGGGATTTTTTATTCTAGGAAAGTCTGATGATTACATCATTCCGGGCATTCCACCTCCCATAGGCATTCCGCCTGCTGGGCTGTCTTCTTTGATATCCACCAAAGCGCACTCGGTAGTCAAGATCATGCCGGCTACAGAAGCGGCGTTTTCTAGGGCTACACGGGTTACTTTTTTAGGATCAATGATACCCGCTTTCAACATGTCTACATATTCATCCGTTTTGGCGTTGTATCCAAAATCGCCTTTTCCTTCGGCTACTTTGGCCACCACAACAGAACCTTCTAATCCTGCATTTTCTACGATGGTACGCAAAGGCGCTTCTACCGCTCTAGAGATAATTTGAATCCCAGTGGCTTCGTCGGCATTGGTTGATTTGAGTGAAGCCAAACTTGCTTTTGCACGCAACAAGGCCACACCTCCACCAGCTACAATTCCTTCTTCAACTGCCGCACGGGTGGCGTGAAGGGCATCGTCTACACGGTCTTTTTTCTCTTTCATTTCCACTTCAGAGGCCGCTCCTACATACAACACCGCAACACCGCCAGCCAATTTAGCCAAACGTTCTTGCAATTTTTCTTTGTCGTATTCAGAAGTGGTCGCTTCCATTTGACCTTTAATTTGGTTCACGCGATTTTTAATCATATCGGCATCACCCGCTCCACTTACGATGGTGGTGTTGTCTTTGTCAATGCTCACGCGTTTGGCCGTTCCCAACATCTCAATGGTTGTGTTTTCAAGGGTATATCCACGCTCTTCCGAGATTACAGTTCCACCGGTTAAGATGGCGATGTCTTCGAGCATGGCTTTTCTGCGGTCACCAAAACCAGGTGCTTTTACAGCAGCAATTTTCAGTGCGCCACGCAATTTATTTACTACCAAGGTTGAAAGTGCTTCCCCATCTACATCTTCGGCGATGATCAACAAGGGTTTGCCCGATTGAGCCACAGGCTCTAAAACAGGAAGCAATTCTTTCAAGGAAGATACTTTTTTGTCGTACAACAAGATGTAGGGGTTGTCCAATTCAGTCTCCATTTTTTCAGGATTGGTCACAAAATAAGGGGACAAATACCCGCGGTCAAACTGCATCCCTTCAACCACGTCCACGTAGGTGTCGGTTCCTTTGGCTTCTTCCACTGTAATCACACCTTCTTTACCCACTTTGGCAAAGGCAGTGGCAATCAATTCGCCAATTACGTCGTCGTTGTTTGCCGAAATCGAAGCAATTTGCTTGATTTTCTCGGAGTCACTTCCCACTACTTTGGCTTGTTTGGTCAAATCGGCCACAATGCATTCTACTGCTTTGTCGATTCCGCGTTTCAAGTCCATTGGGTTGGCGCCAGCGGCTACGTTTTTAAGTCCTTCTTTCACAATGGCTTGGGCTAATACTGTAGCGGTAGTGGTTCCGTCACCGGCCAAGTCGTTGGTTTTAGAAGCTACTTCTTTTACCATTTGTGCGCCCATGTTTTCTAAGGCATCGGTCAATTCTATTTCTTTGGCTACGGTTACACCATCTTTTGTAACAGTTGGTCCACCAAATGATTTGCCAATAATTACATTACGACCTTTAGGTCCCAAGGTTACTTTTACAGCATTGGCCAATGCGTCAACGCCACGTTTTAAGCCGTCGCGTGCTTCAATGTCAAATTTTATGTCTTTTGCCATGGTCTTTGTTTTTTAACTAAAATTAAAATTAGATGATTGCTAAAATGTCGTCTTCGCGCATGATTAAGTAATCCGTGCCTTCGAGTTTTAATTCGGTACCGGCGTATTTTCCATACAAAACGGTGTCACCCACTTTTACGGTCATGTTGTGGTCTTTTTTGCCATTTCCTACGGCAACAACCGTTCCTTTTTGTGGTTTTTCTTTTGCAGTATCTGGTATAAAAATTCCAGATGCTGTTTGGGTTTCTGCAGCTACGGGTTCAATGAGAACACGATCTGAAAGGGGTTTAATTTGTAATGCCATAATTAAATAATTTAAGTTACTATTTAGATGTACCAACTTCTTGTCACAAATTGTGCCAAGCCCTATAAACTGACAATTTTGCTTAAAAAAAATGCCAGCATTGTCAGGCTGGCATTTGTAGAAGGGATGCTGTATTAATTTTGTGCAGGCGCAGCTGGCGTTGCCGGAGCAGGTGTTGCTGGCGCAGCAGGTGTTGCTGTTTTAGGCGCTACTGGTTTAGGTGCATCTGCATCAATTTTGTCAATTATTTTGGAGTCATTGTCACTCAATACACC
>JAGNTC010000209.1 GCA_017987725.1 Flavobacterium sp.
TTTGTGGAGCCAATACTTTTTAGAGCCCTTCATGATTCCAGTAACCAAAACATTTTTTCCTCCTCTCGAGTCATACCAGCGTCAAGTGGAGCGCATTTGGTCCAATAAGTGGATTACCAACCGCGGGGAATTGGTACTTGAATTAGAAGCCAAACTAAAAGACTATTTACAAGTTCCATCCCTATTAATAACCAACAACGGGACGATTCCGTTGCAAATTGCCTTGCAACTTTTGGCCAAAAACGGGGAAGTAATTACCACTCCTTTTAGTTATGTTGCCACTACAGCATCAATCCTGTGGCAAAATTGTACGCCTGTTTTTGTAGACATTCACCCCGATTATTTAACCATCGATGAAACCCTAATTGAGGCGGCAATTACCCCAAAAACTACAGCCATTTTAGCTACTCATGTATTTGGAAATCCCTGTGCCATTGAGGCCATTGAGGCCATTGCGACCAAACACAAATTGGCCGTAATTTATGATGCGGCACATTGTTTTGGTGTGACCTACAAGGGAAAATCGATATTTCAGTACGGAACGGTAAGCAGTTGTAGTTTTCATGCCACCAAATTATTTCACACGGCCGAGGGTGGAGCACTTTTTTGCGCCGATCCGGAGCTGTTCCACCAGCTATACTACAGTCATAATTTTGGACACAATGGACCGCTCGAATTTCATGGCTTGGGCATCAACGGCAAAATATCCGAATTGCAAGCCGCTATGGGCTTGGCCGTTTTTCCGCATCTCCCGCATATATTGGCCGAACGCAAAAAAGTAGTCGATTTTTATACTGCTCATTTGGATTTTACCCAATTAAAGACCATCAAAATACGTTCGAATACCGAGTGGAATTACAGCTATTATCCGGTCATTTTCAAAAATGAACAACAGCTCATTCAGGTTCAAAAAGCCCTTGAGCTAATTCAGGTTTTTCCCCGAAGGTATTTTTATCCTTCTCTAAATACGTTGCCCTATGTGGACTCAACACCTTGCAACGTGTCAGAGCAAGTTGCCCGTAGTATTTTGTGTTTGCCGTTGTATGTAGGATTAACGATAGCTGAATTGACTCAAATAGTGCATTGCATAAACCAAACCATGTCAAAGTAGACTTGCCTATGAAAATTTCATTTGTCATTCCCGTTTATAGAAACCAAGGTTCGTTACAACCCACCTACGAAAAATGCTTGGCCTTACTCCAAAGGCTAGGAATAGCGCACGAATTTATTTTTGTTAATGATGGATCAGATGACAATTCCTTGCCAGAACTCCTTGACTTGCATGCCCGAGATGCACAAGTAAAAGTGTTGTCTTTTTCGCGCAATTTTGGTCAAGTTCCCGCCATGATAGCCGGCTTAAAAGAAGCAAAAAGTGAGGCGGTCATTTTGATGTCGGCCGATTTGCAAGAACCCATTGAGTTGATTGAAGAGCTCATCACTAAATGGCAATCCGGTAACGAAATTGTGATAGGTCATCGGGTAGATCGCGAAGATGGTTTTATAGCCAATACAGCCTCCCATGTTTTTTACAGACTCATGCGCTATGTAAATCCCACCATGCCCAAAGGTGGTTTTGATTTTATGTTACTCGATCAAAAAGCAGTAGCGGTATTGAATCAACTCGACGAACGCAACCGCTTTTTTCAAGGCGATGTCTTGTGGTTGGGCTTTAGCACTGCCTTTGTGCCCTACAAACGAAACAAACGCACCATTGGAAAATCACAGTGGACGCTCACCAAAAAACTCAAGTATTTTATTGACGGTTTATTGAATACCTCTTATGTGCCTATTCGGTTGATGTCCTTACTAGGTATACTATTCTCCCTTATTGGTTTTGGCTACGCTTTGCTTATTGCCTATAATCGTTTCATGCATCACACGCCATTTAATGGCTGGGCACCCATCATGATTTTAATTCTCATCATTGGCGGATTAATCATGTTGATGTTGGGCATCATTGGCGAATATGTATGGCGCACCTATGACGAAGCACGCAAGCGGCCACTGTATATCATTAAAGACAAATTCCAAAAGGATGAAACAGCTTCGTAGTTTTTTGGTGAACTACCCCTTTTTGTGCACGCTATTGTTGGGCTTGCTTTTCTATGTTTTGCCTTTTAAACCCAAACCCTTTGGCGATGGCGAATACCACGAAGGCACCATCCAATTACTCGATTATATCTTAGCGGGTTTTCAAGGCCCCATTCGGGTTGACAAAGGATTGGTCACCTTACTGTATTATGCCTTGCCGTATGCCTTGGTACATTTTTTACACCTTGCCTCGGCCTATTATCTATCGGGTGTTGTATTTAATGTACTTGTGACGGCATTGGCCATGTATTTCTTATTTAAAACATTTGCCCAACTCCAATTTAGTGTTGCAGCTCAATTTTGGCCCATGATATTCTTGTGTGTATTTCCCATTCCGTTGTATTATGCCATGGGAATTTTGGCTGAACCCGCTGCGTTTTTTGCTGTCGCTTGGTTTGTGTATGCTTGGGTGTTTTTTGTGCAAGAAAAGAACCAATCTAAAATGGTCGTTCAATTGGCTTTGGCTTTGGTACTTTTGGTGGGTACACGTCCCAATTTGCTGCCATTTGTAGCGGTTTTTTTGCTTTATTTTTGGACCTACTCGAGTGCTTGGCAATTAAAGGTCAAGTGTACGGGAATCGTATTTTTTGTGCTTTTGGCTTTGCATTTCTTTGAAGGTAGCGTCAATACAGCATCCCCTGATTTTAAAAGTACGGTATTTCGAAATCAGTTGGTCTGGTCGCGTTTTGAGTTGCGAGACGAGCCCTTCAATTGGTTGCCACAACACGGGCAAGATGCCTTTGCTTCCTCGGATTACCTGAATAATTTAAAAAAACGACAGGAATTGGATTCCATCTGTGAAGCACAACAACTCGACAAAACCACCTATTTTATCCATTGGGTGAAACAAGATATACTGTCTCATCCCTTA
>JAGNTC010000076.1 GCA_017987725.1 Flavobacterium sp.
ATAGAAAATGATTCATAGTAAAATAAAAAAAACAAAAAACCCACTCGTTTGAGTGGGTTTCGTGGTACCTCCAGGGATCGAACCAGGGACACATGGATTTTCAGTCCATTGCTCTACCATCTGAGCTAAGGTACCTTGACTTATGAGGCTGCAAATATAGAATCATTTTTAATTTATCCAAACGAAAACCATAAAAAAATCATGCTTACTTTTGCCTTGAAAATAATCCGCACATGGTACTTGTAATTGATGTTGGAAATACCCGAATTAAAGCTGCTGTATTTGAGAACAATACGCTTTTAAAAGCGGTGGCCTTTAGTCAGGAAGAAGCGGATCAGCAGTGGCAAATGCTGTTTAGGGATTTTCAGCATATCCAAGCCATTGTGACCTGTAGTGTAACCGAATACCTTTCCAAAACAGTACAAGATTTGGGTCAATCCATTCCGATTTACAGCATCGGACGACGCACCAAATTTCCATTTGACAACCAATATGCCACTCCTGAAACACTGGGCATAGACCGCATGGTATTGGCCTCGGGCGCTGTACTTCAATTTCCAAATCAAGATCGATTGGTGATTGACGCAGGCACCTGCATTACCTTTGATTTCATCAACGCAGCGAATGCTTATTTGGGCGGTGCCATCGCGCCAGGTATTCTCATGCGTTACAAAGCACTGCATGACTACACGTCAAAACTCCCGCTTTTAGAGCCGCACTATCCGCAACAATCCATAGGAAACTCAACAGAAGAATCCATACATGTGGGCGTGGTGCAAGGCGTTTTACATGAAATTGAAAGTACAATCACTGCCTTCACCGCCACTTCAACAAGTTTTAGTATAATTTTAACGGGTGGAGATGCCGAATTTTTGGCCAAACGACTAAAAAATACCATATTTGCCAATTCAAATTTTCTGTTAGAAAGTTTGTACTACACCTATCAATACCACATCCAAAATGAGATTTAAATTCCTGCTTTCTTTTTTGTTTTTTACCTCGTTTATAGGTGTAGCACAACAAACCACCTCGTCGCCCTATTCTTTTTACGGAATTGGTGAAGTGAGATTTAAGGGAACGGTCGAGAACCGTCTCATGGGAGGACTATCCATTTTACCGGATAGCATCCATGTCAACATTCAAAACCCAGCGTCCTATTCGTATTTAAAACTCACTACCTTTTCTGTGGGTGGGGCATTTAATTCAGGGAACTTACGAACGGTGACTGAGAAAGAAAAAACACAGCGTTCAACCTTGGATTATTTGGCAGTAGCCATTCCGCTTACCAATGCAGGATTTTGCTTTGGATTAATCCCATATTCAGCAGTGGGGTACCGCATTCGAAATATTGATGAAGCCAACGGACTGATACAAAAATTTGAAGGAACGGGTGGAATGAATAAAGTATTTTTAGGCTATGGCATGCAACTCAAACCAAACCTGAGTATCGGTGCGGAACTAAATTACAACTTTGGAGAAATCCAAACCAGCAGCCTTAAGTACATTGACGGAATTCAATACGGATCCTATGAGCAAAACGTAACGGCCTTATCAGGATTCAATTATAAAATTGGGTTAATGTACCAACGAAAATTGGCTGACCTAAATCTGTACACCGGATTGCATTACAACTACAATAGCAATTTAAACACCATTAACGACAACACCGTGAGTTCGGTGGCCTATTCAGAGATTTTAACCCCGACCATTATTGATGTATTGTCACAAAATAGAAATACAGGGCGACTCAGTATGCCCAATCAAATGTCTTTGGGTGCTGGTATCGGAAAATCACGTAATTGGATGATTGGTACAGAGTTAACTTGGAACCAATCTAAGGCAACTGGAAATCGCTACGATGACATCACGGTAGCCACATTTGAAAACGGATACAAGTACAGCTTGGGTGGATTTTGGATTCCCAATTACAATACCTTCTCAAATTATTTCGAAAAAATAACATACAGAGCGGGTTTTCGATATGAAAATACGGGCTTGGTTATTCAAAACCAAACCATCAAGGATTATGCGGTATCTGCTGGTTTTGGTTTGCCTTTGGGCGGCACCTTTTCCAACTTAAACATGGGAGTAGAATACGGCCGAAAGGGAACCACGCAAGCCAATTTGGTTCAAGAAAATTACACCAATGTAGTAATGAGTCTGTCGCTTAACGACAAGTGGTTTGTGAAACGAAAATACGACTAATGGATGCTATTCGGACGGTCTTCATTTGCCTCTTTATTTTGGTGCTTGTGGGATGTGAAAGCAACCTAAAAGAAGTCCAAAAAATAAACTACTCTGAATTTGCCGCGGCCGGAGAAGCCACCGATTTTAATCTCAAATACACTGATTCGGGTCGAATTACTTCTGTATTAGAGAGTCCCAAAATGTTGGATTATGCCAATGTTGAGTTTCCTTATACCGAGTTTCCCAAAGGAATTTTTGTAACCTTATACGACAGCAAAGGTCAACGCACGTTTATCCGGTCGAATTACGCGGTAACCTTCAAAGGGACAGGTATTATTGATTTGCAACAGCAAGTGAAAATCAGCAACGAATTTGGTCAGCTACTCGAAACCGAACAGTTGTATTATGACCAAAAAAACGAATGGTTTTTTACAGAACAAAAATTTAAATTTACCGATGCCAAAGGAGTTTCATTTGGAGAAGGAATTGATTTTAGCAAAGATTTTAAACGGGTGAATTCCCAACGCATTAACGGAGAAATAGACCAAACAGAATAACTATGAATTACTTAAAATATACCCAGTACATTTATTTGGCTTTGGCCTTGTATTGTATCTATGACGGAATTGTCAAATGGAACAACCCAGAAAAACCTTGGATTAGTTTCTTTTTTGCGGCAATCGCACTGTTTACATTCTTTTTTCGTCGGCGTTTTGCGGCAAAAATGAATGCTAGACAACAGTCTAAAACACAAGACTAACAAACCAAACCTACATCAGCAGGAAATGGCCCAAAAATATTGGCTTTTCCTGCAAATTATCTGTATTCCTTTTATGGTTATTAAATAGATAATTGTATTTTCGCAAACTGAATTAAAATTTAACACGAATAAAAATGGCAGTTTTACAAAAAATCAGACAACGTTCACTACTTCTAATATTAGTAATTGGCTTTTGCTTGTTGGCATTTATCATTGGCGACATCTTTAACAGCGGTGGATTTTCTAGCACATCCAAATACATTGGAACGGTAAACGGGAAAGACATTTCTTTTGAAGAATTTAGAGTAAAAGTAAGCAATGTCGAAAAGAGTGGCCAACAAGGAATGACTTCTATGCAAGCGGTAAACCGAGTGTGGGATCAAGAAGTATCAATTGCTTTGTTGACAGCGGAGTTTGACAAATTAGGCATACAAGCGGGTGAAAAACACATCATAGAGGCCTTGAAAATGGATCAAAATATTGGTCAAAATCCCTTGTTTCAAAACGCAACAGGTCAATTTGACTTGGCTAAATTCAAGGAATATTTTAAATCCAATCCAGAGCAAGCCCAGTACATCAAAGACCGTGAAAAAGATGCCGACTTGAATGCAAAGTACCAAATCTACAACACCATGGTGAAAGGCGGTTTGTACACCACAGAAGCAGAAGGCAAAATGAAATACGAAATGGAAGCCAACAAAGTAAACATGAACTATGTTGCTGTGTTGTATTCAACCATTAAAGACAGTGATGTTAAAGTATCCGATGCTGAAATCACGGACTACATGAAAAAAAATGAGAAAAAATTTAAAGCTGAAGCAGGCCGCGAATTGGATTATGTAGTGATTGAAGACAAAGCCTCAGCTGAAGACGAAGCTGAAGTAAAAACTAAAGTTAATGGCTTACTAACCGGTAGCATCGTGTACAACCAAGAAACAGGAAAGAACGACACCTTGCCAGGTTTTAGAGGTGCTGTAAATGTGGTGGATTTCGTAAACGAAAATTCTGATATCCCTTATGACTCTACCTTCACTGCCAAAAAAGATTTGCCTGCCGAGCACGCAGATGCTTTATTTGCGTTAGCACCCGGAGCAATTTATGGTCCATACATGAGAGGTCCATACTATTGCATATCTAAATCAATGGGACGCAAAGCGGGAGCCAATGCAAAAGCCAGTCATATTTTGATTAGCTACGAAGGTACCCAAGTGCCAAACAAAAAAGAAAAACGCACCAAAGAGCAAGCCAAAGCCAAAGCGGAAATGTTGTTGGCACAAGTGAAAGCCAATCCAACGAGTTTCTTGATGTTGGCCTTAACCAACTCCGATGATTCTTCAGCACAACAAGGTGGTGATTTAGGGTATTTTGCTCCGGGTCAAATGGTGAAGCCATTCAATGACTTTGTATTTGGTAATCCGGTTGGTAAAATTGGTTTAGTAGAAACTGATTTTGGATTCCACATCATCAATGTGACGGATAAACAAGATGCCATTCGTTTGGCTACAATTGCCCAAAAAATTGAGCCGTCTGAAGGCACCACAGATAAATTGTATACCCAAGCTGTTCAATTTGAAATGGACGCCAACGACAAAGACTTTGACAAAATCGCCAAGGCACAAAAATTAACGGTTACCCCAGCGGTAAAAGTAAAAGAGATGGATGAGGTTTGTGGTGGATTAGGTCCTCAAAGACAAATCGTGCGTTGGGCATTTGAAAAAGGAACCAATGTGGGTGATGTGAAACGATTTGAAGTAGCCAACATGGGTAACGTAATTGTCAAATTGAAAAAATCAACCGACAAAGGATTAATGGCTATTGAAGACGCAAAACCTTCTGTTGAGCCAATATTGAAAAACAAGAAGAAAGCAGCCATGTTGGCAGCTAAAATGAAAGGAGCTAGCTTGGAAACAATAGCCCAAACATCAAAAACTACTGTTCAACAAGCTATCGATTTGACACTTGAAAACCCAACAATTCCAAACGCAGGTTACGAGCGTAAAGTTGTAGGTACAGCGTTTGCTATAGGATTGAATAAAGTATCAGCACCAATTGAAGGGAATTCAGGCGTATATGTGGTACAGCCAACTGTAATCACTAAAGCACCGGCTCTTAAAAACCATGCTGATTATGTAAATAAAGTAAAATCGCAAGTACAATCTTATACAGGACGTGTAATTCCAGCGCTTAAAGAAGAGGCTGATATCGAAGACAACCGTTCTAAATTCAATTATTAATGCTTGAGGAAATACACATAAAAAACCCGGTTCGTTTGAATCGGGTTTTTTTATTTAATGAGATCGGTGTAGCGGAGTACCGTATGGTATCCTTTTGCTAGAAAGTAGTCAGTGGGATCGGTTTGACTCAGCAATAGCACAAAATCGCCGCCCCAGGCTCCTAAGCTTTTTACGAAGCCAGAAAAGTCTGGAAAATAGGCTTCTTGTACGGTTTGCATTTCGAGTACATTGCTCAGAATTACCTCGTGTTTTTGCAGATGTTCAAGCCAATTTTCATAGCTAGTGTCTAGGAGCATCGCTTCGGTAATTGCACTGATTTCATCGGCATGATTGGCCAAGCGGTGTTGTTTTTTATAATAGGCTGCAATGGCTTCTTTGCTGCTTTGTTTTTGGTTGAGGTACACAAAATACAGCTGTGCTTTGCAAAGCGGATCGAGCACTACAGGCCTAACGACTGGGGTTTCGTTTTCCAACGAATAAATCACCGCCGTATCGTGTTGTGCGCAGGCAATGTCATAGCCACTTCCGCCAAAACTGTCAAATAACAATCGGTAGGCATTTACCTGCGCCCATTGGGCAATGTTGTTGATTAAGGTAGAGGAGGTGCCTAAACCCCATTTTTTCGGAAAACTTAATGCAGTAGTGACCAAAATACCGTCGCTGTTTTTTAAAAATGCAGGATTGAGTTGCTGCGCTTGCTGAAGAATGTGAAGTAGGGTTGTTCGAACACTTGATTGCGCATCGCTATTCGGTTTTTCCAGCTCGTTCCATTCGATATGGGTCTCAAACCAGCAACTGCCGTCGGCATCCAAGCTTTTCCAATGCAGCCCCATTTTTTCGGCAGGAACCACGCGAAGCCACTGTCCCAATTGGGTAGGTACGGCCAAGGCCTTCGCGCCATCGAGTACTACATATTCACCAGTGAGTAGTAGTTTTCCGTTGCTGTAAAATGCTTGTTCCATAAGGCTCGTTACGCTCTAAGTTGTTTTACAAACGAAACCACAGCGGCATGGGTCACCGTTTGTTTTTTGAAGTGCTGCTGCACCGCTTGACGTTCCTGTTCTGTGGCTTGCAGCTGTTGTAAAATATTGTTCAGGTGCATTTTCATGTGGCCTTCTTGAATTCCGGTTGTGGTGAGCGAGCGCAAAGCGGCAAAATTCTGAGCCAAGCCCGCTACGGCTACAACTTGCATGAGTTCATGTGCCGATGGTTTTTGCAAAAGTTCCAAACTCCATTTTACCAAAGGATGCAAATTGGTTAAACCACCTACAGTGCCCAAGGCCAACGGAATTTCAATCCAAAACTTAAAAATACCATTTTCTATCGAGGCATGGGTTAAACTGCGGTATTGCCCATCACGCGCGGCATAGGCATGTACGCCGGCTTCAACCGCTCTAAAATCATTTCCAGTTGCCAAGACTACTGCATCAATGCCGTTCATGATGCCTTTGTTGTGCGTAACGGCACGAAAAGGTTCGACTTGGGCTATTTGAACCGCTTGCACAAATTTCTCGGCAAATTCTGCGGGATGGTCTAGTTTTTTTTCGGCTAATTCATCAATCGGACACGAAACTTCGGCGCGAACCAAACAGTTGGGTACGTAATTTGACAATATGCTCATCACCACTTGGATGTTTTTTTCGGTCTCGTTAAACTCGGCAAACCGTTGCGCCTCATCGGTTAAGGTTTTGGCAAATTGTTCCAAACACGAATTAATGAAATTGGCTCCCATGGAATCCTTGGTCTCAAAGGTAGCGTGCAGCTGAAAATACTGCGGCAATTTATGAGTCTGGTTGCGCAATTCTATTTTGCTAATTCCGCCGCCTCGGGCTTCCATGTTTTTGGTGATGTCACGCGTGGCTTCACGCAGCTGGGGCTGAATGTGTTGAATGAATCGCGCTAATTTTTCGCCATCGCCTTGGTACATAAAATGCACTTGACCAATTTTTTCGGAGTTGATCACTTGGGTTTTAAACCCACCTCTACTGGCCCAAAATTTCGCTGATTTGGCTGCTGCGGCTACTACCGAGCTTTCTTCAATGGCCATGGGAATGGTATAGTTTTTCCCATTGATCACAAAATTGGGTGCCACCCCAAGGGGTAAGTAAAAATTACTCACCGTGTTTTCGATAAATTCATCGTGTAATTTTTGGAGCACCTGGTCGGAGTTCCAGTATTTTTTGAGTAAGGCAGTTGCTTCGTGGGGTGTAGAAAAATAGTGCTCAGACAACCACTGGAGTTTGTCTTCTTTGCTCAATTTTGAAAATCCGGCGATGTCGTGCGTCATAGTTCTTCTGGTTTAGAAAAGCATACAAATATAAAGGATACTCGCGGGATAATCTGAGAATTTTGACGCGAACTTCTCCTTAAATTACCGCTAAGCAGCGTGAATTAATTTCCAAAATGTGGCGATAATTGCATTTTTTTCACTAAAATTGGCTGTTTTTAAATTACCATTCTACACATGAAAATAGTACCGATTTTAGCCTTTATTTTATCGCTTCATTGCACCTTATTTGCCCAACAAAAAATCACCGTCGAAGACATTTATACCGGCGCCTTCCGAGCCAAAGGAATGGACGAATTACAAGCACTCAAATTAAGCAACCACTATACCGTTCTCAATTTTGACCGCAGCACAAAAAGTTTCCAAATCGATCTATATGATTTTGCAACGCTCAACAAAATAAGCACGTTGCTGGACACCAAAAACCAACCTTTACTGATAGACGGCATTGACAGTTATACCTTTAGCCCCGATGAAAAACAGCTGCTCTTAGCCACTAATACTTCTCCTATTTACCGTCATTCGTTTACCGCCGATTATTTCCTATACGATATCGCTACCAAATCAGTAACCAAATTACTTGACTTTCCGGTACAAGAGCCCACCTTTTCTCCCGATGGGCAGCAGTTGGCCTTTGCCAAAGACAATAATTTGTATGTCTACACTTTTGCATCCAAGTCAATCACGCAAATCACCAATGACGGCCGTAAAAACGCCATCATCAATGGCATCACCGATTGGGTGTACGAAGAAGAATTTGCTTTTGTACGCGCCTTTGATTGGAGCAAAGACAGTAAAAAATTGGCCTACATCAAATTTGACGAATCCCAAGTGCCTGAGTTCAGTATGTCAGTTTTTCAAAAAGAATTGTATCCCACCACCGAAACCTTCAAATATCCCAAAGCAGGTGAAAAAAACTCAGAAGTTTCCTTGCATGTCTATGATTTGGCTGCCAAGCAAGCCCAAACCGTTGATTTATCGGCCTATCGTGATTTTTACATCGCGCGTTTGCAGTGGACAGCTGACGCCAATACCTTATCAGCGCAAGTGCTCAATCGGCACCAAGACAATTTAGATATGTTGTTCATCAACGGAACTACGTTGCAAACCCGTATAGCGCTCAACGAAAAAGACAAGGCCTATGTAGACGTAACCGATAACCTTACGTTCTTGCCCGATAACAGTTTTATTTGGACCAGTGAAAAAGATGGATTCAATCATATTTACTTGTATGATTCAGCCGGGAAATTAAAAAACCAAATCACCAAAGGCAATTGGGAAGTTACGGCCTATTATGGTTACGACGCCAAAACCAAGTCGATTTTGTACCAATCGACTGAGTTGGGTTCCATCAACCGAGCGGTATACAAAATTGGCTTGTCGGGTAAAAATAAGCAATGTTTGTCGGCCAAAACGGGCACCAATTCAGCCACTTTTAGTCCCAATTTTAACTACTTTATCCAATCGTATTCTTCGGCTACCCAGCCCACGCAGTATACCTTGCACGATACTAAATCGGGCAAATTGCTCAAAAATATTGAGTCCAATGAGGCCTTGCAAAACAAATTGGCTAGTTATAAATTGGGTGCCAAAGAATTTTTTGTACTCAAAACCGCCGAAGGACAGGAGTTAAACGCCTGGATTTTGAAGCCTGCCGATTTTGATCCTTCACGCAAATACCCGCTTTTGATGTACCAATATTCTGGACCGGGTTCGCAACAAGTAAACAACGATTGGAACAGTGCCGACGATTATTGGTTCCAGTCTTTAGCACAACAAGGCTATTTAGTAGCTTGTGTAGATGGCAGAGGAACCGGATTTAAAGGGGCTGCCTTCAAAA
>JAGNTC010000210.1 GCA_017987725.1 Flavobacterium sp.
CATTTTGCTGCTGCAAGGCCATGATGTTTCCTACAGTCATAGACGCCATGGAAATTAGAGCGATGGTGTTGTAATAATGAGAAGACAATTCAGGATTTAGAACGATCAATAATTTATAAAAAGTGGCCATCGCGACTACTTTAGCCAAGGTACTCATGGTCGCTGTGGTTAAGGCTGGTGAACCTTCGTATACATCAGGCGCCCAAAAGTGGAAAGGCACTGCGGCGATTTTGAATAACATACCGATGCACAACAATAATACGCCTACAAAAAACCAGCTCGGTAATTCGGCAGAGTGCGATAGTTCGGCGATTTCAGTCACGTCAAACGTACCCATTGCGCCATAAATTAAGCAGATACCAAACAATAAAATTCCAGATGCGAAAGAGCCCATCAAAAAGTACTTCATCCCGGCTTCGTTGCTTTTGAGGTTTAATCGATTGCTGGCTGCCAAAATGTATAAGGAAATAGACAATACTTCGATGCCTAGAAAGAACATGGCCAAGTTGCCAAACGATACCATGGCCACAGCACCAGATAATAAGAATATTTTAATGGCAATAAAATCAGAGAGTTTGCTCGCGTGATTGTCATAAAAATGATGACTCAAGGCCACCAAGAAAATAGTCAACACGATAAATAAACTGGAAAAACACACTGAGAAATTGGACACCATGATCATGTTGTTGTAGTAGGAAGCCGGTGCATTGTAATCGAGCACGGTGAGTCCCAGTATGCCTAATAATCCCAATATCGTAAAGGGGATAATCGCTTTTCTTAGGTTGAGAATTTCCAACACTAGTGTTAAAATTCCTAATCCGATAACGGCAATTAATGTATTCATAGGTGTATTATTTTAAGGTCAAAAGAGACGTATACTGAATCTGATGTGTGTGTATTAATTTAATTATAGGTGTAACCGATGGGCAATTATATCTAAACTCGGTGTGATCAAGTCGTGGATGGGTTTGGGATACAAACCAAAAAATAACAATACCACGACTAACGCGATCATCGTGATGGCTTCAGTTAAACTGAGGTCACAAAAACCTTTGGAATTAGTTTGGCCCAACATCACGTGTTGAAACATTTTAAGCATGTAATAAGCGCCCAAAATGATGGTTAATCCGCCCAAAACAGCAAACCAACTATTGGTGGTAAACAAACTGTACAAGACCGTAAATTCACCCACAAAATTAAAGGTAGAAGGCAAGGCCACAGAGGCCAACACCAACAACATAAACAGCGAAGTAAATCGAGGAGCTTGGGCACGAATACCGCCCATTTCCGCGATGGCATGGGTTTGGTAACGTCTGTAAATGATTTCAGCGGCCAAGAATAAGCCTACCACGACGAATCCGTGTGCAATCATTTGCATCACCGCGCCACGCAAGCCATCTAAACTCAAAGTATATATACCTGCTGCAATTATTCCTACGTGCGACAAGGACGAATAAGCCAATAATTTTTTCATGTCTTTTTGACGCAAAGCCACAACAGCGCCATAGATTACTCCCGCTAATCCTAAGCCGATCCACCAATTTTGGTAGGCAATGGCCGCATGTGGGGCCAAAGGCAATTGCCAACGAATTACGCTGTACAATCCCATTTTAAGCATAATCCCCGACAACAACATGGTGCCGATAGCAGGTGCTTTTTGGTATACTTTGGCCTGCCAGGTATGAAATGGAATCAACGGAATTTTGATGGCATAGGCCATAAAGAAGGCCAAGAAAATCCAAAATTGTTCGGTATCCGAAAGTTGTAATTGGTACAAATCTTTCAACAAGAAACTGCCGGCTTGTTGGTACATGTACACAAAGGCCACCAACATAAATAACGAACCAGCCAGGGTGTAGATAAAGAACTTAACTACTGCTTTTTTACGGTCTTCGGCATCGCCATTGCCCCAAAGCAAGGCAATAAAATAAATGGGGATCAAGGATAATTCCCAGAAAATATAATACAACAACCCATCAACCGCAAGGAATGTTCCCACCATGGCAAAGGCCATAAACAGCAACAAGGCATAAATGGATTTGGCGTTTTCAAATGAGGTGCCAAAACCGGATAATATGATCAAGGGAATTAAGCCGGTGGTGAGTAAGACCATCGCCATTGATAAGCCGTCGGCCAACAAAGCAATACTCACATTGGGTTTAGCAATCCAAGGGGCTACAAAATCAATGTTTTGTCCCAATTGAAAAGCGTTCAACAAATAGCAGGAAACGCCCAAGGCTATGGCCGAAAACAACAAGGCCACTTTAGAAGCCCATTGGTTTCCAACCAAAAAGGTAACGATTGACCCAACTAATAATAACAGTAATACTGATGATATATCCATTAGAATAAAATTATTGAACGATAAACAAATACGTAACAAGGGCAATCACACCCAATACAAAGGCAAACAAATACAAGCCCGTGTTTCCGTTGTGCACTTTTCGGCCTTGAGCCCCAAGCGACAAACTCACTTTGGCTAATCCAAGTACAAGAGCAGACAAACTGGTTTCTAACGTATCACGGAAAAAACGAGAGGCGCTATTGATTGGGTTCACAATGATTTTGGTATACGCTTCGTCTACGTAATATTTGTGGTACACCACTTTGGCAAAACCTTCCATTTGGTCATCGGATTTGGGTAAACTTTTTTGGGTGATGAATTGACGACGCGCCCACAAAATTCCAAAAATTCCACCGGCCAAGGCTACTCCCATTAGTCCGTATTCTAAAGTGCCTAAGGCGTGCTCAGTATGTTCGGCATGGAATAAAGGAGCCAAATAGTGATTTAACCAGGTGCTGCCGGGTAAATTAATCGCTCCGCCAATTGCGGCTAATATGGCCAAAACTATCAACGGGAAAGTAATTAAAGCCGGGCTTTCGTGCAAGTGTTTTTCTTGCTCCTCGGTTCCGCGGAACGTGGTAAAAAACGTCAAGTACATCAATCGAA
>JAGNTC010000077.1 GCA_017987725.1 Flavobacterium sp.
TCCTTTCGCTTAGCTCAACAAAAATAAAATCAAGTAGTGTTTGTGAACCTCCTTTCATTCAATAATTTTTTGGGGAATTATAGGGGGTAGTTTAGAAATCAAAAAACCCTAACTTCTTTTCATTAAAGAGGTTAGGGTTTGTTTTTGTGCGGGTAATAGCCCCGAAGTTTCGGGGGAACCTACTCGCTTAATTTCATAAAAAAGCCCAAACATTTGTTTGAGCTAGTTGTGCGGGTAATAGCCCCGAAGTTTCGGGGGAACCTACTCGCTTAATTTCATAAAAAAGCCCAAACATTTGTTTGAGCTAGTTGTGCGGGTAATAGGACTCGAACCTACACGCCTTGCGGCACCAGATCCTAAGTCTGGCATGTCTACCAATTTCACCATACCCGCGGGAATTGTGGCTGCAAATATAGATTTATTTTTTAAATAGCAAAAGGGGATTTCAGAAAGATTTTACGGTTATAGGGGGAACTTGTTTTGTTTCAAATCTTTCTTTTGCATTCCCTAATTTAGTCTACTTGCGAGTTGATTAGAGCATACAATACTGGTTTACTGGGGCTTGCGTCGTTCTCAAACGAGGCGATTTGCAAATTCAGTAAAAAGCTCCCATCCAATATCGTATCGGGTACGTAAATTAACTCGGTGATGGTGCAATCCATTCTAGCGTCTGCGTTGAGCACAGCTACATTTTTTACATTCCAAAAGGCTTTGTGGGCAAGCAGTTTCCCTTCGTCTTCCTCGCGGTCCACACTAGGCAAATCGATAAGTAAATGAGTAATCCCTATTTCTCTAATATATGCCGCTGCTTCCTCAGTTAAATAAGGCGGGTTGGTGTGTGAATAATTCTTGTTTTTTTTAGCCAATGCATTGGGAAGTGTGCGAATAACCAATGCTTCTGGTTTTCCCCCATTTAGTTTATCCGCAATTTGGTCTTTGGTAATGATTTCATCTCCTCCCACTTGAGTTGGCGTGATGCTAATTAATTCAGCCATAAAAAAAAACGTAGTCAAGCTACGGTTGATGCTGTAAAACTCTTTTGTAATATGGCCCAAACACTCTGTATGTGTGCCATGTCCATGCGGATTAAAGTAAATGTTGTTGAAATTTGTTGAACTACCTTGCACAACTTGTCCCACCCAATTACCGGATGTGACGGGTTCAATACGGGGTTTTTCCAGGTACCATGCCAACGGATTTTGATCTGAATCGGCAAGGGGCAAGGAGATGTCAATGGGGTTAGCCAAATCAACGATATACGGTATGGGCTGGGCGTGAATAGTAATTTTCATACAACTAATACATGTAAGGTATGTTTACATGCTGCAAAGTAAGCAAAACTATCCCGAATATCGATGATGATGATGCTTGGAAGATGTCAAATTATTGGGCAAATAGGATCTGATAAATTAGGCGCAAACAACTTTTACAGTCACTATTTTTTTGAGTTTGGTATTGGATAGGCAACTGCAAAAAATTCCTACCTTTCCGCATCTTCTAGTTTTATGCAAAAAAAATTGCTCATTATAGGTTTAGTATGGCCCGAGCCCACCTCTTCGGCCGCGGGAGCGCATTTGCTGCTTCTGATTGAATTGTTTGCTAAACACAACTGGGAAGTGCATTTTGCCTCGGCGGCAAGCACATCACCTTACTCGGATGATTTGAATTCAAAAGGCATTTACACTCAAGAAATCCTACTCAACGACAGCAGTTTTGATGCCTATATTCAAACGCTCAATCCCCAAGCGGTGCTCTTTGATCGCTTTGTGACTGAAGAACAATTTGGTTGGCGCGTGGCCGAACAGTGCCCTGATGCTTTGCGTCTATTAGACACCGAAGATTTGCATTGTTTGCGATTGGCTCGACAAGAAGCCTATAAACAAAAACGGGATTTATCGCCTTCCGATTTATTTTCTGATACCGCCAAACGCGAAATTGCCAGTATGTTGCGCTGCGATCTTTCGCTCATCATTTCCGAATTTGAACTGGATTTACTGCAAAATACCTTTGGCGTTAAACGCAATTTACTGTTTTATTTGCCGCTTTTGGCTGAACCGATTACGCCCGAAACGCAAGCCAGTTGGCCCAAATTTGAGGAGCGAAGCGATTTTGTTTTTATTGGCAACTTTTTGCACGAGCCCAATTGGCAAACGGTTTTGTATTTGAAACAGCACATTTGGCCGGTATTATCCAAACACATCCCTACAGCTAGTTTAAAAATATACGGAGCCTATGTACCGCAAAAAGCCCTAGAGCTACACAAACCCAGTGAGCGCTTTTTGGTTTTGGGCAGAGCCGAATCGGCGCAAGAGGTGATACAAAATGCCAAGGTTTTATTGGCGCCCATTCCGTTTGGTGCTGGTGCAAAAGGAAAATTGTTGGAGGCCATGTGTTACGGAACACCCTCGATCACCTCAACCCTCGGAGCCGAATCCATGTTTGGCGATTTGCCTTGGAATGGAACCGTCACAGACAATGATGACGCCTTTATTCAGGCTGCCACACAACTGTATCAAGACGAAATACATTGGAAACAATCCCAACAAAATGGCGTGCAATTGGTAAATACACGCTTTGATCGAAATAAATTTGAACAACGTTTTATCGACCAAATCGATTCTTTGTTACACAACTTGGGCGCCCACCGCGCAACAAATTTTATGGGCGCGCTCTTACAACACCACAGTCTGCAAAGCACTAAATATTTATCTAAGTGGATAGAGGAGAAGGGGAAGTGATTTTGTGTTGTCGGTTGTCCGTTATCGGTTGTCCGTGTAGATGATTTAAAGATTGAAAAATTGAAGGATTGAAAGATTTTGTCTAGTAGAGACCAATTGGTCCCGAAGTTTTGGAATTTGGTCCCGAAGCGTCGGGATTCAATATTGGAATTTCTTAGAACCCTCTCTTATCTCTCTTCTATTCGTCTCTCGTCTAAGTTAAAAACTTCCCGCTTCCCACTCTAAACTTCCAACCCAAAGCTAACAGCCGTTCTTAGTATACTTCTTTCCTTTCGACTTTTGACTTTACAACTTACTTAGCTCTACAAAATACTTGTAAAACAACGGAATGGTCTCAATACCTTTCAAGTAATTGAAGATGCCAAAATGTTCGTTGGGCGAATGAATGGCGTCACTATCCAAGCCAAATCCCATAAGGATTGTTTTGCTTTTGAGCTCTTTTTCAAACAAGGCCACAATGGGAATGCTTCCCCCAGACCTTACCGGAATGGCCGGTACCCCGAAGGTTTCGGTATAGGCTTTGTTGGCCGCCTGGTAGCCAATGCTGTCGATGGGCGTAACATAAGCTTGACCGCCGTGGTGTTCGGTTACTTTTACGGTCACGCCGCTGGGTGCTATACTTTCGAAATGCGTTTTGAATAATTGCGTGATGGTATGCCAATCTTGGTGCGGCACCAAACGCATGGAAATTTTGGCATACGCCTTACTGGCAATCACGGTTTTGGCTCCTTCGCCAGTGTATCCGCCCCAAATGCCGTTCACGTCAAGTGTGGGACGGATGGAGTTGCGTTCGTTGGTTACATAACCGGCTTCGCCGTATACATCATTGAGATCTAAGGCTTTTTTATAGGCGTCTAACGAAAACGGTGCTTTGGCCATTTCGGCACGTTCGGCTTGGGTGAGTTCTTCGACAGCTTCATAAAAACCGGGAATGGTAATGTGGTTGTTTTCGTCGTGTAATGACGCAATCATTTTGGTTAACACATTGATCGGATTGGCTACTGCGCCTCCGTAAAGTCCCGAGTGCAAATCGCGGTTGGGTCCAGTCACTTCTACTTCCACATAACTCAAACCACGCAAACCAGTTGTAATTGACGGTTGCTGGTTGGAAATCATGCCGGTATCTGAAATCAAGATCACGTCGTTTTTGAGTTTTTCTTGGTTGCGCTCTACAAACCAACTCAAGCTTTTGGAACCCACTTCTTCTTCGCCTTCAATCATGAATTTTACGTTGCAAGGCAAGGTATTGGATTGCACCATGTACTCAAACGCTTTGACGTGCATGTACATTTGGCCTTTATCATCACAAGAACCGCGTGCAAAAATGGCGCCTTCGGGATGTATTTCAGTGGGTTTAATTACAGGCTCAAATGGCGGAGATGTCCACAACTCAATGGGGTCGGGTGGTTGCACGTCATAATGGCCGTACACCAACACCGTGGGTAAATTGGGATCTATTATTTTTTGTCCGTAAACAATGGGATAACCCGGTGTGTCACAAATTTCGGCAAAATCTACACCTGCTTTTTCTAAACTCACTTTTACCGCTTCGGCCGTATCAAAAACATCTTGCGAATAGGCTGTATCGGCGCTCACCGATGGGATTTTAAGCAAGTCTATTAGTTCTGATATGAAACGATCTTTATGTTCTTGTACGTATTGTTTGATGTTGTCCATAGTAATTTTCAATTGTGTGAGTCAAATATAGGAATTTTACGGTTTGGTTTTTGTTGTAAAATGCGCAGAAATCAAAACGAAAAAGTTGTTTTTTTAGCCCTTTTATCAGTTGATAAACCCTCAAACCTTTCACTAAAAAGCAGTAGTTTTGGCATCAAATAGTAGTGAATATGAATTTACAAGACCTTTACACTTGCTGTATGGCTAAACCCGGTACAACCGAACATTTTCCGTTTGATGAGGACACTTTAGTCTTTAAAGTAGGTGGAAAAATATTTTGTATGACTTCGCTACTGGAATGGGAGAACGGTAGACCGGCTATAAATTTAAAAGGTAACCCAGAGCAAAATGAAGAATTACGCGAGCAGTTTTCAGCCGTTCGTCCAGGCTATCATTCCAATAAGATGCATTGGAATACTGTAGATTGCAATAAAGATGTTGCAGATAAATTACTGCTGCAGATGTTGCAACAATCCTATGATTTGGTCTATGCAGGTTTGACCAAAAAAGCCAAACAGACTATTTTTGATCAGGAGTAATTGTTTGAGTAGTAATCGTAACCAAGAGTCCAAGTGAAACAAGTACCAACTGCATTTTGTTTTTAGAGATCGTTTTAATCAGCGCTTCTTGATTTTTAAATGCACCTTCTTTTAGCGTGATGGTATCGCCTGGTTTAAAGGCGCATACTTCGAGCTCAGCGAGGTCATGCGAGAGCCAATTTTTTAAGGTCTTGATTTCTTCGTCACGCACTATTGCGGGTTCGCCCAGCCAAAACAAATAGCGAACGATACCGGGCACTTCAAAAACCAACTTTCGATCGGCTTCAGCTAAGTGAACAAATACATAAGAGTTAAGCAAAGGCACCTCTACTTTTTTCTTCCTGTCCGACCATTGTCGCACTTGTATGGTCATGGGACAATAGGCTGTAATTCCTAACTTTTCAAGTCGATCAGTTACTTTTTTTTCGTTACGGGGCTGCGTATAGAGTACAAACCAGGGCATAGGAATATCAATTGGGGAGACAAATGTAACGAATAAGCATTTTAATTCAATCCATTCCGATTCAGAAACCGATGAACTACATCAAAAAAAATCCCGAGGATGAGTCGGGATTTTTATGGAAAAAATGTGTTGTTAGTTTTTCACGAATTTGATCAGCTTGTTTCGTCCGTTTTCGTCGGTTACTTTAATTAAGTAAAGTCCTTTTGCTAAATCACTAACATTGTATTGATAACCTTCTAATTCTGCGCCAAAGGAACGAACCAGTTGACCTGTAGTAGTAAACACATCCACCTGATTTACCGCTTTGGTAATGCTGAAATACGCATTACTTGGATTCGGGAAGATGCGTACATCTTCTAGCGGATCAAAGCTAGGTGTTGACAAGGTGCTTGGTCTATTTCCATATACTCTAAATTGACCGGCGCCAATACTCAATTGCGCAGTAGTGCTAGTCACGTTGATGCTCGTATCATCCATTAAATTATACCAGGTTCCAGTGAATGGAAAATCAGGAGTAATGTTGGCCGTAGAACTTGAAAAGTTAGCTAATACAACTACGTTTTGTATTTGATTGGCTGGCAAGCTTGTATCATATATATAAATACGTTGATACAAATTAGTTCCATTAGGACTAATGGCGTAATTCCCTTCAAAAACCGGCTCACTAATTTTTAAGTCAATGAGTCGAGAATAATTGGCATAGATGGGAGCCCGTTGGGTGCTGGTAAGCCAGTTATTTACCCATTGTGGTTGTGGTTTCGTGTCCAACTTACAATCCCCTGCAGTTGCATCAGATTCGGAATTTACTGTCCCATTTGAACAGGTATAGATGGAGTCATTCATGCCTAATTCAGCAAAATGCCAAATCATTTTAGGTCCAGGCACCAAAAGAGACGTTGCCCCAATAGCTGACATTCTTCCTAATGTATTATTCAAGTTGTTGTTTGGAGGATTGGTTCCGCCAGTATTTCCAAAAGTAAACGCCTCATACATCACGCGGTCTTTGTCATGACTTTCCGGATATCCTATTACACGTTTAGCATCAAAACCGTGGCTCACATGCCCCATGCGCGTAATATCGGCATTGGCCGAGAATCCCAAAGCCAATTGCTTGTAGGCATTAAACATCTCACCCCACATCATCACGCCTTTACTAGGTGTTTCATTAAGGCGGTAGTTGGCCCAAACGCGTTCTTCGTTATCGGCACCCAAATGTTCAAAAATCACATAATGAGAAGGATCTAAACTCCAAGAGTAATCGGCATATTCTTTCAAAACATCTACACGATCTTGCTGGTAGGCGTTGGTACACGCATCACTTCCCGCACAATTTTGTGTAAATCCTTTGGTTAAATCCCAACGAAATCCATCGATTTGGTATTCCTCAATCCATTGTTTTATAACTCGCTTAACATAGGTTTTGGTGCGCGATTGCTGGTGGTTAAAATCACTTCCCACGCTGTAACTATGTGTAGCGGTTACATTAAAATAAGGACTGTCAGTGCTTGGTCCACCCCAGCCATCTCCATCAGGATCAGACATCCACATGCGGTTCATTGGATTACGCCCAAAGGCATGGTTTAACGCCACGTCTAGAATTACTGCAATGCCGTTTTGGTGACATACATCTACTAATTCTTTCATTTTTTCGGATGTGCCATAAAACTTATCCAAGGCCATGTGAAAAGAGGTGTTGTATCCCCAACTTTCATTGCCTTCAAATTCCATAACAGGCATCAACTGAATCGCATTGATATTTAAATTTTTAAAATAAGCAATCCGATCAATCAAGTCTTGGAAATTTCTACGCGAAGCAAAATCACGAACCAACACTTCATAAACCACGAGGTCTTCTTTTTTAGGCTTATTAAAATTAGTTACTTGCCAATTATAGGGCGTTTGACCTGTTTTTAACACAGTAACTTCTCTGCTTTGTCCTGCTGGATAAGCGGGCAAATTCGGGTAGGATGCAGAAGGGATGTAAGGATCGTCAAAAGGCGACAAAACTAAGGTAGAATAGGGGTCTGCCGTTTTTACTAAGGCGGGTGAATTGGCAATAGGATTGGCATCGCCCACCCAATATTGATAGGTATAATTTTGCCCAGGGACTAATCCAGTTAGTTCTAACCAGAATTTAGTTGAACTCGGATCTTTCTTCATAGCATAAGCTCCTGTGGGTTGGTAGTTGTTAAAACTACCCGCCACATACACATACTCTTTGTTTGGTGCATCTAATACCAATGTAGCTTTTGTAGCATCCGTCGCATTGTAATTGATTCCATCTACAAGATTGCTTGGGATTGCTTGGTTAATCAATCCAGGATTAACAAGGGCGATAAAACTTTTGGTTTGTGATTCCGTTCCTTGTGTAACCGTTAATTCATAGTTTTGATTACTCGTGATGTTGGTGTGGGTATAATTGTAGGTAGAAACTCCCGTAGCGGTATTTAAACTAACTCCATTGGCTTTCAAGTTGTAATTGGCCACGCCATTGGTGTTGGTGGCTTGTACATTAAAATTACTTCCGCTGTTTATCAGGTTAGTACTATTTACTAATGGTGCGGTAAGGTTTACTTGGAAATACCCAACATTAAAAAAGAAATCACCACAACCTGGAGCGAGTTTCAGTGTTTGAGTACCGGTAGCATTTCTAAATACCATTCCCATACGGGTAGCAGTGGCTTGCTGTGAGGCATTCAAGTTAAAGTACGTGCTTGGCGTAATGGTAATACTCCAAGTTCCGTTCCCGTTATTGGTCATATAACCCACCCCATTGTCTTGTCCCCAGTTACCAATGACATTAAATCCCCATGGATTGGCATCATTTCCAATACCTGCATGCATGTATACTTTTGCAGGATTTGCACCCATGGTATTGCAAGTTGCGCTTGCAAATGA
Organism: Flavobacterium sp.; assembly: GCA_017987725.1. Taxonomy (GTDB): domain Bacteria; phylum Bacteroidota; class Bacteroidia; order Flavobacteriales; family Flavobacteriaceae; genus Flavobacterium. The sequence continues at coordinate 8,316 of JAGNTC010000077.1, forward strand.
AACGGTAATCGTAATTGGATCGGTAACAGCAAAGGTAGCAGGAGTGATTGTTACCTGTGCCTGGCTGATAATGGACATAAACAGTAAAGCAAAACTAAGTAAAATTGATTTTTTCATCGTTACTAAAATAATAGGTTAAGCAATCATATATTATTATAAACAAACAGGAAATAAAAACCCTGTTTGTCTTTGATTTAATTTGGGTTTACTTCGAGCGTATAGGTGTAATTTCTTGGATTACTTACATCTAATATCACATCGTATTTAACTTTTGTTCCGTCGTCAGATCCAGGGACTGTGATGTCTCCACCCGTTGTCAGTTCTGTAACTGTGCCTGCAATGCTGCCTTTTCCGAGAATTGAAATGGTAGTAGTTCCTGCACCGCTAGGAACAGAAGGAGGATTTCCGCTTAGGGCTGCGGTCCAATCATTGGATTTGAATCTAAATTTACGGCCTTTAAACAATTCAATGGTTAATTTCCATTGGTTTGTATTGTTTTCATCGGTCATGGGCACTGCATTACCAGATCCCAAGGTTCCTTTGGCTGTTCCAAATATGCCAAATGCTTTGTAGAATTTGATTGAATAGGTCATCCCTGCAGGTGTAATATCGGCTTTCATCAAGTAATGACCCGCAGTCGCCACAGTGATGCTTGGCGCAGAAGCTCCTTCGGTTAACAAACCAGCAGCGCCACCATATATAGTTGGACTAGCAAAGCTACCGCAGGCATCAGGTCTGTATAATTTATAGGAACCTGGCTCCAAATAAAAATACCCTTCAAAGGTGGAAAAGGATGTAAAGTCTTGCGCAAGCAAGCGAGGAGATGACGCTGCATTTCCACCATCTTTAACCAAACCTAATATTGGTTTAGCTGTAGAGTAAGCGGTCACCGCAAAAACAAGTGGATTTGAATACTGCACCAATTGGTTATTGATTCCCAAAACCGACTTGATGCGAACCTCAATGTTCATTACC
>JAGNTC010000078.1 GCA_017987725.1 Flavobacterium sp.
TGATCTGACAATCCATGTTTGGAATTTGCAACTTAGCGGTTATTCCCCTTCGGCTAGAACCCTCTGACCGAAGCGAAATCGTGTCGCAAATTTTGTTTGGCGAGCATTTTGAAGTACTGGAAAAACAAAAGCAATGGCGCAAAGTTAAAATGCAGTTTGACCAATACGAAGGGTGGATAGACGAAAAACAATTTCAATCCCTTACGCAGGACGAATACAATACACTCAGCAAATTGCCCGTTGTTCTAAATGGCGATTTGGTTGAATACATTACTTACGGAAACAATCAGTTGTTGCCCATAACCTTGGGCGCTTCGTTGGCCTTTTTGTCCAATCCAAAGCTCAATGTTCAAGAAATGAGTTTTGACGGCTTAAGACTAGAAGGTATATTACCCAAATCAAACTTAATCGAAACCGCTTTCATGTATTTGAATGCGCCGTATTTGTGGGGTGGAAAATCTCCCTTTGGAATTGATTGCTCGGGTTTTACCCAAATGGTCTATAAACTAAACGGCTACTCCTTGTTGCGCGATGCGTCTCAGCAAGCCACCCAAGGCGTTCCGTTGAGTTTCATCGAAGAAAGTGAAGCCGGCGATTTGGCCTTTTTTGACAACGAAGAAGGAAAAATCATTCACGTTGGCCTTATCATGGACGACAACTACATTATCCATGCCAGCGGAAAAGTGCGTATTGATCGATTGGATCACTTGGGAATTTACAACGCCGAACTCAATAAACACACCCACAAACTGCGGGTAATTAAAAAGATAATTTAACAGTTGTTAACGATAGTCCATACTTTTCGTTTAAATTATAACACTATTTTAGCCTAAATTTTCAAAATAAAATATGAAATCAAAATTTATAGTCTTGTTATTGCTTCCATTTATGCATCATTCCTATGCCCAAACAGAAGCAGATAAAATTAAAATTATAGCTGAAACGAATGTTACTGAACTCAATCGTTTAGCCCCCATTTATGATTCCATTTACAAGGCAAACAAAATCAAAGCCATGCAACTGGCTGCCATAAAAGGCTGGGAAGAGTTTATTGTAAAACCCAACGGTGGCAGAGCCGAACTGGTGAGTGTAGACGAATTTGATAACCCTATCTATTACACGACTTTCAATGCAGGAGCGGCCATTACTACCCGTGCCAATCGGTTGAATACCGGGGGAAGTTTAGGACTTCAATTGGATGGACAAAACATGACCGTTGGTGTATGGGACGGTGGAAAAGTACGCAGTACACACCAGTTGATCTCGGGAAGAGTCACCCAAGTGGACAATCCTACCTCTGTTTCTGATCATGCCACGCACGTTTCTGGAACAGTTATGGGAGGCACTGCTAGTGCTACCGCAAAGGGTATGGCCTCTCAAGCCAATTTGAGAGCTTACGATTGGACTACCGATACTTTTGAGGTTACACAAGCGGCAGCCAATGGTTTATTGGTTTCAAATCATTCATACGGAAGTGATCCTGCTTCAGTCCCTGTATATAAATGGGGTAAATATGATGCCGATGCCAAAACATTTGACAACATCATGTTTAACGCGCCGTTCTACTTATTTGTAAATTCAGCTGGTAATTCACGTAATGCTGGTTACAACACCACCAAAAACGGCTACGATTTATTATCTGGAAAAAGTACATCCAAGAACGGACTTATAGTAGCCGCAGTCAATCAGGTAAGTAACTATACCTCACCCACTAGTGTATCGATGTCTAATTTTAGTAGCTGGGGTCCAACCGACGATGGCCGCGTAAAACCAGACATTTGTGGAAAAGGAGTGAATGTGCGTTCGTGCACCGCCAACTCGGATACATCCTATTCATCCTACAGCGGCACATCTATGTCCTCTCCCAATGTAGCTGGAACTTTATTATTGTTGCAACAACATTTCAAAAATGTAAAAGGCGGCTTTATGCGCTCGGCTACTTTGCGTGGCATGGCCATTCATACAGCTGATGAAGCTGGTTCATCGGCAGGTCCTGACTACCGTTTTGGTTGGGGATTATTGAATGCTGAACGTGCTGCAGTGATGATTACCAATGATGGAGTAGATGCCATGATCAAGGAAAACACCTTAATTCAAGGTAATTCATACACCTTTAACTTTGAGCCCAATGACGAAACCAAGTCAATCATGGGTACGATTTGTTGGACTGATCCCACAGGCACAATCATCAATAATTCAATCACTGATTTTTTTGCCCCTGCCTTGGTTAATGATTTGGATTTTAGACTATCGAAAGCCAATACGGTATACTTTCCTTGGAAATTGAATCCTTCGCTTGTTACAGCAGCAGCAACCAAAGCTGATAATAGTGTTGATAATGTAGAAAAAATTGATGTAGCAGCAGCAGCTGGAACTTACACCGTTAGCATCAACCACAAAGGTAGCTTGATGAATGCGTTGCAAAAATATTCGTTGTTGTTGAGCAACATCAAAGGCAAGCCCATCTTACTTTCATCTAACGAAAAAATGACAAACCAAATTTGCTTGGGATCGGCTACAACTTCTTTTCAATTTCAATTGGAGGCCTTACCTACTTTTAGTGGAATTGCACAATTTAGTGTAGAGGGGTTACCTTCGGGTGTAGTTGCTAATTTTCAATCCAATGAATTGAATGCATCCAGCAGCAATGTGCTTACGCTTACAAACTTAGAGAATGTTCCAGCTGGCACCTACAATCTAATTGTGGCTGCTACTAGCGGATCTACTGTAACAAACTTGTTCTATACCTTGATTGTTCAAAGTCCCTTGCTTACTGTACCGGCTTTGAGTTCTCCACTAGATAATGCTGTAATTGCTACAAATTCAACAACCTTGGTTTGGGATAACATGGGAGACAATGTAGAAAGTTATAGCATTGAAGTCTCTAAAGACCCTGCTTTTACAACTTCAATTCAAACCTATACTTCTTTAACCAACCAACTAGCATTAAGCAACTTAGTATTTGGAACAACCTACTACTGGAGAGTAAATGCAGCAAACGAGTGTGGTTTATCGTCCTTTTCTACGGTTAATTCTTTTACCACTGCATGTAGTTCAAATCTTGTAGTTACGGTATCGAATGTGACTGTAAGTGGAGCAACCTTTAGCTGGACTAACCCCAATGGTTCTGACTTTTTTGAAGTATTGGTAGTGCCTGCAGGTAATCCTGCAACGGGAACCTACACCACGGTAAACACCACATCTTACACCGTTAGTGGATTAGATTCATTTGGATCGTATGATTTTTATGTACGAGCCAGTTGTGCAGGTGATAGTTTTTCTAATTTGGTTACCAAACCCTTTAATACATTGATCAACCACTGTGTAGATGGCGTATTTTTTGATTCGGGTGGACCAAATGCCAACTACAGCAACAGCGAGTATTACACCACTACCATGAACCCAATCAATGCAGGAGATCAAGTATCGGTGACGTTTACCTCGTTTAATTTAGAAAACGGCATAGATCGACTAACCATTTACAATGGACCAAGCAACACTTCTCCATTTATTGTTGAACAGTACGGCTTCACTGGAACCAATTCACCAGGCACGGTAACATCTACTGATGCTTCTGGAAAATTGACCTTTGTATTTTATTCTGACGGTGCCAATACAGCTCCAGGGTTTACTGCAAATGTCACATGTGCCAACTTGGCTACTACGCAGGTTACCAAAAGCAAATTCATTTACTACCCCAACCCTGCACAAGATGAATTGCATTTCGATGCCGTAGAGTCCATTCAAACCATTAGTGCATACAATCTGTTAGGGCAAATGGTATTACAGCAAAACATAGACGATCGCAAAGCCGAAATAAATACAGAAACCCTAGCACCGGGCACCTATTTGTTTAAAGTGCAAACGAGCTCTGCTACAGAATCCGTAAAAATCAACAAAGAGTAATCACTCCAAACCATAAAAAAAGCCATCTATTTAGATGGCTTTTTTTATTGAACAACTGTACGTTTATTGTTTGGCATTCAGTTTCGCTTTCAATGCTTTCTTCTTGTCCATCATTTCTAATGCACCGTATACATTGAGTAAAGTGGTTGCCACATCTGCGTTATCCGGATTTAATTCTAAGGCTTTTTCTAAGTAAGGAATGGAAGCTTGAAATAAACCATCACGCTTTTTTTTGAGCACATCGTACTTTTTCATGTCCTTTTCAGAGGTACCCAATTTGTTCATTTCGTCTACCAATATTTTCTCTCCATCTAAAGTAAGGATAGCCAAATTCAAATAGGCGTTAACATAATCTGGTTTGATTTCGATGGCGCGTTTGTAATATTGTTCAGCGGCAACTGGATCATTCTTAGAAGCAATAACACCCAAGTTGTATACCAAATCAGCATCATTTGGATTTTTGGCCAACACTTCAGAAATTAATTTTTTGTAGGTCACAAAATCTTGAAGTTGCAAATAAATATCGGCCTCGGCTAAAGTCAAAGAAGTATCGTCTGGATTCGCTGCACGAGCCTCTGCCAATGCTGTTTTGGCTTCTTCTGTTTGGTTTTTCTGCAACAAGATCAAGGCAATGTTCTTGTATATTTCTCCACGTTTAGATGGAATCGCTTCGTCCCGTGGATCGGTATATACTTTAAGACTTACTTTGGAATCACGATCTGCTTTGGACGCAAAATACTCTTCTTGCTCGTTCAACACGTTTTTCGCATAATAAGCCATTCCTTCTCCAGAATAATTTAATTTCTTGAGTTCGCTGTAGTACGCCAAAGCCGTGTCATAATCTTGACCATTTACCGCATAACTGGCTGCGAAATACAACTTTTCTAGATCGGTATTGTCAATTTCATAAGCGGTGTATAAAAACTGTGAACCAGCTGTATAATTTTTCTGGTTTCCTTCTTCAATTGCATTGTTTATCAAGGTGTTTTTTAGGTTGGTCAATGCGGCAGTAGCTTGATCGGTGTATTTTGATTTTCCAGCTGCTTTTTCAATGGCAAGCACTTGTTTGTATGCATTAGCTGCTAATTTTAGATTAGCTGCAGCATCCATTTTTTTGGCTGCCAGATCAAGTGCGGCGTTTCCTTTTACAAAATGAAATTGTGCTTTCTCGGTTTCTGAAGCAGCGGTCAACAAAGGTTCTGCTTGTGCTAAACTTGACATGGCTTCGGCAGCATTACCACCTTTTAAGGCTTTTTCGGCTGCTTTAATTTGATCCTTTTGAGCCTGCGTATTCATCGATAATACGAAAGCCGATGCAAGGAGTACATACTTACTTTTCATGGTTTTGGTTTTTAATTATTCTTCAGTTGATTCATCGGTTTCAGTGGCCAAATCAGCTTCTTCGATAGCCTCCTCGTCCGTTCCTTCGCCATCTGGCGCTTCTTCCTCTTTCATTACTTTGGTTACCGCTGCAATGGAGTCGTTGCCTTTGATGTTGATCAAACGAACCCCTTGTGTGGCACGTCCCATTACGCGTAAATCAGATACATCCATACGGATAGTCAAGCCCGATTTGTTGATGATCATCAAATCATCGGCATCCGTTACATTATTGATCGATACTAGTTTTCCGGTTTTCTCTGTAATATTCAAGGTTTTTACTCCTTTTCCGCCACGGTTGGTAATGCGGTATTCATCTAAGCTAGAGCGTTTTCCGTAGCCATTTTCAGCCACAACTAAAATTTCGCTGCTCATGTCATTTACCGACACCATTCCAATTACTTCATCCTGTTCGTCGGCCAAGGTAATTCCACGTACACCAGATGCCGTTCTTCCCATTGGTCGGGTTTTGCCTTCTTCGAAACGCACCAATTTACCCGATTTTACGGCGATCAAAATTTGGCTTTCCCCGTTGGTTAATTTGGCTTCTAATAATTCGTCGTCTTCGCGAATGGTAATCGCCGCAACCCCATTGACACGAGGTCTTGAATATTGCTCCAAAGATGTTTTTTTCACGATACCTTGCTTGGTTACCATGATCACATAATGGTTGTTGATGTATTCGGTGTCTTTTAAATCTTTGGTGCAGATGAACGCTTTTACTTTATCGTCACTTTCGATGTTGATTAAGTTTTGAATCGCACGTCCTTTGCTGGTTTTGCTTCCTTCTGGGATTTCGTACACGCGCATCCAGAAACATTTTCCTTTTTGCGTAAAGAACATCATGTACTGGTGATTGGTGGCCACATACATGTGTTCCAAGAAATCTTGGTCACGAGTTCCGGCACTTTTTTGGCCTACTCCACCTCTATTTTGCGTTTTATATTCGGACAAATTGGTACGTTTAATGTACCCTGCATGCGAAATGGTAATCACTACATTTTCATCGGCAATCAAATCTTCGATGCTCACGTCTCCTCCTGCATATTCGATGCTAGAACGACGGTCGTCACCATATTTATCGCGGATTTCTACCAATTCCGTTTTGATGAGCTCCATACGCAACTCTTTGCTTGCTAAAAGGGCTTTCAATTCTTCAATCAATTTCATGATGTCTTCGTACTCTGCACGCAATTTGTCTTGCTCCAGTCCGGTCAATTGACGCAAACGCATTTCCACAATGGCACGCGATTGAATATCTGACAAACTGAAACGCGCCATCAATTTCTCGCGGGCTTCGTCGGTGTTTTTAGAGGCGCGGATAATGGCAATTACTTCGTCGATGTTGTCAGAAGCAATGATCAATCCTTCTAAGATGTGGGCACGCTCTTCGGCTTTGCGCAAATCGTATTTGGTTCTGCGCACCACTACATCGTGACGGTGTTCTACAAAATAGTGAATCAAATCTTTCAGATTCAACATTTGCGGACGACCGGCCACCAAGGCAATGTTGTTTACACTAAAAGAAGATTGTAATTGGGTATACTTAAATAAGGTATTCAACACCACATTTGGAACGGCGTCGCGTTTCAAGATGTACACGATACGCATTCCGTTTCGATCCGATTCGTCACGGATGTTGGCTATACCCTCTATTTTCTTTTCATTAACCAAATCGGCAGTTTTCTTAATCATTTCTGCCTTGTTCACTTGGTACGGAATTTCGGTTACGATAATGGATTCGCGTCCATCCACTTCCTCAAATCCTACTTTGGCACGCATCACAATTCGGCCTCTTCCGGTTTTGAACGCTTCGCGCACACCATCGTACCCATAAATTACTCCTCCTGTAGGAAAATCAGGAGCTTTCACGTAATTGATCAATTCGTCAATTTCGATGTCGTTGTTGTCGATATACGCTAAAGTTCCGTCAATCACCTCACGCAAGTTGTGTGGCGCCATATTCGTGGCCATCCCTACCGCAATTCCCGATGCTCCGTTGATCAACAAATTCGGAACACGCGTAGGCATTACTTTGGGCTCGTATAAAGTGTCGTCAAAATTCAATTGAAAATCTACCGTTTCTTTGTCAATGTCTGCCATAATGTCTTCTGACATCTTTTTCATACGGGCTTCCGTATAACGCATGGCAGCCGGACTATCTCCATCTACCGAACCAAAGTTTCCTTGGCCGTCTATTAACAAATAACGCAAGCTCCATTCTTGGGCCATACGCACCATGGCGTCATATACCGAAGTATCGCCGTGAGGGTGGTATTTACCCAAAACCTCACCCACAATTCTTGCGGATTTTTTGTGCGCTTTATTTGAAAAAACGCCTAAATCATACATTCCATAAAGTACTCTACGATGTACTGGTTTCAAGCCATCTCTAACATCAGGAAGTGCTCTTGATACAATTACCGACATCGAATAATCGATGTAGGCTGATTTCATTTCATCCTCAATGTTAATGGGAATTAACTTTTCTCCGTCAGACATATTCTAGTAAGTTTAAAAATTATTTTGTGTAAAAAAATCTCGCTAATATACCTTTTATCGATGATTTTTTGGCGCTAAATCGGTTGAAATTTCGGCTATTTATTAACAAATTTCGACCCGAATTCAGTTGATAAGTTACCCCTTTGAGTGCTTTTATTATTGAATATTTTTTTGTCTATTAGCTGACAGTACCCAAAGAAAGGAACGGTTTTTGAAATACTCTCAACCGGAACACAAAACACACTAGCAATTACAAGCACATGGACGATAATTTTTCCCCCCGAGTTAAAGACGTAATCACCTACAGCAAAGAAGAAGCACTTCGATTAGGTCATGATTTTATTGGCACTGAACACCTCATGTTAGGTATTTTGCGCGATGGCAATGGAAAAGCCATCAGCATCCTAAATAACCTATCGATTGATTTAGATCACCTGCGTAAAAAAGTGGAGATTTTGAGCCCACCAAACCCAAACACAATAGGCAGCAACGACAAGAAAAACTTACACCTTACTCGTCAAGCGGAACGCGCCTTAAAAACTACTTTTTTGGAAGCCAAAGTTTTTCAAAGCACGTCCATCAGCACGGCGCATTTGTTGCTTTGTATTTTGCGCAACGAAAACGACCCTACCACCAAATTATTAAACAAACTCAAAATCGATTACGATACAGCCAAAGAACAATACCTAAGTTTGGAACCGCACGACGACAATTATTTGGAAAATTTACCCAAAAACGAATCCTATAACGAGGACAATGCTGGCGATGAATCCTTTAAAGAGAGTAACTTCAGCAATCCAGCCAACAAAACCAACAAGAAATCCAAAACACCCGTTTTAGACAATTTTGGCCGCGATTTGACCGAAATGGCCGAAGAAGGAAAATTAGATCCTGTGGTAGGCCGTGAAAAAGAAATTGAGCGTGTTTCTCAAATTTTAAGCCGCCGCAAGAAGAACAATCCGTTACTTATTGGAGAGCCAGGCGTTGGAAAATCAGCTATTGCTGAAGGATTGGCCTTGCGTATCATTCAGAAAAAAGTGTCGCGTATTTTATTCAACAAACGCGTCGTTACACTTGATTTGGCCAGCTTAGTAGCCGGAACCAAATACCGCGGGCAGTTTGAAGAGCGCATGAAAGCGGTTATGAACGAACTCGAAAAAAACGACGACATCATTTTATTCATTGACGAAATTCACACTATTGTGGGGGCTGGTGGTGCAACCGGTTCATTGGATGCCTCCAATATGTTTAAACCAGCACTAGCTCGTGGTGAAATTCAATGTATTGGTGCCACTACCCTAGATGAATACCGCCAATACATAGAGAAAGATGGTGCGTTGGAACGTCGTTTTCAAAAAATTATCGTAGAACCAACATCGGTTGAGGAAACGATTACCATCCTAAACAACGTAAAAAACAAATACGAAGACCACCATAACGTAACCTACACGCAAGAAGCTATTGAGGCC
>JAGNTC010000211.1 GCA_017987725.1 Flavobacterium sp.
TTTGATAGTAAGGCTTTCCCATTACTATTAAAAATCACTCGAAGTGACGGCAAAACGCTAAACTTGACAACATTGCCGTAAAATCTCCAACGAGCTGGCACAGCTTAACTTTGAAATAAACCAATCCTACTTCAAACTTCTTGAAAGGTTTTTACCAATGTTTTTTGTTAATAACAAAATTCTTGCACTACTGCCAAATTGCGTATTTTTAAATCCTCAAAAAAAAGTACAAAATGCCCCTATTCCAGCCCTCTCAACAAATATCCGGGTCTACAAAATTCAACCCAGACCAAAAACACGCCAACTATTTTTGCAATATTTGGCAACCTAATCAATCCATAAACTTCTAGAATTATCGGTTATGACTATTTTTTCAAAGTACACCCTCGCACTACTGTTTGCATTGACTTGCCTAACTGGTTTTGGCCAACTGCAGGTTAAACCCAATAACAAGAATATCACCTATATGGGAAGAGTGGCCCTAAACGAAGACTCGGCAACTTTTTACTGGCCAGGCAGTTACGCAACGATTAACTTCGTCGGTACCAGCATTAAAGCCACTATGCAATCGCTTCGGGAAGAGGGCTTTTTCTATGCCATTATCGATAACGATGCGACAAAAGCATTTAAATTTGGATCGGACAACACCAAAAAAACTTTTACTCTAGCAGAAAACCTTCCTGACGGCAAGCATTCGTTGCAACTGTATAAATTGTCCAACAATACCTCGGCCAATATTCTCTATGGTTTCGAGATTGGCGGAAAGGCGGAGCTACGAAAACCTTCAAAGTTACCCAAGCGAAAAATCGAGTTTTATGGTAATTCCATCACTGCCGGACATGGCGTGGACGTTCCGACAGGAATGAGGGAATCGGGAATACCGGAGTATTTCAACAACTATTACACTTATGCCGCCTTGACTGCCCGACATTTCAAGGCACAATCCTCCATCGTCGCAAGAAGCGGCATTGGCATTATGGTCAGTTGGTTTCCGGAAATCATGCCTGAAATCTATGACCGCCTGGATCCTTCCGACCCCAACAGCAAATGGGATTTCAGCCAATACACGCCCGATGTGGTAGTAATCAATTTGTTCCAAAACGATTATTGGCTTACCAATAATCCAAATCACGAACAATTCAAGAGAAGGTTTGGAACAATAAAACCGACAGAAGAATTTATCATAAAATCCTACCAAGATTTCGTGGCCAGCATTCGAGCCAAATATCCCAAAGCACATATTATTTGTGCTTTGGGCAGTATGAATGCAACGGAAGAAGGTTCAAAATGGCCGGGCTATATCGAAAAAGCCATTGCCGGTTTGAACGACAGTAAAATTTATTCCGTTTTCTTTCCATACAAAAAAACGCCTGGTCACCCGAACAAAATAGAACAACAAGCAATGGCTGACCAATTGATTCATTTTATTGACAAAAAGGTGAAGTGGTAGTCAAGAGATAATAAAAACCACTATTGCAAGCTTATTGTCATCATATTAAGGAGAATTGGTTCTTACCGTGTCATTTCGACGAAGGATAAATCATATTACGTGAGCAACTTATGTGATTTCTCCCGCTGGTCGAAATGACAGAAAACTGACTTAATAACATTGAACTAAAGCGTCTCTCCCTTGCCCATAAACAAGGCCACATAAAAAAATCAAATAATCTAAAATGTCGTTTTTGAAACGATTTTTAGCCTAAACAAAATTTACACCAACAAAAAATCTGTGCAAATCTGTGCAAATCTGTGGCAAAAAAATAGAAGCAATGCTTCTTAGAAATTAAATCTATAAAAATTAAATCCCCCAAATGAATTCCTCCTTGCTTTTAAAAGAAATCGTTGACAGACGCAGCATTCGCAAATATAAAAACCAAATTGTCGAACCCGAAAAAATAGCGCTGTTGCTGGAAGCGGCACGATTGGCGCCTTCGGCCTGCAATTTGCAACCGTTTAGGGCATTGGTCGTTGATAAACCCGAAGAATTGGCGTTTGTTTCCCAAACAGCTTACGGCATCGGGGCAACCACAAACGCACCCCTTATTATCATCGGGATGGCAGACATCACGGCTGATACCAAACTCCAAGACCGATTTGAAGAATTGCTCGAGGCAAAATCCATCGAACCGGTAGATATGGGAAAATTAAAATCGGCCAAAAATGCCCCTTTCCAGCTCAAACTGGGTGAAGACATCGCCTTGTTGAGCACGGCCATCGCCATAGAACACATCGTGTTGCAGGCCGCTAAACTGGAACTGGGAACCTGTTGGGTACACCATTTTGAAATCGACGAAATCCGCGACTATTTCAAGATTCCCGAAAATATGAGAATCGTGACACTGCTCACCGTGGGCTACCCAAACGAAACCCCAAAACAACGCCCGAGACTGAAAGACATTCGATGGGAAAGATAAAATGGTATAATTTCAACCAATGGTTTTCCGCCCACAAGCCTTTTAAATCACGCCCATTTTTTGCATCAAAAAGGTGGCACTCTTGTTTTGGCAAATGCCGTTTCGGAGTTTGTAATCAAAATACAATTCGTTGTCTCGAATTTCCACTTCAAAACATTGGTTGGTCAAAATATCGGGATAGGCATTGGTCGTCAGGCAAACTTCGATGTCGTGGGTGGCAATGGCGCCAATGGCTTTTTGGGCAATTATCTTTTTTACCACTTCAATAGTACCGTTGCGTTTGTCGTCGGAATTGGTGCCACGCAAGATTTCGTCCAACAAGACAAAAGCCGGTTTTTCTTCCAAGACGTCCATGATTTGTTTCAAGCGTTTAATTTCGGCAAAAAAGTAAGATTCGCTGTCGGACAAGGAATCGGACAATCGCATCGAAACCAAGACGGGCAAAGGATGAATCGTCGCTTCCGAAGCACAAACCACGGAACCAATCCCGCCCAAAACCATGTTGATGCCCAAAC
>JAGNTC010000212.1 GCA_017987725.1 Flavobacterium sp.
AGACTAAAACAGCCGCAATCAAGAAACTTACTCCACTGGTAATCAACGCATATATGGCGTTGTCGTTATACAGACATTGCACTATTGGACCGCCAATGATAGCATTGATGATTTGTGGAATTACAATAAAGAAATTGAAAATTCCCATGTATACGCCCATTTTTTTAGGTGTAATCGCACCGGCCAAAATGGCGTACGGCATCGATAAAATACTGGCCCAAGCAATGCCCAACAAGACCATGGACAGGATCAACCAATTTTCATCTGGCATAAAATACATGGAGATCAATCCAATTCCACCCACAGTTAAGGAAATAGAATGCGTGAGTTTACGGCCAATTTTTTTAGCTATATAAGGCAAGGCAAAGGCATAAATAGCCGATACAAGGTTGTAAATTCCAAATAAAATCCCTACCCAGTCACCTGCATTTTGGTAGGCCTGACTTTCGTGATCATTGATCGGCAAATGATAAATGTGGTGAGCCACTGCGGGCGTAGTAAATACCCACATGCCAAATAACCCAAACCAAGAGAAAAACTGCACCCAACTGAGTTGGCGCATGGTAGTGGGCATTTTTTGGAAATCGGTAAATATATCCGATAGTTTTGATGGACTTTCGGTTTCATTCTGGGCCTTTTCATCAGTAAATTGGGCCAATTCTTCGGGCGAATATTCCCGTACCGAAAAAATGGAAATCAATATCGACGCAATCAAAACCAAGGCGCCTATGATGAAGGAAAGCACTAAATTGAGTGGAGCACTTCCGCCTATAGCCTCATTTGAAATACCCATCCAATTGGTGAGCACATAAGGCAACCAGGATCCAATTACCGCGCCAAATCCAATTAAGGCAGTTTGTACGCTGAATCCCAAGGTGCGCTGATCGGTGTGCAAGGTATCGCCCACCAAAGCGCGAAAAGGCTCCATGGCAATGTTAAACGAGGCATCCATGATCATGAGCATACCTGCGCCTACCCATAACGAAGGCAAAACGGCTGTGAGTAAATTGGCTTGCGGCATGAGCACCAAACCGATAGAAGCCAAAACAGCTCCCAATAAGAAAAAGGGCTTTCGACGACCAAATCGACTCCAAGTATGATCACTAAAATAACCGATTAATGGTTGAACAATCAAACCCATTAAAGGGGCGATGATCCAAAACCAGGACAATTCGTGCACGTCGGCACCAAAAATTTGGAGAATTCTACTGGCGTTGGCATTTTGCAGGGCGAAACCCATTTGTATACCCAAAAATCCGAAACTCATGCTCCAGATTTGCCAGTAATTTAATTTACGCTTTTCCATTATCGTTATTTTTATGGATGGATAAAAACGATAAGCGCGTGGCTTATCAAAACTTACTTATAGGTTCGAAGTAAAAGTATACGTTTTGATAACTGGCGGTAAATATACTACTATTTTTAAATTCCAAAAGAAATTTGGACAGAATGACTAACAAAGAAAATTTCGTTTAAAGGTTAAAAGGTTAACGATTAAACAGCTAAGCCTTACCCCCATTATCTCTTAAGTATACTCTAGTTCTTGGTATACTGCTACAATTATTAATTATACATTTTTCATTATTAATTACAATTCCGGTGTGGACTCACGCGAAACCAATTCGGTTTCAATTACCTCTGTTTTGTAAGATTCCTCTTCGTCGTTGGCCTCTAAGCGGTCGATAAGCATGGTGGCTGCTTTGCCGCCCATCTTGATGCCATTTTGACTTACGGTAGTAATGCTAGGGGAAGAATATTTAGAAATAATGCCGTCGGTAAAGCCAATTATCGCCAAATCTTGCGGAATTTGGATTTGCAAATGCTTGGCTGCTTTGATGGCCGTTACCGCAAACAATTCATTCACAGCAAAAACGGCATCAATAGCCTGTTTGGCAATTAATGCTTCGATTTGATCAGAACAATGATCGATGTCTTCGATTTTAATCATTAGGCTTGGATCAACCTCAATGTCGTTGTTACGCAAAGCCTGCAAATAGCCTTCGGTGCGCAATTTGCCTACACTTACGTAATCGACCGTGGTGATTAAGGCGATTTTTTTATACCCCTTGTTGATCAAACTTTGTACCGCATTAAAGGCAGCCAAGCTGTCGTCGATAATTACTTTGTCGCACAAAATATCGTTGGTCACGCGGTCAAACATCACCACAGGCATACCCTGATTGATGACTTCGGAAATGTGGTGGAAATCTTTTTTGGCTTGGGTTTCTTTGGACAAGGACATGATGAATCCATCAATGCTGCCGTTGGCCAACATTTCCATGATAATCACCTCTTTGTCAAAGGATTCATTAGACAAACACACCATCACATTGTAGCCGCGTTCGTTGGCTACCGTTTCGATTCCGCTAATTACGGTGGCAAAAAAATGATGTACAATTTCGGGAATAATGATGCCTATGGTTTTGGTTTTTTTATTCTTTAAACTCAGGGCAATCAAATTGGGTTTGTAGTTGTACAATTTGGCAAAAGCCTGGACTTTTTGGCGCGTATCTTCGCTTATTTCGGAACTGTCCCGCAGCGATTTGGATACCGTTGAAATGGACACATCTAATTCTTTAGCGATTTGTTTTAGGGTAACTTTGCGTTTCATAACTTTTCCTGAAATTAGTGTAATTCAAATAAATTATTCAATCAAATTTGAATTGTAATTGGCTGTTTTTAGTTTTGCAAATAAAAGTTTATTTTTAACTCGAAATCTTGATCGCACGATGAATTGGCAAGCCAAAAAGATAAAGTTTTCAACACGAAAACGTTTTCGGTAGGCGAATATAAGTAGTGCGGCTTTGATATCCGTTTTTTTACATAAATTTAACGTTCGAAGTAAAGTATACGCTTATCAAAATGAATTTGTAATCTAAACAAAATGTATGAAAACAATTTACACAAAGTTGTTACTATTTACGCTG
>JAGNTC010000213.1 GCA_017987725.1 Flavobacterium sp.
GCATTTACTTGCTGGATATTTTTGGCGATTACAAACTAAAAAAATTCCATAAAACCGAGAGCGAACGCCTCATTATGATTTTTAAATAATGAATTATTTATTGCCTTTCATGTCGGTGCTTTTAGGTTATGGCATTTCGCTTTTTTTTGAACCCAAAAACAAAAAGAACCTCAAATTGCTGTTGGCTTTTAGCGGTGCTTTTTTACTGGCCCTTACTGTATTTCATTTACTACCTGAAGTGTATGCCAAATCCAATTCAAGCATTGGTTTGTATATTATGTTGGGCATATTGTTTCAAATTGTGCTGGAGGTTGCCTCAAAAGGAGCCGAACATGGACACGTTCATGGGCACGATGCAATCACGCAAATTCCTTGGTTGTTGTTCATTAGTTTGTGTGTGCATGCCCTTCTTGAAGGTATTCCGGTAAGCCAACACCCTTCTTTGGCTTTGGGAATAGCGGTACATCATTTACCGATTGCGATTATTTTGGCTACTTTTTTTAGAAAAGGAAATCTAAACGCGCGAGCCTTATTTGTTTTTATGTTGGGCTTTGCACTCATGACGCCCCTGGGTACCTTCTTGGGTGGATCGGCAACGATAATCAATCACTACGCTACAGAAATTACTGCTGTGGTAATTGGGATTTTGTTTCATATTTCGTCTACAATTATCTTTGAAAGCAGCGAAGGACATAAATTCAATATCGCCAAAATCAGTATAATTATACTGGGAATGGCATTGGCCTATTTGCTTTAATCTTGTTTAATTATGTCATTTACCAAAACCACCGAACAAGCCTCGCGCTACGAACATTTAGAACACATGTCGGTGCAGGATTTGTTGCGCCACATCAACAACGAAGACAAAACCGTGCCATTGGCCGTCGAAAAAGCCTTGCCGCAAATTGAAGTTTTAGTGCACGAAATTGTGGCCAAAATGAAGTTGGGCGGTCGCTTATTTTATATCGGAGCCGGAACCTCTGGCCGGTTAGGTATTGTAGATGCCTCCGAATGCCCTCCTACCTATGGCGTGCCCTTTGATTTGGTTATTGGCATTATAGCTGGTGGAGATACGGCGATTCGCAAAGCGGTCGAAAACGCCGAAGACAATCCCGCGCAAGCTTGGATCGATTTGAACGCCTATACTTTAACCACCAATGATGTAGTAATCGGAATAGCTGCCTCGGGCACAACTCCTTATGTAATTGGAGGTTTAGAAGCCTGTAATGCAAAGGGAATTTCTACCGGTTGCATTACTTGCAATGCCGGAAGCCCATTGGCACTCACCGCAAAATTCCCAATTGAAGTAGTGGTGGGTCCCGAATTTGTCACTGGAAGTTCAAGAATGAAAGCAGGCACGGCTCAAAAATTAGTATTGAATATGTTATCGACTTCGGCCATGATACAATTGGGTCGGGTGAAAGGAAATAAAATGGTCGACATGCAATTGAGCAACGCCAAATTGGTAGATCGAGGTACCAAAATGATAATGGAAGCTACAGCTGTACCCTATGAAACTGCCCAACGCCTCTTACTCACTCACGGAAGTGTACGCAAAGCAGTAGAATTTTACCAAAGCCAAACCCACCCATGAAAACCAACAGAACGCTATTAGCCGAGGGAATCAAATACATGGCATGGGCCTTGCCTCTGTTATTTATTGGTCCAACCGTTATTTACAATGCTTTTATCAACAAGCAAAACAATTGGCATTATTTGGTATTAGCTATTGGCATCGCATGTAGTGTTGGTGCCGTTTATTTGGCTTTTAAAGGCTTGCAAACCATCATGAAAAGTTTATTTGGCTACTAATGGAAGAACAGTATTACTACCAAGAAACCTTTACCAAGTTGGTCGCGATTCAACAGTACATCACGGGCAAAGAATTTGACGATTGTCACTTTACGCACTGCGATTTTTCGAATTCTCATTTTTCCGGTAGCAGCTTTACCGATTGTGTGTTTACCGATTGCAATTTATCGTTGGTACAGCTCAAAAATACCGGACTAAAAAATGTGCATTTTGTAAACTGTAAACTCATTGGCATTGCCTTTCACGAGGCCGATGATTTTTTGTTTCAAGTACAATTTACCGATTGCACACTAGATTTTGCTTCGTTTTCCTATAAGAAAATGCCTAAAACCAACTTCTCCAGATCCAGTTTAAAGGAAGTGACCTTTCAAGGCACGCAGTTGCAGCAAGCAATTTTTGACGATTGCAATTTACAGTTATCCTTATTTAATGAAACCAATTTAAGTGGCACCGATTTTTCAACGGCTTATAATTTCACCATAGATCCTGAATTCAACAATTTGAAAGATGCCCAATTTTCGGCAACGGCCTTGGCTGGTTTATTGACAAAATACGATTTAACTATTTTACCCTAATATGAAATTACATTTCTTTCTTCTCAGTTTAGTGCTTTTGATTAGCGGGTGTTACCAAGCCCAATTGGATTGTAAATCATTCAAAACAGGAACCTATCTATCTGAAATCACCATTCAAGGTAAAAAACAATTTACCAAGTCTATTCGTACCGATAAAATGGTCATTGAAACCTACAAAGGCAAAACCGATACGGCAAGTATTCGTTGGGTGAACGATTGCGAGTTTATCTTAACCAAGTTACACCCGAAAAGTATGGCCGAACAAAATGCTGTTTCTATTCGAATCCGCAGTACAACCAAAAATTCTTATACTTTTGATTACGGAATTGTGGGCAACCCACACCGCGAACAAGGAAAAGCCACTAAACTAGCAAATTAACCACTTATGACTGAAATTATATCAAATCCGAATGCCTGGATCGCTTTATTTACCTTGACATTTCTTGAAATTGTATTGGGTATTGATAACATTATTTTTATCTCGATTGTCACCGGACAATTGCCTGCCGAAAAAAGAAAAAGAGCTACCAAAATTGGGA
>JAGNTC010000214.1 GCA_017987725.1 Flavobacterium sp.
CTATTCAATGGTGCAAAACGTTGTTGTCCAGCACGTGCACCACCACGACCATCTCCTGTTCGATACGTACCAGCACTATGCCATGCCATACGGATAAAAAATGGTCCATAATGTCCATAATCCGCAGGCCACCAGTCTTGCGATTGTTTCATCACTACTTGAATGTCCTTTTTTAAGGCGTTTAAATCTAAGGTCTTAAATGCTTCTGCATACTTAAAATTGGTACCCATTGGATTGGATAAATTAGAATTTTGGCGCAGCACAGATAAGTTTAATTGGTTAGGCCACCAATCTGCGTTTCCTGTACCACTGCTTGCTGCATTTGTTCCTTTTATCCCCATGTGCATTGGACATTGGGCTGCTTTATCACTGGTGTTTTGTGCGTATAAACTGCCAGTTAAAGCTAAACTCAGGGTTAATACTTGTTTTATCATGACTTGTGTTTTAAGGTAAATGTTGCATTGTTTTCTACAAATATATATGCTACATTTGATTTATAATAACGATATTTTAGATGTTACTATTGATGCTATGAATGTTAGACAATTCGAATATATATTAGCCGTTGCGAAATACAAACATTTTGAATTAGCCGCGGAAAAGTGCTTTGCCACGCAATCTACGTTAAGTACCATGATATCCAAGTTTGAAGAGGAACTTGGGATAAAAATTTTTGATCGAAAACGAAAACCGGTAGAAATTACGGTCGAAGGGGAAGCGATTATACAACAATTACGACTCATTTCAAAGCACATAGATCAATTGTCGGAGTTAGTAAAGGAAATGAAGGGGGAAATTAAAGGTAATCTAACCATAGCGGTGATACCAACGATAGCTCCTTTTCTGTTGCCTTTATTTCTTCAAGATTTTGCAGCAAAGTTTAAAGATTTGCATATGGAAGTTCGGGAATTAACCACCCATGAAATAATCCAGCGTATTAAACGAAGAGAATTAGATATTGGAATTCTTTCTACGCCCATCCTAGAGGAAGAATTAGTGGAACATCCACTTTATGAAGAACCTTTTGTGTTATTTGATGCAAGTGGAAAGTATACAGATATAAATCGCGTGCAACAAATTGCTGCTGAAGATCTTTGGCTGATGGAAGAAGGACATTGCATGCGAACACAAATTGTCCATTTATGTGAACTTAGCAAAAAGGCAAAAAATACGACGCTAAACTTTGATTTTAGAGCTGGTTCGATTGATAGTTTATTGCGTTTTGTGAAAGCTCACCAAGCAACAACCTTGGTTCCGTATTTGGCAACTAGCCAATTTAGTGAACAAGAAAGAGGACTAGTGAAAACAATCATAGCACCTACACCACAACGCGCTGTTGGTTTGGTCGTGCATCGTGATTTTGTCAAAAAATCGGTATTAACCCTATTGATTCAAGAAATAATCACCAAAGTATCCCCGTTGTTACCTACTGTTTCGCAGGACAGTGTACAATTGTCACCAATTTAATTTTTAGTAACAATCTCCGCTTTCAGGTCGTGTAGTAAGTTATACAAACCAAAAAATGTACGATTGATATAGAGAAAATGTTTGGAACCTCTATTCCCGTTTAATTTCTTGAGATTTTCATTGTTGGTGAAGGATTCTCCCAAGCGTGCAATTTCTGCAAAAAAGGTATCGTTCGCAAAATCAAACGTTTCTTCCTGAAATGGTTTGGTAAATAAACACAGCAAATCATGGAAAAATGCTTTAATTTCTTGAATACCAGCCTCGGTGTCGTCTGGACGAATAATTTCTAAAGCGATTAATCGTTCCTCAAATTCGACTTCATTATGCAGAATTTCTTTATCTACTAAATCAAAATATGGAAAATAGAAATTATCAGGTATCGTTTTGATACATCCAAAGTCTATCGCAATTAATCGATTTTCAGAATCAACAAGAAAGTTTCCAGGGTGTGGGTCGGCATGAACAGCTCTCAGGGTATGTATTTGAAACATGTAAAAGTCCCAAAGTGCCTGAGCAATTACTTTTCGTTTTTCTGGATCAGTTTCTTGCGCGCAATATTCGGAAAGATGTTTTCCATCCATCCATTCCATACTGATTATTTTTTCCGAAGATAACGCTGGATAGTAGGATGGGAAGCGCATATTCGGGATGTGTTTACATGCGTCCGAAATCTCTATACTTTGTTTAATTTCAAGGTGGTAGTTCGTTTCTTCTAATAGTTTTTGTTCTACTTCGTTAAAATACACATCCAAGTCTTTTCCTTTCATATTAAACATCCGAATCGCGAAAGGTTTTACCAATGCAAGATCCGAACTGATGCTGTCCGCAACTCCTGGGTATTGAATTTTAATGGCAAGTGTTAACCCATCTTTGGTTGCTTTATGCACCTGACCAATACTTGCAGCATGAATTGCATCCGGCGTGAAGGTGTCGAATAATTCTTCCGGATAGGCATTTAAGTATTTTTTGAATGTTTTGCGTACTAATGGTGCCGATAAAGCAGGAACTGAAAATTGCGATAACGAGAATTTGTCTACGTATGCTTGCGGTAGGATGCTTTTATCCATACTCAACATTTGTGCAACCTTTAACGCACTTCCTTTCAAATTTTGTAAGCCCTCGTAGATGTCGGTGGCATTGTTTTCGTTCAGTTTGTCTTTATTCAAGCTCGGGTGAATGATTTTCTCGCCGTAATAAGCAATGTAATTCCCACCAACTTTGAGTCCTGTTTTAACTAACTGACCTGCACGCTCAATTTTACTTGTCGGAATACGTTCGATTGTTTTCATAGACTAACGTTTTGTTTTCCAAAGAAATTTACCTAAATCGATCAGACTTTCCATCGGTTTTGAATTGCTTAATTCTTGGCTGGTATGAATTAATTTTTCAATCAATACATCTGTTTTTTCAAACCCTTTAGAAGTGTCGTTTAACCAAAAATGGAGGATAAATAAAAAT
>JAGNTC010000079.1 GCA_017987725.1 Flavobacterium sp.
GTTGATATTGATGGTATAATAGCCATCGGTTGTACCAATTAGGTAAACGCCATTATACAGTTGGGTAATGTTTTCATAGCCCGACATGGAATTGGTAAGCGAAGAAGGAATGGGAATCGCGTTTTGCTTGAGGTTATAGCTCAGTTTATTCAAAGTAAAATAATGGATGTAATTTTTAGAGAACAACCATATTTTATTCGATTGATCAATGATCATATTCCCAGATGTAAACTCATCTTTTTCAAATACTGCGCTCAGTTGTTTGTCTTTGGTGAATTGCTTGCTGCGCGGATTAAGCTTGAAAATACCGTCCTTGTAGGCATAGTAAATGGTATTGTTAAACTGAGTTAAGCATGCATTTTTCCCTTTGGTTGGAGAGGTGTAAGTAAAAAATGAAGTCGCTTTTTGTAGCGTTTGATCCAATTGAAGTCGAAAAACACCTTTGTATTCGTGACTGATGTACGCTTCTAAATTAGGCGTTAGCTCGAAATACTTGGCCGAATAATCAAATCCTTTAATTTTATTTCGAAACACCCACTTGTTGTTTATTTTCTGCAAGACCGAAATGCCATAATAATTTCCTTGTAAGAGGAGCGAGTTATTGCCTTGGATGGGTTCAAATTTCCACGTGCCTGATTGCGAAAAAAGGTGCTCAGCCGTTGCTCCACGGATAATAAATGTGCCAGAATCATGACCGCAAAACAAAGTGTCATCATAGACAAACAAAGACCAAACTTGTCCTTTGGTGCCGGGAATAAATTGAAACTGATCATTGGAGTTATAGGTTTTACAAAACAAACCTTGGTTTGTACCTATGTATAATTTACCTTGAACCAGTTTGGAAGTGTATACGGTACCCAAAATCCCTGTATCGTCTGAAAAACTTTTAACTGGTGATTGCAGGTTAATGCAGTTAATGCCATTGTCCAATCCTACCCATAAATTTCTATCCGCATCCTCAAACATAGAAAGTGCCGTATTGTTGCTTAGTCCTCTGTTTTGGGTAATGTGGTATTTAATTTTTCCTGAGTTGGTCAAGATATAAATGCCGTTTGACACCGTACCGATGGCGTAATTTCCATCTGCCAATTGCACACTGCTGTAGATGCTATTGGCTGCAAATTGCGCGTCGGCTTCGGTTTGGAATTTAGTTAATGTTGTTCCAGTGAGTTTATAAAAACCATTTACTTGGGTTAAAATTAATAATCCAGTATCCGTAGCAACCATATTGCTGATTTTATTCGTCTGAAGGATAGGATGATTTGAAATTAATTTGGCAATACCATTTTCAATTTCAAATAAGCCTTCATTCATGGACTGAAAATAAACCGACGAACTGGTTTTGAATGCTTTGGTGATTATTGATTTTCCGGCAACGATTTTAAAGGTTTTGGTTTTGGTGTCGTAAATATAAATGCGGTTCAATGACTGAAACAAGACCCATTGGTCTACATTGATGATGTTCCAAAACTGCTCGTCATCGAGCATTTTGTTTTTTATTTTTTTACTGAGTGAGGTGTACTGTAATCTGCCGTTGGCTTGTCGGTTCCAATATCCAAATTCCATGTAACAACCTGTGTATACTTTGTTGTCAATCACTTTTACCGAACGCACAATCGTTTCGTTGGGCGATGGATACAAAGTCCAGTTAGACCCATTGAATTCTAACAAACCCTCGTTGTTTGCAAAAAAAAGGTAATGATTGAGATCTTGTGCGATCATCCAATTTTGATTCCCTGCATTGTAACTTGTGGGGCTATACTTCACAATTGGAGGCAATTCTTGCGCAAGCAATGCGTGCGAAAACACCCAAAGACAGGCAAAAAATACAAGGCGATTTACACGATTTAATTTCATGGACTATAAAGGAATAGATGCAATTGTAAACGTACAATAGTAGAAAAAAAAGCACGCTCTTACAAACGTGCTTTTAGCTCTACTTCTACGGTGTAGAATTATTTTTTAACCAATCTTGAAGTTGCCGTAACGCCTGAAGAAGTTACTTTAACTACATACATACCCGCTTGTAAATCAGCGATGTCAACTGAAACGGCATTGGTATTGAATTGCAATTGTTTGATTTCTTGACCTAAAACAGAGTAAATAGAAACCGAATCAATTGGATTTACAGCTGTAATTGTTACGATATCAGAAGCTGGATTAGGATACATTTTAACTTCAGCCATGTTGAATGACGTAGCCGCCAATGGTGTGCTGCTAAAATATACGTTATCCACAAATACAGTACCTGCAGCTGGTGGGTTACCCGATAAAATCAACTGCGCAATGTGAGCACGGTTAGTTAAACCTGTGAATGCTGACAATGGAATATCATAGCTGTTCCATTGGCTTAATACCGGAGTATATGACAATTCAAATTCTACGTCATCATTTGGCACTCCTTGGTAAACTCCATTTGCACCAAAGTCAACTAATTTTACACGGAATGTTGTCATGTTTGGCGTCCAAGCATCGATGTGGAAAAACTGCATTGGCGTAGCATTGATTTGGTTGTTCACTGTTTCAATACCTACGAAATCTAAAGCAGAATATTTTTTTGTGGGGTTACCCGCAATTTGTAAATCTGTTAAGGTAGCATTTGACCAAACTGTTCTCCAAGTATCAACTGGCACATTGGTGTAGGCATCACTAAACATAGAAATAACGGTGTTCGCAGGACGTGTAGGTGTTGGAGCAGCAGTCATTGGCTCATTTGGATTAACAACAGCCACGTTGTGGAAATAAACGTTATCAATAAAAACGATACCTGCAGCAT
This sequence comes from Flavobacterium sp., assembly GCA_017987725.1. Lineage (GTDB taxonomy): Bacteria > Bacteroidota > Bacteroidia > Flavobacteriales > Flavobacteriaceae > Flavobacterium. The sequence continues at coordinate 2,777 of JAGNTC010000079.1, forward strand.
CTGGTAATCCAGAGAAAATCAATTGTGCAATATGACCTCTTGTTGTTAAACCAGCAAAGTCAGCCAAAGGAATTTCGAATGAATTCCATCCGCTCAAGGCAGGTGTAAAAGTCAATTCATGCTCTACATCATCTCCACCAGCAAAAACACCATTGGCACCAAAATCAACCAATTTCACTCGGAAAGCAGTCATGTTTGGCGTCCAAGCATCAACGTGAAAAGTTGTCATTGATGAGGCATTGATTGGGCTTGTAGTAGCTTCAACTCCCACAAAACTTAGTGCAGAATATTTTTTAGTATCGTTTCCAGCAATTTGCAAATCAGTTAAAGTTGCATTAGACCAATCTGTTCTCCAAGTATCTACGGGTACATTGGTGTAGGCATTACTGAACATTGAAATCACATTAGCCGCAGCACGTGTAGGTGTTGGAGCAGCAGTCATTGGCTCAGTAGGAACCACTACATTACTTGCAACTACTACGTTTCCTAAAGCGGCCTCTTGTGCCGGATTCGCATTCAATCCTTTCACTGTAAAACCATATTGTACAACTAAACCAGCAGGAATAGCAGCGTCAGTAGTAATACTAAATGGTTGACCAGCCACTAACGGCGCAGAAACAAAAACATCCGTACTGTATCCCGTTGCAGGATTCAATCCTTTTATAAAAGCAACTGCAGTATAAGCAGAATTGAGTGTGTTACTGGTAACGTTTCCAGAAAAAGTAAGTACTTGACCCGCCAAGGCATTGTTTTCTACAAAGGTGTTGGCTTCAAATACTTTGTTCCCTACAGCACCATTTGACCAATATGGATCAGCTGCGTTATAGGTATTAAAATTTGGGTAAAGAGTTACTGTGTTTGCACCAACGTTAACTACAGATTTCAAATCAGCAACACCCCAAGCGCTACCAAATTGGAATGTAGATCCATCTGTTAAAAACACATTTGCATACCCTAACCATGCAGCGCCTCCGTTAACTGAAACAGAGTTTTGCGCAATTCCATTTTGAGTGCCCAACAAGGCAAAAAACAAAACGGCTACTAATTGTAAAGTTTTTTTCATTTTTAATAATTTTTTTGATTTGTTCAAATGTACAACACGATTGCAAACGTTGTAGATGGAATACACTATATAAAAACTATACAAGTATGAATTGTATAATTACCGAGCAAATAAAAGCAAAACGAATTGAAAATCATACTACTATACTAATTTTAACAGCCGTTTACCCTTTTAAATTAATAATGAAAACTCAGCTGGTGTTGTGGTGGTGTTGTAGTACACTATTTCGTTTGCGTTTGTTGCTAGCTATACAAGAAATCAATATGATGTATTTGATTTTGTTTAGACATTGGCTATTTCTGTAAAACAAAAAAAGCACGTTCAACAAAACGTGCTTTTTATTAGGGGAATATGGTGTTTATTCTTTGATCAACTTCGATGTGTTTATTTTACCATCAGTAGTTTGTACAGCCAATACATAAATTCCTTTTGATAAGTGTCCAATTGACAACTGTGATTCAGTTCCTTGTGCCGCTTGTTCTACAACAATTTGACCCAAGATAGAACTTACGGTTACTTTTTCAAATGGCTGCGTCATGCGCACGGTTACGTTATCGTTTACTGGATTTGGCAACACGCTAACCATACCCAAGTTGAAACCAGGTGTGCTAAAGGCATTGTCCAATTGAATATCATCAAACAAATAATATTCTCCTGTACCAACTACGCCAAAATTGAAAAATACAACAACGCGTTTGTAGTTGTTAGCTGTATTGATTCCGTTAAATGTAAACGACAATTCCTCCCAAGCGTTTGCTACAGTGGTGGTAGCATCGACTTCTATATTAAACGCTGGATTGGAAAGGTTTTCTAACTTTAATTTTACGATTATACCTGCCTGCGGAGCAAGTACTTTCATTTTCATGGTTTGTGTAGTCGAAAAATTGATTGCGCTTCCCAATTCTATGAAAGAACCCGACCATTCTGGACCATTGTTTTTAATTAAAATAGCCGCTTTAGATGACGTATTTAAGCCAACAGGAAAAGGATTTGAAAGCACAGACGCATCTGTATTTCCGAAATTACTAAAAATATAATCTAATCCCGCTACCTCAAAATCGAGTGGCAAAACCGGTTTAATGATTTCTGGTCCAAACGAAATTTCATCAAAATAACACACATTATCAGAGCTTCTAGCCTGAAAATCAGGGAAAATAATGATCTGGTCATTGTTTTGACCAATACGGCTAGAAAAATCAAAAACCAATTCTTCCCACTGATTAATCAACGTATTTGCTATTTTAATTTCACCCGTAGAAGCATTGGTAGCTGTGGCAAATTTAATTCCTACATCACTAATTACCGATTTGTATACTTTGATGCGCACGGTACAATTTTCAGCCGTAATGACATAAGGTCCAAAGGAAGATGGCCCTGAGGGTTGTGATCCAGGATGTTGGTTTTCAACTCCTGCAAAAGGTGCTCCAGTAGCCAAAGTGGTCATTTTTGCAACAGTGGCCGATGGATTTACATCTGAAATACTGGGATTACTCACAAATTCTAAAGGCGCATTGGCTCCGTTTTCGAATACTTTCCAAACCCAAGAGGCACCTTGCGCGCCCGGTTCAAAGGTAATGGGTCCATTTTGCGCCCATCCAAAAGCCGATAGAAGAAGTAGACTTGATAGTAGTGTTTTTTTCATAGCTGATAATTTATTTTTTCAAATATAACACAAGGGAGAAGTACAAAAATTTTTGTGTTGTATATAAAAACTATACAAGTATCATTTAGCAACTTTTCCTGCGTGCTGATTGCCTGAAATGAGCGCTGCTTTTTCTATATTTGCCTTCCTCGTTCTAACGGGAATTTTACCTATGAAAAAAGACCTCAATACCACCGCCAATCCCAAAACACACATCCTGATTAAAGGGGCCCAAGTACACAACTTGAAAAGCCTTGATGTGGCGATCCCGCGTAATAAATTGGTAGTGATAACGGGGCTTTCTGGATCGGGTAAATCGTCTTTAGCCTTTGATACCTTGTATGCCGAAGGACAGCGCCGCTACGTAGAAAGTTTATCGTCTTATGCGCGTCAATTCCTCGGCCGATTGGACAAACCCAAGGTTGAATACATCAAAGGAATTGCTCCGGCAATCGCTATTGAACAAAAGGTAAACACCACCAATGCCCGCTCTACCGTAGGAACCTCCACCGAAATTTACGATTACCTCAAATTGTTATTTGCCCGCATCGGAAAAACCTTTTCGCCCGTTTCTGGGCAAGAAGTAAAAAAAGATACGGTTGCCGATGTAATTGCAACGGTAAAAACATTTGAAATGGACAGTCGTTGGTTGCTTTTGGCTCCGATTCATTTGGAAGAAGGCCGAAAAATTGAAGATAAACTCAACGTCTTATTGCAACAAGGCTATGCGCGAATTTTGTACCAAGACGAAACCTATCGCTTGGACGAATTGCCCAAAATTGACTTTAAAATCGCTGATTTATACCTCATTATAGACCGAATTGTAGTCAAAGACGATGAAGGGTTTTACAATCGCTTGGCCGATGCCGTGCAAACCGCTTTTTTTGAAGGCAAAGGCAGCTGTGTCTTGCAAGCCGTTTCGGTCCAACAGCGTTTTACTTTTAGCAACTCCTTTGAATTGGATGGTTTGGAGTTTATTGAACCCAATGTGCATTTGTTTAGTTTCAACAACCCTTATGGCGCTTGTCCTGTATGTGATGGTTACGGCAGCATCATTGGCATAGACGAAGAATTGGTAATTCCCAATACCGCCTTGTCCATCTTCGAAAACGCCATTTATCCTTGGCGTGGCGAAAGCATGGGTTGGTATCGCGACCAATTGGTCAATTCGGCCTACAAGTATGATTTCCCGATTCACAAACCCTATTTTGAACTCACGAATGCGCAAAAAGAGCTCGTTTGGAACGGAAACAGCCACTTTGAGGGCTTGCATGATTTTTTCAAAGAGCTGGAAGAAAAAAATTATAAAATCCAAAATCGGGTGATGCTTTCACGTTACCGAGGCAAAACCAAATGTACTGCCTGCAAGGGTAAACGACTGCGTCCAGAAGCACTGTATGTGAAAATTCAAGACAAAACCTTGGTTGATTTGGTTGAAATGCCCATCAATCAGGTGTTGCCTTTTTTTGAAAACCTACAACTCAGCGAATACGATACCCAAGTTTCCAAACGATTATTGGTAGAAATCACCAATCGACTGCGGTTTTTATTGCATGTAGGACTGCCCTACCTCACCTTGAATCGTAATTCAGCAACCTTGTCGGGCGGAGAATCCCAACGCATCAATTTGGCTACCTCTTTGGGGAGTAGTTTAGTGGGATCAATGTATATCTTGGACGAACCCAGCATTGGATTGCACCCCAAAGATTCGGAACAACTCATCCAAGTGTTACTGTCATTGCGCGATTTGGGCAATACAGTCATTGTGGTTGAACACGACGAAGACATCATGAAAGCCGCCGATCAAATCATTGACATTGGCCCCGAAGCTGGCTCATTTGGCGGCGAATTGGTAGCCCAAGCTACTTTTACTGAAATGCTGCAAGCCAATTCTTTGACTGCGAAGTATTTGAGCGGAAAATTAGCCATCGAAGTGCCTAAAAAGCGCCGAAGTTGGACTTCCTATATTGACATCCTAGGTGCCCGTGAACACAACCTAAAAAACATAGATGTGCGGTTTCCACTCGAGGTACTTACGGTAATTACAGGCGTTTCAGGTAGTGGAAAAAGTACCTTGATCAAGAAAATATTGTTTCCTGCCTTGCAAAAAAAGATCGAAGGCATGGGCGAAAAAGCAGGGCAGTTTACGGACATGCAAGGCTTTTACCACAAAGTGCATCACATCGAATACGTCGATCAAAACCCCATAGGGAGAAGTTCGCGCTCCAATCCGGTCACGTATATCAAGGCCTATGATGACATTCGGGATTTGTTTGCCAAAGAAAAACGTTCTAAACTCAATGGTTTTCAAGCCAAGCATTTCTCTTTTAATGTGGACGGCGGACGTTGCGACAGCTGCAAAGGCGAAGGCGTGATCAACGTAGAAATGGTATTCATGGCCGATGTGCATTTGCCATGTGAAGCCTGTAACGGCAAACGATTCAAAAAAGAAGTACTCGAAGTAAACGTGGAAGGCAAAAACATCGACGACATCTTAACGAGTACGGTTGACGAAGCCATTGCATTCTTCAGCGCACATAAACAAACCAAAATTGTACAAAAACTGCAACCGCTGCAAGACGTAGGTTTGGGCTATGTACAATTGGGGCAATCTTCTTCTACCCTTTCAGGTGGCGAAGCCCAACGCATCAAATTGGCCTCGTTTTTGGTGAAAGGAAACACCAAAGAAAAAGCGCTTTTTGTATTTGACGAACCCACTACCGGCCTGCATTTTCATGACATCAACAAGCTTAAAAAATCGTTTGATGCCTTGATTGACAAAGGACATTCGATTATAGTAATTGAACACAACTTGGATTTGATCAAATGCGCCGATTACATCATTGATTTAGGCCCAGTGGGCGGAGATGAAGGTGGATATGTATTGGCCGCAGGCACGCCCGAAGAGGTGGCCAAAAATCCAAAATCAGTTACTGGAAAATATTTGAAGAGTAAATTATAGACGTAATTTCTTCCAAACGGTCTCGGCTACACCATTGACATCTTCAGAAATCTTGAGCTTGTAGTTCAACAGTCCATACACCAGTGTTATCAAAATAGATTTGAGTACAATACTCACTATGGGATGAAACGAAAAATCCCAAAAGTAGAAGGCCAAAAACACGCCAATGATGATGGCAAATGACTTGATTGTATTAACAGAAAATGGATACAGTTTCATTTTTTTGACCACAAAAACCAATTTGATGGTATTGTAAATAAACACCGAAATTAAGGTAGCCAAGGCTGCTCCATCAATTCCATATAAAGGAATAAAAATCATATTGAGGCCAACCATCATAAACACCAGCAACAAACCAAACGACAGCACCCATTTATAATATTTGGTATTCAAAATGATGGCATTGTTGTTCCCCAGGATCACATCATAAAACTTGGACAGGCCAATCAAAAAAACAACCAAAATTCCCCCGGAATATTCTCCCGGTATCAATTGATACAACATCTTAATGTTCAAGAAAATACCCAGCATAACCAACCCACCAATTACTTGCAGGGTAATGGCGCTTTTTTTGTAGAGCACATTGAGTTCCTTGAGTTTATTGTCGCTCATTAGCTTGGCGGTAATGGGATAGATAATTTGCAACATCGCCCGGCTTGGAACCGCAATCACCGTGGCAATAAAAATGGCCACCGAATACAAGGCATTGCTGGTGATATT
>JAGNTC010000215.1 GCA_017987725.1 Flavobacterium sp.
ATGGTAACTTGGATAGCTTGGATTTTCAAAAAATACAATTGACGAATCAAGCCTTGTTGGCTTTTGTGAAAATTACTGGAGATGTGAAAGTTACCGTTGACGGCATTAAATAGCTAGACCAGCTTTTTTTTTCGCATGCGGTAGATGATGTAACCCAAAATACCTATCAACACATAGGGCATGGCCATGAGGTACACGATGCCATCATTTAATGCTTCGGCTTTGGTGGTGTTACCTTCGGTCTCAATAGCGGCTCTGCACATGGCACATTGCGCCAATCCTATAGAACTGTTGCACAGATAAAGGACAACCACCCAAAAAGCATATTTTTCTTTACGATACATAGTAGGGGGCAATCATCCAATATACGATCACGCCAGTCACAGCCACATATAGCCAAATTGGGAAAGTGATTTTGGCTATTTTTTTGTGTTGATCAAAGCGTTGTGACAAAGCCCTTACATAGGTAATGAGCACCAATGGAATTATGGCAATCGACAAGACAATGTGCGAAATTAAAAATCCAAAATACACCAACCGAAGGGCGCCTTCTCCACCAAATTTGGTAGACTCAGTAGTCATGTGGTAAATCACATACATCACTAAAAACAATACCGACAACACAATTGCTGATGTCATTAATCGCTCGTGAACAAGTCGTTTTCCGTTTTTGATAGCCAACACAGCCGCCACGAGTACTAAGGCAGTTAAGGCATTAATGCCGGCATAGATCGGCGGCAAAAAATGCATGGGAGCCACGTTGTATCCAAAATCATTTAGTTTCACATTAAATAAAATAGCGACCACAACGGGGATTAAAATAGATACGATAACAATAAATGTTTTTGACTTTTGTTCGATAGTTTTTGGTTCCATATTTATTCTTGTAGTAATAGTTGTATGTCTTTTTGTATGTTCTTTACTCCTTCTTTGGTGAGGCCATCGTAATATAAAATGGGATTACCGTATTGGTCTTTTCGGCAACGAATATTTCCTTTTTTATCAATTAAGGCAAACAAACCTGAATGCTCAAATCCGCCTTGTATTTTGGGGTTTTGTCCCGCATACAAATTAAATCCTTTATTGGACAAATCAAATATATACGATTTATCGCCGGTTAAAAAATGCCAATTCGAAGATTTTACGCCCAACTCCTTTGCATGTTCAAGCAGTACCGCAGGTGTATCGTACTCTGGATTGATCGTGATCGAGACGATGCCAAAATTGGGGTTTCCAAAGAACTTATTTTGGATATCGATCATGTTGCGATTCATGATTGGGCAAATGGACGGACAAGTAGAAAAGAAAAATTCTACCACATATACCTTGCCTTTGTAATTGGCAGTTGTGATTGTTTTCCCCTGTTGATCCGTTAGCGAAAAACCGGGCGCTGGTCCAATCGTAACCAGATTCTTACTTGCTTTGCCCGTGCTAATGATATCTAAACCAGCTCCCTTAACGGTAGTTCCCGAAGAAATTCTATCAATAATATTAGGAACGGCAAAAATACCAAAGACCAATACTACAAACGAAATGCCAATATAGGAGGTTTTTGAGGCCATACTGTTTCTTTAGTTTTGACGATCAGCGTTATTGCGTTTCAAAGCCAATCGGTATTCAGCGAGAATTACTTTCACATCGTCAGTCATTTCGTTGTATACATCAGCAGGCGAAATCGCGTTGTATCCTTCTTTGTATTCCTTTGGGTCTTTGCGGCCGCGCAGGTTTCTTTTTTTGTCGATGATGTACACAAAATTACTTCCTCCATCGGGATCCAATTTGCCTTTCAGTTTTAGCTTAGAAAAATAACTTTGAATTTCTGTTTGTGGCGCAAAGACAAACAACCACTTCGAGGTGTCTGACAAACTTTTTAGTCCTTCAAATAGCTCACACACTTTTTGCTCAGAACCAGTAGGTGCAATGATCACAAACTGAAAGTCAGTAAAGTCTTTATTCTTAAGGTAAATTTTTTGATTTAAATTAAAATAATTGCCTTTTCGTTTCAATACATCCTGTCCAGCAAAACCCAAAATTGTAATTTTTTTATCCAAGGAAACCGGTTTTCCGTCTAGCGATTTCCATTGAACAACATCCGGAATCGTTGGTGTTACTGTAGGTAAAAACATAAATTTATTCACTCCAGTAGCAAAAAACAGATACGCCACAATGGGTAGAATAAATAGAATTAATAGTACAGCATTTTTCTTCATTGGATTGGGTATATCTGTGTGCAAAAATAAAAAAAGGTACGCCAATAGACGTACCTCTTGTTGACAATATTATTGAATTAAAAATTCCATTTAATAGTCGCGTTTTTAAATACTTCAAAAACGTAGTTCGCTTCTATCAATAAAATAAATAATAAATACAATACCAAGAAAATTACCGGAGCTACTACGGACCAACGAAGGCCGCTTTTTTCCCCTTCCATGTGCATAAATGCCCATACAATATAATAGGCTTTAAAAATGGTTAAAAGGATGAAAATCCAGTTTAGTAAATTCATGCCCAAAAAATTAGTCATGTGCAGCGATTCAGGCTTTATGATCCCGAGAAAAACCTCAACAATGGTAACTACAGATAGTATTCCAAATACAAGCCAAATTCTGTTGGTATTCGATACGTGTTCGTGTGACATAATAATCAGATCAAAAAAATTAAACTAAATAGAAGAATGTAAATACAAAAACCCAAACTAAATCTACGAAGTGCCAGTAGAGTCCCACTTTTTCAACCATTTCGTATGTTTTTCTTTTTTCGTAAGTACCCAACAACACATTGAAGAAAATAATGATGTTGATGATTACTCCTGAAAATACGTGGAATCCGTGGAATCCTGTGATGAAGAAAAAGAAGTCCGCAAATAGTTTGCTGCCGTATTCGTTACGGATTAGGTTAGCCCCTTCCAC
>JAGNTC010000080.1 GCA_017987725.1 Flavobacterium sp.
ATCAAACACCAAGCAGTAAAGAAGTAAAAACCGCCTATGTGGATACCTCTAAATTATTAAAAGAGTATACCGAAGCCAAAGACATTGAAGCAAAATATAAAGCCAAATCAGAAGAAATGGGCCGCGAATTGGAAGCCGAAGTAAACCGGTTTAAATCGGAAGCTGCGAGTTTTCAAAAAAATGCACAAGCCAATGGTCAAGCCTGGGCCCAACAAAAAGGAGCTGAATTGCAAAAAAGAGAGCAACAGTTGAGTTATGCCCAACAAGCCATTTTGGAGCAATTGCAACAAGAAAGCGGTGTTGAAATGGATTCGTTAGTGAGTAATGTAAAGCAGTTCATCAAAGATTACGGCAAAGAAAAAGGCTATGACTACATTTATGGCACTGGTGAAGCAGTTTCAATTTTATATGCCCAAGATAAATATGACATCACCAATGAAATTGTAAAAAAACTGAACGATAAATACAAAAACGAATCAAAATCAGCTGACGACAAACCCGCGGTACCCGCAAAGAAATAAGTTGATCCATTATCCGTATAAAGGCCTTCTACAGTATATTTGTGGAAGGCTTTTTTATAGAAGCCCATTTTCACAAACCAAACAATATACGCCATGGAAACTCTATCAACCGAAGCCGATTACACGCTACAATTCATCAACCAAACGCAACGCTCTGTGTTTCTTACCGGAAAAGCCGGAACAGGAAAAACAACGCTACTGCATCAAATCCGCACCTCAACACACAAAAATACCGTAGTAGTAGCGCCTACGGGTATTGCTGCACTCAACGCAAAAGGCGTGACCATTCATTCCTTGTTTCAATTGCCTTTTCACGCCTTTATTCCTGACCCAAGCTACGCTAGTTTTTCACAAGATTTCCGGTTTGAAACCAAAAACAGCTTGGGAAAACAGTTTAGAATGAGCGGCCAAAAGAAGGCTGTAATTCGCAACATGGAGCTGTTGGTTATTGACGAAGTAAGCATGCTCAGAGCCGATTTACTGGACGCCATAGATGTTACTTTACAAAGCATCCGCAAAAATCAGCAACCCTTTGGCGGGGTTCAAGTTTTGTTTATTGGCGATTTATTGCAGTTGCCTCCCGTGATCCAAGATAAAGAATGGGCACACCTGAAACAGTTTTACCAAGGGAAGTTCTTTTTTCACGCTCACGTGATTCAAAAAAACCCGCCTTTGTACATCGAATTGGCAAAGATTTACCGCCAACAAGACGAGCAATTTATAGCCATATTACACCATCTCCGCAACAATAAAATTGAAGCAGACGACATAATAAAATTAAACCAATACGTTGATCCTCAATTTTCTACACAAAAAAATAAAGGCTACGTTACGCTCACCACACACAACCACAAAGCCGATCATATCAACGGGGAAGCCTTGGAAGTCCTGTCCGGAAAAACCTATACGTTCATGCCGGAAATTACCGGTGAATTTCCTGAAAAATCTTATCCGCTTGAGGCCCAATTGCAACTCAAAGTAGGTGCACAAATTATGTTTATTAAAAATGATTTAAGCCAAGATAAAAACTACTACAATGGCAAAATGGGTCAAATTCAATCCCTGTCATCCCAAGAAGTAATCGTGTTTTTCCCCGATGAAAATCGTTCCATAGCCATAGAAAAATACGAATGGCAAAACCTGCGCTATACCGTTGATTCGTTTACAAAAGAGGTGAAAGAAGAAGTAATTGGCACCTTTGTGCACTATCCCATAAAATTAGCCTGGGCAATTACCATACACAAAAGCCAAGGCCTCACCTTTGATAAAGCCGCTATTGATGTTTCGCAGGTGTTCATGCCCGGTCAAGCCTATGTGGCGCTGTCTCGTTTGCGGTCTTTGGACGGATTGGTGCTGCTGGCTCCCTTGCAAATGAACGGCATTGTAAACGACCAAGACGTGATGGATTATGCCAAGCACAAAGCCAATACAGCACAATTGGCACACAATTTGGCTCACGAAACGATAGTCTATGTTTGGCAGTACCTAAAAGCCAGCTTTTCTTGGGGCGAACTCCTGCGTGCCTGGCAGCAATTTGAACAAGAAAGCGCACAAAATAAATCCAAATCATTGCAAAATTGGACCAAAACCCAACGCGGTAAAATGGTTTCCATTCAAGAATCAGCGGATAAATTTGGCCTACAATTGGATCGTTTATTGCAAAATGCCGCACCCGATTGGCCTTTAATCAAAGAAAGAGTGGAAGCCGCCTACGGGTATTTTTTCCCAATACTCGATGAGGTTGAAACCGCCTTAATTGACGAATTGATTGCCACACAACAACGCAAAAAAAGCAAAGCCCTTTTTGAGGAATTACAAGCTATAGAGGAACTCCAAACCAACGCGGTTTTGCAATTACACAAAGCCAAATTGGTCGTTACTACGGTAGCTGACGGAAAAAAATTAGACAAACACAGTGTACAAGATTCTTTTTTAAGCAGCTACAAAGCACAAAAAGTGGCCAATCGCCAGCAAGAAGCGCAAGATCAATCGGGTCATTTGTTGCCAGATCAGCCAGTCAAAAAAAGGTATACAGCTAAAAAAGCGGCCGCAATAAAACCGGAAAAAAAATCCAGCATACAAGAAACCTATGCCCTTTGGGAACAAAACTATTCGATAGAGGACATGGCTAAAATCCGTTTGTTAACGCCCCAAACTATTGTGGTGCATTTAACAAAACTCATTGAAGATCAGTTAATTTCCATTGAATCGGTGTTGCCGGAAGACCGCATTCTGCAATTGGCCAAAGCCTTTAATGGACATGAAAAAGACACTCTACAATCCATAAAAGAACGACACGACGAGCAGTTTAGTTGGGACGACTTAAAGCTTTATAAGGCTAGTTTGTCTGCAAAAAAGACAAGCTAACTATCCTTTACTGTGAATTAATCGGGTGAGTTTAATGGACAAATCCGTTAAAATGAGCTTGGCATTGCCGTTGCGTTCAATGTGGTAACTCGCCTGAGAAAGCTCGTTAAAAATAGCATCAATGTTGCTGTGATTGACAAAGGGAGCAAAGTTCTCTAGTTTAAAGTTCTCAATTTTAGGCTCCATATACACCAACGCAGTCGTTTGGTAATTCAGCAAAAGGGCTTGCCTGAACATCTCGATACAGTAGTGCAAGAATTTTTTTTGTGCTTCTCGACCCAAGCCTGCAATTTGTTCACTCCAGGAGATTAAATCCTGGATGGCTCCCGCATTTCCTTTGGCGCGAAAGGCAGCACGAACCCAGTCTACAAACCACTTTTCAAACAGGTCTTCCTCGTTGTTTTCTTGTAGTAATTTTAGCGCTTTGTTATAGTTTCCTTGGGCTTGATGTGCCAATTTTTTGGCCGTTCTCGCTTCGATGTGTTCACGGGAAACCAAGGCCGATTCAATTACCGATTCAGGCAAGGCGTTAAAATGGAGCAGCTGACAACGCGAACGAATGGTTTGTATAATGGACTCTTCTTGTTCTGAAATGAGGATAAAAACCGTTTTGTCAGCAGGCTCTTCGATTAGTTTAAGCAACTTATTGGCCGCTTCACTATTCATTTTATCCGCCATCCAAATAATGGCAATCTTGTACCCGCCTTCATAGGCTTTTAAAGACAAGGCTTTTACAATTTCTTGCGCATCGGTTACCCGGATTTCACCTTGTTTGTTTTGCACGCCCAGGGTTTGGTACCAGTCAAATAGACTGCCGTAGGAATTTTGACTCACAAATTGTCTCCACTCGTTAATAAAATCGATGCTTTTGGGCTTAGATTTTACCTCTTCGGTGGTTACGGTTGGAAATATAAAATGCAAATCGGGATGTGAAAGCGAGTCAAATTTTACATTACAAGCTGCATTTCCCGTATTGTTTTCGCCGCCCTGATTTTGACACAAAATGTACTGCGCATAGGCAATCGCTACCGCCAAAGTGCCCGAACCTTCTGGTCCCACAAACAATTGTGCATGCGGAATTCGACCGGCATCTGCGGTTGTAGTCAAATGACTCAAGAGGTGATCGTGTCCTAAAAGAGATGAAATTAACATGTTACAAATATAACGGAATCCAGTTGCTACCCAGCAAAAACAAACACACCAAAGCCCGGAAAACCCAAAAAAATTAAAACTGTATATTTGCCCCATCAAAAAATTTAAAAGCTCAACTCATGAAAACCCTCCAAGATTTCAATTTTAGCCACCAAAAAGCCCTTGTTCGTGTAGATTTTAACGTACCATTGGACGAGCATTTTGCAGTTACCGATGCTACACGAATTGAAGCAGCCAAACCGACAATTGATAAAATTTTACAAGACGGCGGAAGTGTCATTTTGATGTCTCATTTGGGTCGACCTAAAGGGGTTGAAGCCAAGTATTCCTTGCAGCACATTGTGGACACAACCGCATCAATATTGGGTGTGCCGGTAAAATTTGCAAGTAATTGCATCGGTGCCGAAGCCGAGCAAGCTTCAGCCGCACTAAAGCCAGGCGAAGTATTGCTGCTTGAAAATTTGCGTTTTCATGCCGAGGAAGAAGCGGGTGATGTAGCGTTTGCTAAAGCCTTAGCTGCTTTGGGCGACATCTATGTAAACGACGCATTTGGCACCGCGCACCGCGCCCACGCTTCGACTACAATTATGGCCCAATTTTTTCCAGAACACAAATGTTTTGGCGCGTTATTGGCCAAAGAAATTGACAGTTTAAACCGGGTATTAAACGCTGCCGTAAAACCGGTTACAGCGGTGTTGGGCGGATCAAAAGTGTCTTCTAAAATCACGGTTATTGAAAACATATTAGACAAAGTTGATCACATGATCATTGGCGGCGGAATGACCTTTACGTTTATCAAAGCTCTTGGTGGTTCTGTTGGCGATTCGATTTGTGAAGACGATAAAATGGAATTGGCCTTGGCTATTTTGGGTTGGGCCAAAGAAAAAAATGTACAAATTCACCTTCCCGTTGATGTGGTGGCAGCCAATGCGTTTGCCAATGACGCCCAAACCCAAGTGGTTGACGTAATGCAAATTCCGGCTGGCTGGCAAGGCTTGGACGCCGGACCAAAATCGCTAGCCAATTTCAAAGAAGTAATTTTAGCCTCCAAAACCATTTTATGGAATGGACCTTTGGGCGTATTCGAGATGGAATCCTTTGCCAATGGCACCATCGAATTAGGAAATTACATCGCAGAATCCACCGCACATGGCGCATTTTCATTAGTTGGCGGAGGAGACTCGGTGTCGGCGGTGAAACAGTTTGGTTTGGAATCCAAAATGAGCTATGTGTCCACCGGAGGAGGCGCCATGTTGGAAATGTTGGAAGGAAGGGTATTGCCCGGAATTGCAGCCATTTTGGACTAAACCTTGCGGTTTAACAATAAATTGCCAAAAAAATTGTTTTTAGATAGTAAATTTGTCACACTTCATCTCATATTTTAGTCCATTGATCACACAAAAAAAGTCAGTTACACGCGTTATTTTCACCTTGTTTTTTCTTGGAACATTTGCTGTTTCTTGGGCACAACCTACAACGGCTGTGGCTAAAGAGAGTAAATTATCCTATTTGGATTCCATCAAGAAAACATTTGTCAACGACAACTTGGCTGCCTGTGTAGATAGTTTGTGGTTAAAAGAACTCACCAGCATTGACTTGTACGCCGATTTGGAAAAAGAGATAAAAACCATCAACTTAGATCAGCAAATAGAGTACGAACTGCCTACTGAATTATTGAAGAAAAGGCTCAAGGAAATGGATTCCAAGTCGCCCTTTAATATTGAGTACAACCAAGGCTTAGAAAACATAATTAAGTCCTTTTTAAAAAATAGAAAAAAAGCTTACGAACGCTTGATGGCGTTGTCAGAGTATTATTTTCCCACCTTTGAAGCGGCGTTTGCCAAACAAAATGTGCCTCTGGAAATTAAGTATTTAGCGGTAGTTGAATCGGCTTTGAATCCAAAGGCCGTTTCGCGAGTAGGTGCTACGGGTTTGTGGCAATTCATGTACCAAACCGGGAAGCAATACAACCTTCACATCGATTCTTATGTTGATGAACGTAGCGATCCCTTAAAAGCAAGTGAGGCTGCTGCCCAATACATGACCAATATGTACCGCATTTTTGGCGATTGGGATTTGGTATTGGCCTCCTACAATTCGGGACCAGGCAATGTAGCCAAAGCCATCCGCCGATCGGGAGGACAACAAACCTTTTGGAACATCCGCAAATTTTTACCCAAAGAAACACAGGGCTATGTACCCGCTTTCTTGGCCACCATGTACCTCTACGAATACCATAAAGAACACGGAATTCGCCCAGAACGCGCCTTGGTTAAACACTTTGAAACCGATACGGTTTGCATAAAAAAACAACTGTCTTTTAAACAACTGTCTGCCTTATTAGACGTGCCCGTAGCCCAGTTAAAACTGTTGAATCCACAGTTTAAATTAGACGAAATTCCGGCTTATTTTGACAAACTACATTTCCTGCGTTTGCCCTCAGACAAAGTAGCCTTGTTTACCTCAAACGAAGACAAAATATATGCTTATGTTCAGTACGAATTAGAGCAGAAATCCCGCTTTGGATTGAAACAAGACCAAGCCATAGCAACCAAGGATTCTTTAGGCATTGGTGTTGATTTTGCCACAAGAACAAAATATTACAAAGTGAAACGGGGCGACAATTTGAGCGAAATCGCCGACCAATTTCAGGTGACGGTTTCCGACATCAAGCGCTGGAATCATTTGCGCAGTAACAAAGCACCCTTAGGAAAACGATTAAAAATCATGACCCAAGAACGGGTTGCGTTTCATTCGGTATTGCCCTCCAAAAAAAGCACCGACAGCACCACTGTAAAAGCTGTAGCACAACAGACTTCAACCGCTTCGCCTACACTAGAGTTTAAAGAAGAAAAGGTAGTTTCTCAAAAAGAAGTCACCAAAAAATACAAGGTTAAAAGCGGGGATAATTTGGGCGCAATTTCGGCCAAATACGAAGTGAGCGTAGCCGATTTAAAAAAATGGAATCGCCTGCAAAACAACAATATTGGGGTGGGAACTATACTCAAAGTAATCAAAAAAGAGCAAGTGGTTACCGTAGTTCGCAAGCCAATAAAAACCAATTCATCGGTTGCTGTTGTCGACAAAAACACGGCTACTAAACCCGAAACTATTAGCTCAGAACAGGCTACTTATGTGGTGCAAGCGGGCGATAATTTGAGTTCCATTGCCAAGAAACACAACCTTTCCGTCGCAGATTTAAAAAAATGGAATAACCTTCCCGACGATGCAATCCAGTTGGAAGCAAAACTTCATCTCAGCGAACCGGTTTTGGTTAGCCATTCTGCTCCTGCCGAACAACCTGCTGCTCCCCTCACCTATACGGTGGCCAAAGGAGATTATTTGAGCGCGATTGCCAAAAAATTCAACATCAGTTTGGACGACTTAAAAACATGGAACAACCGCACCAACAACAACCTGCAATTGGGCGATCAGTTGATTGTTTCCAAACCCCAAACTGCTTCACAAACCCTTGCTGAATCTGCGCCGCAAAAAGAAAAACGCATCAAGAAAGAAACCTTGTACTACGTGCGCAAGGGTGATTCGTTGTTTAGCATTGCCAAAAAACACCCTGGTGTGTCCATCTCCGACATCAAAAAATGGAACGGCATAGAAAGCGCAGACTTGAAACCCGGAATGAAATTAAAAATTAGCGGTTAACGCTTTTTTCCATCCAGCTCATGAAAATAATAGCAGTTAGTGCCGTACTATTTTGGGTTGGATTCGTCTCTTGCAAACGCCAAGACCCCAACCCGATTGATGCCTCAGGTAAAATAAATACCATTTCGGTTATTATCGATGATCAACTGTGGAATGGACAAGTGGGCGACAGCATCCGAAACATATATGCTGCTCCTGTGCTTGGCTTACCAAAAGAAGAGCCTTTGTTTGACATCAACCAATTTCCGGTTAAACTCTTAGAAGGCTATGTAACGACCACGCGCAATATTTTGGTGGTCAAAAAAGCCAAAACCACTTCCTTTGAACAGATTGAAAACGAGTATGCTATGCCGCAAAATGTGTTTCACATAACGGGCAAAACATCCTATGCAATAATTGATCTATTGCGGCAACATTCGGCCGAGATAATTCAAAAAATGCAACAAACAGAAATCAGTGCAAATCAACGGATACTGGACACATCCAGAATTTCCACGGCGATTTTAAAACGAAAATTTGGCGTAGACATGCACCTGCCTACCGGTTATAATTTGGTCATGAAAAGCAAGAAGTTTTTGTGGTACAAAAAAGAAATTACCAGCGGAAACTCGAGTTTGTTGGTTTATCAAGTGCCTTTTCATCGGGTAAAAACCAATAATTTGATTAAAAGCATTTCTAAAATCAGGGATTCCATTGGCCGATTGTTTGTACACGGCTCCTACCCCAACACCCAAATGATTACCGATAAATCCTATACCCCCTATTTGTTTAAAACCAAAATTAGGAAGAAAGAAACCTTTGTCACAAAGGGAACCTGGGAATTGCGGAATGATCACATGGATGGCCCATTTATCAATTATTGTTTGGTTGATTACCCCAACAACCGCATGTTGATCCTTGAAGGATTTTGCTATGCGCCTTCAACACCCCAACGCGATTTGATGTTTGAATTGGAATCCATCATCAAATCAGTTGAATTTTTGAAATAACCCAAAACAAAACAGGCAAAATGATACAATGGAAAATAAAGCGATTTGAGGCACTTTCTCTGCAAGAACTATATTCTGTCCTAGAATTGCGAAGCGAAGTCTTTGTGGTGGAGCAAAACTGCGTTTACCAAGACATCGACAACAAAGACCAAAAAGCTTTTCACGTTTTGGGTTATCTCCACAACGAGTTGGTGGCCTATGCACGCTTGTTTCGAGCAGGGGATTAT
>JAGNTC010000081.1 GCA_017987725.1 Flavobacterium sp.
GAATAAATAATTTGGGTAGTCGATTGATGCCATGCTAAAACTTCGGTACATTTGTTCAGTTTTTTTATTGCTTAGTTGCTGTTGGAGCAGCTATGCTCAACAAGATTCTATACCCACACCCAAGAAAATAGAAGACACCAAATTGTATAAAAACATTTCCAATTATTCGGAGAAAAGCAAGTTGGCTCGACTGATTAAAAAGGCCATTTTTGATCCGCTAACCACTCCTAAAAGTAAGAGTGTTCCGTTGACTACTACTAATAAATACGGATACTGTGCCAATAAAATAGTTCGAACGATCCACATCACCACCTTTGATCCATTTGGATACAATGAATTGGATACGGTAAACAAGGGAGATAAATTTGGATACAAATTGGGAAATGCCTTGCATAATAAAACACAGAATTTCACCATTCGAAACCTCTTACTCATCAAGAAAAACAAACCTTTAGATACTTTGTTGTTGTTGGAAACGGCCCGTATGATTCGAAGCCAGCGCTTTGTCCGCCGCGTGCAAATTACACCTACATTAGTTGAATCCACAGCAGATTCCGTAGATGTGTATATCAAAGTTTTGGATACTTGGAGTTTGGTGCCCGATTTTTCCACTAAT
This sequence comes from Flavobacterium sp., assembly GCA_017987725.1. Lineage (GTDB taxonomy): Bacteria > Bacteroidota > Bacteroidia > Flavobacteriales > Flavobacteriaceae > Flavobacterium. The sequence goes on from JAGNTC010000081.1 coordinate 617, forward strand.
GCCAATACGTCCCAATTTCGGTTGGCCGAACGCAATTTTATGGGAACCGGTCACGAACTGGGAGCCACCTACAAAAAAAGTATTTTCTACAATAAATCCGCCTTTAGCGCGAACTATACGTTTCCCAACTTGTTTCATACTTTCATCCGAACAGAATTAAACTACGATATTGATGTGGATGGTACCTACAAAAAATTCATTAACGTAGAACGCGTTTTCTTTTCGCCTTATACCCGATGGGCAGGTGGTGTCTATGTGGATAAGCAATTAAAGAAGCAATATGTGTATACGCCAAACCCAATTAATGAGTTTGAATTTTACAGTTTTTCTACAACGGATTATTGGTTAGGCCGTTCGTTTCGCCTATTGAATGGAGACGCAGCCGAACACAGATCTACCAATTTTATCAGCAGTTTTCGCATCAAACAAGCCTCTTTTTCGAAGGTCTTGCCAGCCGAGATTGATCCTTTGCGTTTTTATTCAAGTGATCACTTGTATTTAATGAGTATGGGAATTTCAACCCGAAAATACAGTCAGGATATTAATGTATTGAATTTTAATGTATTAGAAGATATAGCCTCTGGTTTTGTATTCAACATTACGGGTGGATACGAACAAAAAAATGACAGTTGGAAAAACTACATTGGCACCCGAATCGCCTACGGTAAGTACTATAGATTAGGCTATTTTGGAGCAGATCTAGCGTATGGTTCTTTCTTTTTTCAAGGAATTCAAGAGCGATCCACGTTTAAACTAAGTACAATCTATTTTACTCCCATCCTGGGAAATGGACGTTGGACGTTTAGGCAGTTTATCAAACCCCAATTGGTGGTGGGCAATGACCGTTTAAACACACCCTATGATCGATTGAATTTAAACGGAGAAAATGGGATTCCCGGATTCAATTCATACAATTTAATTGGAACCAAAAAAATCCGCTTGGCCATGCAAACCCAAGGGTATTCGCCTTGGAATGTATATGGTTTCCGAATGAATCCCTATTTAGGCTACACCTTAGGTATTTTAGGTAATGAAAAAGAGGGATTTATTCGCAATAAACTCTATTCTCATATTGGAGTAGGGCTTATTGTAACGAATGATTATTTGGCTTTTGGCTCCTTTCAGTTTTCATTTTCGTATTATCCAGATACACCTTTTGACTCAAACGAAGTCTTTAAAACAAATACCTTCATGAGCACCGATTTTGGTTTACAGAACTACGAAATTGGCAAACCGAGCCTGGTTCCCTACGAATAAGTTAGTGCGCATGCGCCGTCCAGGTGGCCACATATTGCGCGGCAATCTGCTTGTAATGGTGTTCCTTTTCAATAAATTTTCGTGCACGTGCCCCAATGGCAAGGAGTTCGCTCGGGTTTTCAATCAAACCAGAAAGGGCTTCAACGAGTAGATTAACATCGGCAGTTGCATTGCAATTCACCGCTTCGGTGAGATTGTAGTGTTGGATAAATTCGGGTTCAGCACCGGTAAAGACCACTTTTCCTTTGGCCATGGCTTCCAGTGCATTGTAGCCTTGATCGTGTGCATAGGCTTGATCCAACAGGATGTGTGCCCGATCATATTGGGTAATGTATTCGGAGTAGGGAAGATTTTTCGTGAGGCTAATGTCAACCTGATTGGGGTATTTTTGTTGGATGATGTTCAAGGCTTCTTCAAAGGCATCCAGGCCTTTTTTGTAATAACTCAAGGTATTGATGCCCAGGAAAATACAAATTTTATCTTCAATTTTTAGCGGCTGGTACTCTATGTTGTCCACATTCACCGGATTGGGATGCAGCCCTAAATACTGCGGATGTCCAAGCAAGGGTAGATGGTAATCTAGGTCTGTGGCCAATACACCTTGGATGCGTAGGTACAAAAAGTTGTGTAATTTTTTGAAGTTTTTTTGTCTGAATTTCAAAACGCCGTTAAAAGATTTGTTACTGATTTTCCCCGCCAAATATGGTTGAGCCGCCGATTTGTACTCCGGATGATCAAAACAATATTTCACATTTACATAATCGTCGCCACAACTCAGCAGAAATACGTTCTTGTTGTGTGCAAAAAGATAGGAGAGGATTTTTATTTCGGTCTTGGGTTGACAATAAAAGCTGTTTTCGTTGATGAGTTGCACCACGTCAAAGTGTTTGCATTGGTGTTTGATTTGCTTAAATTGGCGATAGGTAAGGTAGGTGCTGATGTCGAATCCACTTAATGTAAACAACGCAACTTTGCATTTTTTGCGCCAGCCGGAATCCCATTTTTTTTCAAGCGGTAGGTCCACCGGATACTGTTTGAATCCATCTTGAAAACCCAGGTGAACAACGGTGTGTCCCAATGCCTGAAGGCCTTCCTTCAAGGAATTGTGCAGCCTGCTGTATTCGCCAATGAGTAAGATGTTCATATATTGTTATATTTGACAAATATATTTACAAATCCCCAACAATGGCCTCTGCTCCCCAGAAAATAGCAATCGTTACGACCAGTTTAGCACAAGGTGGTGCCGAGCGCGTGGCGGCCAATTTGAGTTTTATACTCACCAATTTGGGTTACGAAGTTCACTTGATTACCATCAACAACGCCATTGATTATGCCTATTCAGGCCAACTCTACAATCTAGGGCTCGAAGTAAATAAACAAGGTTGGTTGCGCAAATGGAGTAAGGCCATTCGGCTAAAACGCTATTTACAAGCCCAACACATTTCAGTCGTTATCGACAATCGTACGCGACCCGTTTTTAGCAAAGAAGTGTTGTACAAATGGGTGTACAGCCAGAGGCATGTGATTTGGATGGTGCACAGTTTTAAATTGGAGAATTATTTGCCCAAATCGAAGTGGTTGGCCCAATTGATCTACCCAAAATCAACGCCATTTGTAACCGTTTCCCAAGCCATTGCCGAACGCATGAAAACTAAGTATGGATTTGATTGCGTGCACACCATCTATAACAGCATTCCCAGCTTTCCTGAATTTAACTCCGTTCAAGACAAAGAAAAAGCATCCTATATTTTATTTGCTGGCCGTTTAGACAATAGCGTTAAAAATTTTAGTTTGCTGCTAGAGGGCTATGCTTTGTCGGGTCTTTCTCAAGTAGGCGTAGGGCTTAAAATCATGGGCGAGGGCCCCGATTTAGAATTTATCCAGTCGCAAATCCAACAACTGCAACTCACGAATTCATTTGAGATTTTGCCTTTTCAAGCCAACCCATTTGCGGTAATAAAGCAGGCCAAATTCACGGTGCTTAGCAGTCATTACGAAGGCTTTCCGATGGCAGTTGTTGAGTCCTTGGCTTTGGGCGTTCCGGTAGTTTCAGTCGATTGTCCATCGGGTCCATCTGAGTTGATTCAATCGGGCCAAAACGGAATTTTAGTGCCCAATTACAACGTGCAAGCGTTGGCCGATGCGATGCGCGAATTGCATACAAATACAGCCTTGTATGAAAATTGCAAAAACAATGCACAAAAAAGTGTAGAACATTTATCTTTGGCTGCGATAAGTGCACGCTGGAACAACTTGCTACATGCTTTCTATGACAAATACGATTGATCACGTTTTACTGCTCGACATTCCCAAAATCCACGACACCCGAGGCAACTTATCGGTGGTCGAAGGAAGCACGGTTCCTTTTGCGCTGAAACGGGTGTATTATTTGTATGATGTGCCCAGTGGCGCCGAGCGCGGAGGACATGCCCACATCCATCAATCGGAAGTGCTTATTGCCTTGAGCGGTAGTTTTGAGGTGGTGTTAAACGACGGGAGTCATGAAAAAGTAGAGCGTTTGTCGATGCCCAATTCGGGCTTATTGATTCCTACGGGGATTTGGCGTGAATTGCGCAATTTTTCGTCGGGATCGGTTTGTTTGGTGTTGGCCTCGGGCGAATTTGACGAAGCCGATTACATCCGTACCTACGCCGATTTTGAGTTATTTAAACAAGGTATTACGCAATCCTAATCGAATCAATAAGGGTTGCAAATACAATCCCATGCGCAGCAACCCGACCGGCAATCGAAACAACAGCTTTTTTTTGAAAGATAAATTTTTCCAATTGATTTGCTGCTTCATTTGGCTGTAATAGGCCCAATCGCCCCGCAATTTTGATTTAATGCCCAACGAATAGCGGTTCCAATCCAAGTAGTTTTTTAAAGCCGGATTTTTGAATTCCCAGTCGGCATAGGATTCAAAATTCATTTTTTTGGGTGTCAAATTTGTTTGTTTGGATAAGCTCTGGGCATCATAGGTATAGCGTGCCGTGCGATGCCAAATAAACACTACCGGAAATTGCAGGCCCAATCGGATCCACAAATCCAAGTCCTGTCCACTTTTGATTCCAGTATCAAAAACACCTACCTGATCCAAAGCCGTTTTTTTGATCACCACACTGGAGGTCCAAATGGCCGGCTCAATGCGACTGGCCTCAAAAAAATTGACCACTTCGTAATCGGCCGTTTTGGCAATGGCATAGTGTGCTGGAATGAGTTGATGGCCCGTATCGATGGTTTTGGCGGTATTAAAAAGCGATTCATCAGGAAATTGTGTGCAGTAGTGGTACAGGGTTTCCAAGTGATCGGATTCCCACAAATCATCGGCATCCAAAAAGGCAATATAGGGCGATTTGGCTTCTTTAATGCCTAAGTTTCTTGCGGCTGAAACACCTTGGTTGGTTTGAGTAAACTTGCGTATGCGAGGGTCTGTTAGTCGATCGAGTAGGGATGGACTGTTATCGGTTGATCCGTCGTCAATCAACAACAATTCAAAGTCGGTAAAGCTTTGATTCAACACACTATTGACCGTATGAACCAAAAACCGTTCTTTGTTGTATACCGGAATAATTACGGAGAAAAAAGCCATGAAAATGTTTAAACGTCAAATATACTCGTTTAGTCGTTTCTCTTTACGCAATTGTATTATTTTTGCAAGCAATGAAAGCCAAACAAATTGTTCACATCATTAGTTTTCAAAATCCTTATCCACCGGTTTATGGAGGCGTAATTGATGTGTATTACAAGCTCAAAGCATTGCACGCCTGTGGTGTAAACGTCCATTTTCATTGTTTTATCGATCGCGAGAATACCGATATTTCAGAGTTACTTCGGTTGGCCGAGGTGGTGCATGTGTACCCGCGTCGATTTAAGTTCTTTAAGTTGTTTTCAACTTTACCCTTCTCTGTAGCGAGTCGGTACAATCGTCGTTTGTATGAGAATCTTCAAGCAGTTGAGGGGCCCATCTTTTGTGAGGGATTGCAGTCAACTTTGGTTTTGCATAAACACGCGTTTCCCAACCGCAAAAAAATCCTCCGTCTCCACAACATTGAATCAAACTATTACAAAGGCTTGGCGCAAAGCGAGACTCGTTTTTTTTCGCGTCTATTGTTTCAATGGGAAGCCAGAAAATACAACAAGTATCAAGCCATTTTAGCCACCTTTCACAAAGTATATACCTTGTCTTACTTTGAACAAGACTATGTGCAATCGCGCTATGGAAATGCCGAATACCTGCCTGTTTTTCATGGAAATCAGCGAATGCCTAGACGTGCAGAGTTTGGAGATTTTGCATTGTATCATGGCGATTTGCGTATGTCTGACAATAGAAAAGCTGTGGTGTTTTTGGTCGAATTGTTTAAAACCATTCCGAGCTATAATTTGGTTATTGCCGCGGGTAGGGGTGAGCAATTTGTTCGTAAATTAATCAAAGGGCAGCCCAACATAACCTTTGCTCCTTTAAAAACGCAAAACCAATTGGCCACTTTACTGTCAACAGCTCAAATGAATGTAATGTTGTCATTCCAGCAATCGGGAACCAAACTCAAGACAATCAATGCCTTGCATAAAAGCAGACACTGTATAGTCAATTCCAACATGGTTGATGATCCACAACTCTTGGCTTTGTGCACTGTAGCCAATACACAAGAAGAATTCAGAACAGCCATTGAAGCGCTTCGTTATTTGGAGTTTACTGATGAAATTCAAGATGAACGGGAGCTGGTTTTTGATCGCATTTTACATGACGAAACCAACGCCCAAATCATAGCCAATTATCTGTCAGCCGATTAGAGACCGTAACGAAGGATACAATAAATGGCCCGAAATCCATCTTTCCAGTTTATTTTTTTTCCTTCTTCATAGGTTCGACCGTAATAGGATATGCCCACTTCGTATATCCTGACACCTTTAATTTTTGCGATTTTTGCGGTAACCTCAGGTTCAAATCCAAACCGTTTTTCCTTTAAGTGTAGTGATTTCAACATGGAAGAATCAAAGAGTTTATAGCAGGTTTCCATGTCGGTTAGGTTTAAATTGGTGCACACATTTGACAAGGTGGTCAAAAATTTATTCCCAATGGTGTGCCAAAAGAACAACACCCGGTGTGCATTTCCACCCATGAATCGTGAACCATAAACCACATCAGCAAATCCACTCAAAACAGGCTGCAAAAGCAAGTGGTATTCGGCAGGATCATATTCTAAATCCGCATCTTGTATCAGAGTGTATTGGCCTGTTGCCAAACCAATTCCGGTGTGAATGGCAGCGCCTTTTCCTTGATTTTTTTGGTGTGCCACATACTGTAAATTGGCTGTAGGATTGGCAGTTTGGTAACGGATAATGGCTGCTTCGGTATCGTCGGTGGAACAATCGTTTACTAGAATTATTTCTTTTTGAATCCCATTTGGAAGGACTACTGCAGTGACTTTATCGAGAATGAAGTGCACGGTTGGTCCCTCATTGTAGACGGGAATAATAATGGAAAGAGTAGTAAATGCAGTTGTATTCATTACGTAAGGCTAGGTCACAAAACTACAGTTCTATTTTCAAAATACAATTAAAATGATACATTTGTTTGCATGAACAGTCTCTTGCAAAAAGTACAGTCTTTCCGATTTCAAATTTTTATTGTGGTCATTGGATTGCTTTACTTACAGTTGTTGGATGCACTGTTGCACTTGTCTTCGCAAACCTTTATCTACCCGGATTCTTTTAGTTATTTTGATGCCGCTACCGATTTGTTTGTACATCTTCGGGGTCATTGTTACCGCCCAATCGGATTTGCGTTTCTCACGGGATTGCCCTATTTATTTGGTGCCAAAGGGGTAGCTATTTTTAGTTGGAGTATAGGCTTGAACGTGGTGTTTTGGTTGGGATCGGCCGTACTTCTTTTTCAGTTAGCCAAGCAATATTGCAAACCAAGTTGGGCTTTTTGTGTGGCTTTAGTCTATTTGTCGTGCGTGGGTCCAGCGACTATTACCCAGCATTTGCTGACCGAAAACACCTATACCTTTTTGATTTTATTGTTTTTGTTTTTTTGGGATCGATACCAAAGTAGCCAACGCTATCTTTTTTTGTCTCTTGGACTAGGTATTTTGTTGTTTTCGATGTTGGTCAAACCCGGCTCCAAATTTTTAGCTATCCTGGTATTCGTTTACGTTATTCAAATTATTTACCAGCACCGAAAGTCCAGAAGTACGCTGTTTATATATGGATCAATGGCCTTAATTGCCGTTCAATTAGTGGGTATGAAAGCCCAATTTGGCAATGCCACACTCAGTTATATAGATGGAATTACCTATCATAATTACCTGTGCACCAAGGCGGTATGCTTGCAAGTGGGCGTGCCTTATCATCAAATTAACAATGAACGTGCGGCCTATTTGCATCAGTTTTCGTTACCGGAGCGAAAAAAAATTGCCGCTGCCGATTTTACCCACCAATTCACTTCCAATACGGTAAATTTGATCAAAGCCTACGCATCTAACCTGTGGGACAACATCATTTCAGGCAGTCCGTATATCCAGGATTGTGTCAATCGCAACGCGGTGGCTTCGTTTGATCAAACCAAAGCAATCGTATTTGCCGTATCCAAATGGCAAAACCGCTTGTTCACTTCGGTTGGAGTACTCTTGGCTCTTTGGACTCTTGTTCGATACAAACAAACGGGTAAAACAGCGCTAATGGCCGCTGTCGTATTGCTTTATATTGTGTTGCTTTCGGGGGTGTCTTGCAGCCAAGGCGATCGGTTTCATCTCGTGATTTATCCGTTTTCCTTATTGCTGGCGGTCCATTTTTTGCAAGATTGGAAACAAAAAAAGGGTTGACTTAAACGCTTTTTTGAACTACTTCAAATATTTTTTGGTCTTCGCACTTGAGTGTTTTTGACGGAAACTTCATGAGTAAGGCGTAGTCGTGTGTGGCCATAAGTATGGTTTTGCCTAATGCATTGATTTTACGCAGTACTTCTAACACTTCCACACTGGTTTGAGGATCTAAATTACCAGTGGGTTCATCGGCAAGGATCAATTC
>JAGNTC010000082.1 GCA_017987725.1 Flavobacterium sp.
TTATATTCCATCCACCGGTTCCCCATGTGTCAATAAACACACGAAACGGTACATTGCCTTGCAACAACGATTCATAATCTGTCACGTCTATGCTGTGGTTACAGCCAATGCCATAAGGTGTAATGTAACGAATCAACTCCACCCACTCTCCAGCTGGATTTTGAATTTGAACCCAGCACAAGCGGTCCCAGTCGTCGCAACCGCCCGATATGTTTGGGCAGCTCACAGAAAAATTAGCGATGATGTTCTCATACACACCCACAGATTGTGGCAAATTAAAGGTTCCATACGCCCATTGTGAGCCAAGTGAGGTCCAATCAATCAAGGCGTTTTCAAAGGTTTGTACAGTTCGATCGCCTAGTGGATTCGCTACTTCTACCGTGGTGGTATGGTTGGCTGTATTACCATTGGAATCGGTGGCCGAAATACTTATGGTGTGTGAGCCAAAACTAGCCGGTGTCCACCAATATTCGTAGCGCGAAATAACCGGATTGCTTGCCGTATATTCCACACCATCAATGGTGAAGCTTACTGAACTTATAAATGCGCCACCAACCGAGGAAGACACATTGGCCGTGACCAAATAGGGGTCTAAACTGTTCATCTCAATGGGGTAAGCAGCGCTAAGTCGCGTTTGAATGACAATTGGATCAAGGGCGAGAATTGGTTTGGCCCAGCCCATTAGGCTAAGTAAAAAAGCAAATACAAGAAGTCTTGTTTTCATAGCAAATGTGTTTGATTGAGCGCTAAATTACTACTTTTTAACGAATTGATTTGCGGCTCCGATTAGTACAATACGATTAGCTGCTTTGTTTCGTTAATATTTAAATAAAATCATGGGTTAATCCCAAATATGTAGAGGGAACTTTCTAAATTAGCTCCCGCATCTTTACGTTTAGATTGGCTCAATTTTTGGCTGCCATTGAACGAAAATTAATGTAATTACATGAAAGTAATACTTCTATTTATGAAAAGAAATTATAAAGTACTGCTGCTGGTTGTTTTGTTGGCCGTAGCCTTGTGGAGCTTTATTCCGCGTGCCCCAAAGTCTGATCCTGAGAAAGACAAAATGCTAATTGAGTTACTCACTTTTGTGATTGAGCGCGGTCATTACAATCCTGCAGCCATTGACGATGAGTTTTCTAAAGGCGTTTACAAAGATTACATTGCAGCCTTAGATCCTTCTAGACGCTTTTTCTTGCAAGCCGATATCGATGAATTTGCCCCTTATGAAACCCAAATTGACGACCAAATTCGCAACAAAGACTTGCGTTTTTTTACGCTTACTTATGAAAGACTAATGCAACGCATTGATGAAAGCAAGTCTTTTTATAGCGAAATTTTATCCAAGCCTTTTGATTACTCGGTAGAGGAAACCTTTAACACCGATTACGAAAAATTACCCTACTCCAAAACTTCTGCCGAATTGTACGACAGATGGCGCAAGCAAATTAAGTTGTCTACTTTATCCTCACTCACGGACAAACTTGAAATGCAAGAAGATTTAAAAAAGGGAATCAAACCAGCGGACAAGAAATCAGCTGAACAAGACGAGCTCGATAACAAAATAAAAATAGCCGAAGAAACTCCCGCCAAGAATGAACCCATTACACCCAAATCATTTGAGGTGTTGGAGAAAGAGACCCGAGAGAATTCACTTAAATCGCTCAACGAGTATTTTGATTTTATCAAAGAACTAGACCACACCGATTGGTTTTCAGTCTATGTGAATGCCATAGCCACTCGATTTGATCCTCACACCAACTACTTCCCGCCCGATGAAAAGGAGCGTTTTGACGTGAGCATGAGTGGAAAACTGGAGGGCATTGGGGCGCGTTTGCAAAAGAAAAATGACTACACCGAAATTTCTGAGCTCATTTCAGGTGGGCCTGCTTGGAGAGGGAAAGAGCTCGAAGCCGGCGACGTGATTCTAAAAGTTGCACAAGGAAGCGAAGAAGCTGTTGATGTGGGAGGTATGCGTTTGGATGATGTAGTGAAAAAAATAAAAGGTCCTAAAGGCACTGAGGTGCGTCTAACCGTAAAAAAAGTAGATGGAACACTCAGCGTAATTTCGATTATTCGCGACATTGTAGAAATTGAAGAAACCTATGCCAAATCGAGTGTGGTCGAAAAAAATGGAGTGAAATACGGCGTCATTTATTTGCCCAAATTCTATATTGATTTTGAAAACAACGACGGACGTGATGCGGCCAAAGACATGGCAATAGAAGTAGAACGTCTGAAGAAAGAAGGAGTAAAAGGCATCGTGGTAGATGTGCGAGATAATGGGGGAGGTTCGCTCAAAACAGTAGTGGACATTGCCGGATTGTTTATCGAACAAGGCCCAATTGTACAGGTAAAATCGGCTGGACGCAAAAAAGAAGTGTTGTTTGATCGCGATTCACAAGTGCAGTGGGATGGTCCGCTAGTGGTCATGATCAACAGCTTTTCAGCCTCGGCTTCTGAAATTTTAGCTGCTGCCATTCAAGATTACCGCCGTGGCATTATTATTGGAAGCAAACAGTCTTATGGAAAAGGAACGGTCCAAAATGTAATTGATTTAAACCAATTTGTGCGTGGAAACACGGTTGGGGATTTGGGTGCATTGAAAACTACCACCCAAAAATTCTACCGAATTAATGGTGGATCAACCCAGTTGGAAGGCGTGTCGAGTGACGTAGCTATGCCCGATCGATACACGTACCTAAAAATGGGTGAACGCGACATCGAAAATGCGATGCCCTGGGATAAAATTGATCCGGCAGAATATACATTTTGGAACAAGCAAGCTAATTTTGACGCAGCAATTGAAAAAAGCAAATCGCGTATTTTGGCCAATTCAACCTATCAGTTAATCAATGAAAATGCAGCTTGGATAGACCAACGCAACAAAGAAAACACCTACAGTTTGAACTTGGATCAGTTTAAAAAAGAACAAGAAGCCTTAACTCAAAAAGCCAAAAAATACAAATCCATTTCAGACTATGAGACCAATTTAAAGTTTCATTCTTTGCCTTATGAAGAACAGCTCATGCAAACAGATGTTTCGTTAAAGGAAAAAAGAGTCCGTTGGCACGAGGCGTTAGGAAAAGATATTTATATCGAGGAGGCCATCAATGTTTTGGGAGATTTACTGCCCAAAACGCAACAAAAAGCGGCAGCAGCAAAAGTAAAGAAGAGTCCAACTCCCAAATCATAAACGGATTATATACAAATGAAAGCTTCCTAATTGGAGGCTTTTTTTTGTTACCACTCGTTTACTTTATTGGCGTCCATTTTAAGGAAAATAAACAACAAAATGGTAAAGCCCCATAGTCCAGAACCTCCATACGAGAAGAAAGGCAATGGCACCCCAATAGTGGGAAATATACCGGCTACCATGGCAATGTTTATAAAGAAGTGTATAAACAAAATGCCTGCCACACCATAGCCGTACACGCGACTGAACTTTGATTTTTGGTGTTCTGACAAATAAATGATTCTAAAAATTAGTCCCACAAATAATGCGATTACAACCATGCTTCCAAGAAATCCCCATTCCTCACCCACAGTTGAAAAAATGTAATCGGTGTGTTGTTCGGGAACAAAACCTCCTTTGGTTTGGGTGCCTTCTAAATACCCTTTTCCAAACCAGCCACCTGAGCCAATGGCAATTTCAGATTGGTTAGTATTGTATCCAATTCCTTTTAAATCCACTTCTTTTCCCAACAAGATATTGAATCGATCGCGGTGGTGTTGTTTAAATACATTTTCGAACACATAATCTACCGAGAAAACAAAGCCCGATATAAAGACCAGTACGAGCAAACTACCCAATACATTTCTGTTAATCACACGGCTTTTGATATACACGATGGCGGTTACGGCTGCAGCGAGTCCAATAAGAACCAAAGGTTGTACAACCAAAGCCAATATAAAGAGTAGCAACGCAATGAGTCCGGTCCATAAATACCAAGTGGGTAATCCCTCTCGGTGTAATACAAATACAAAAACAATGAAAATTAAAGCACTTCCTGGATCATGAATGGCAATCATTAAAAGAGGAATAAATATAAGTGCCAATGCCTGTATTTGTCTGTTTACCTCTTTTAGGTTTACTTGCACATCGCTCAAAAATTTGGCCAGCGCCAGCGCAGTGGCTGATTTTACAAATTCGGAGGGTTGAATTCCAAATGCACCAAACGAATACCAGTTGGCTTGTCCCTTAACGGTTTTTCCAAAAACAAACAAACCAGCAATCGACAGCAAGCCGATGGCATAAAGTACGGTAGAGAATTTTTCATAGAATTTACCGTCCACCGCCAGAATGACAAATACAAGGGGTATCGTTAAAAAAAGGTACAACAATTGCTTGCCGTAGGGCTGGCTAAAATCAAAAACAAAGTTGGAATCAGAAAGGGCAAGCGATGACGAATAAATATTTAACCACCCCAAGATTACCAGTACAAGGTACAAGATCACACTAATCCAGTCGAGGTTGTTGGTTACACTTTGGTTTTTCATGAATGCTTAATTTTCTATTTCGAGCGCCGTGCTCGTTGTATCGGCTTTTTTTACCAGTACACTATCGGCGATTCGTTTTCCAGTATAGCGCGCATACTCGCCTTGAAGGCTTCCTTCCAGCATGCGTTTTTCTAAATCTTTTCGTGTTATTTTTTTGCGTAAATACTTTTCAATCATCAAACTGGTAATTGGACCGGCCCATCGGGCACCCCAGTAGCCATTTTCTACGAAAACAGCAATGGCAATTTTGGGGTTATTACGGGGAGCAAAGGCCACAAAAATAGAGTGATCCTGTAGCTTGGTTCGTTTGCCATTGATTTTTGCATAGTTTTCAGCGGTTCCCGTTTTTCCACAAATTTCTATGCCGTCTACTTTTAAGGCATAGGCTGTACCCATGTTATATACATCAAAAAGGCCATTGATTACGGGCTGAAAGTATTTTCGATCTATGGTTGTTTTGTGTTTTGTTCGGAATTTTTTGTCAATGGGCTGCCCTTTTATCTTTTTAATGATGTGAGGCGTATAATAAAACCCATGATTGGCTACCGCGGCCATCATATTGGCCAACTGAATAGGAGTCATTAACACTTCTCCTTGCCCAATTGCATTGGATACAATTGCGGTACTTCGCCATCCGCCGTTCGGGTAAATGCGTTTGTAGGTTTTTGAGGTAGGCGCTTTTCCTTTTCGTCCTGTGGGTAAATCATAGCCCATAAATTGACCCAATCCAAAACTCTGCAGGTGCTTACTCCAGACGTCAACGCCATCAGCCGGTCGAAGGTATTTGTTGATGGTTTTCATGTAGGCAGTACCAAAATAGGCGTTGCAAGACTCATAAATACCGCGGTGCAATTGCAAGGCTCCACCATGACAGTGGCAACGCATAAACCGTCCTCGGGCATAACTAAAGCCGTGGTTGCAAATGACCGTTGTTTGTTCATTAATCACCCCTTCTTGCAAAGCCACCAAACCCGTGAGTATTTTAAAGGGAGATCCGGGGGGATATTCGGCCAATAATCCACGATCATACAGCGGTTTTGCGATAGAATCCCGATACAATTTGGTGTAATTTTTTGACCGCTGACGGCCCACTAAAATAGAAGGATCATAGGAGGGAGCCGTAACTAAAGCCAGAATTTCTCCTGTTCTGGGCTCAATGGCTACTATCCCGCCTCGTTTATTGATCATTAATTCTTCGCCGTATTTTTGCAATTCGGCATCGATAGTCAAGTGAATGTCTTTGCCCTGCACAGCAATGGTATCGTATTTGCCTTCTTTGTACGATCCAATTTCTCGGTTGTATTTGTCTTTTAAGATGTACTTAACCCCTTTGATTCCCCGTAAGGTATTCTCGTAACTTTCCTCAACACCTTGGCGGCCAATTAAATCACCGCTGTTGTAGTAGGGATTCTTTTTAATCAAATTTTCATTTACCTGAGTAATGAACCCAAAAACATTGGCTCCATACTGAACTTGGTAATCTCTCAATGAACGTTTTTGAATGTAAAAGCCTTCGAATTTTCGAATTTTTTCTTGAAAAGCAGCAAATTCAAGTTTGTTCAACTGCGGTAAGAATACAGAGGGCAATCGTGGGCTGTATACTTTTGCTTTTGCAATTGTTTTTAAAAATTGGTCTTTGCTTATGGCAAGCAATTGGCAAAACTCAAGAGTATCTAAATTTTTGATGTCTTTGGGAATAACCATGATGTCATAAGACGGCTGATTGGCCACCAATAGTGCTCCATTTCGGTCATAAATATAACCCCGTTCGGGATAGTCATATTTAATTTTTATGGCATTGTTTTCTGATTTTAGCTTAAAGGAATCGTTGATGATTTGCAAATAAAATAGCCGCAAAATCAAAATCACGGTAGTCACAATGATAAAGGCAGGCAATACTATTTTTCTCATCGTTTGCTGGGCTTAATAAGGTAGATGATGCAAATGCAAATCAGCAAGGTAAATAAAGATGTGAGCAGTGTTTTTAATAGAATTTCCCACAAAAAGTTGAGTCTAAACACTTCTAAAAAAAACAAAGTAAAATGATGAATGACTACGGCAATCAACAAAAATGTAAACCGCTCAGGAGTGAGTACATCGTTCAGCTTTACAGTTTGGTATTCGTAACTCAAGCCAAACGAAAATTTAAAAATAGAGGGTCGGGCATAGGCCAATAGTATGCTTGCCAAAGCGTGTACACCTCCTGAATTGCAAAACATGTCCAAGGTAATTCCCATTAAGAAACTGCTTAGGAGTAGGGCCGTTTTATTGCCGTTTACAGGAAATAGAATCACAAATAATATGTAGGGATACGGATTGATGTAACCAAATAAGTTGACGTTGTTGAATAGCAGAATTTGTGCTACAAGAAGCAACAGAAAACGAAGAAAGTTAAGAAGCACGGCACTACTCATGGTTCTGTTTTTCTAGGTTGCTAATTTCATCTCGGTCTTTGCTTTTTATAATGTAAACGGGACCAAGGTTGGTCATGTCATTAAACAATTTTACATTCAGAGTATAGTAATTGGTTTGGTTATCAATGTAAATTTTATCGATGGTGCCAATGCCAATATTTTCTGGGAAAATCACAGATTGTCCACCTGTAACAATGGTGTCTCCTTTGCGAACCGAAGCCAAACGTGGTACGTCAATCAACTGCACAAATCCGGTGCTTTTGCCATTCCACACGAGAGAACCAAAATGATTGGTTTTTTTGATCTTGGCATTGATTTGTGATTTTACATTCAAAATACTGACAATCGTGGCATAGTTTTGGGATGTCTTGTCAACAATTCCAATGATACCGGCATTGTTAATCACGCCCATATCGGTCTGCACACCTTGGGCAGCGCCAGAATTGATAGTCAGGTAATTTTCGTGGGTGTTGTAGGCGTTGTGTATTACTTTAGAAACAATAATATTTACTTTCTTGACGCCTTTGATGCTGTCTAATTTGGGGACTAAAGTACTGTCTTTGATGTTGAATAACAGCATCTTTAAGCGCGCATTTTCTTGGACCAATTGGTCATTTTGCGTTTTCAGTTGCAGGTATTCACTCACTGAATTAATTCGTTCATAAATGCCTCCTGTGAAAAAATTAGCCGAACTGATTATTTTGCTTCGGTGAAAGGAATGAAACTGAATGGTAAGCACGAGTGATAAAAATAAAAGCAGCAAAAACAGCAATCGATAGCTGTTTTTAAATACAAATGAAACGATTTGCTGCATTATCTAAAAATATAGGATTGAACTCGTTTTACAGACCACAATCAACACCAAGTTAACCAAGCAATTGATGTTGAGTAAAGCCAACTTATTTTAATAAAATGCTTTTGAATTTAGGGATGTTTTTCAAAGCCATTCCGGTTCCTCGTACCACCGCGCGCAACGGATCTTCTGCAATGTATACGGGTAAATCGGTTTTTTGAGAAATACGTTTGTCAAGACCGCGTAACATCGAACCTCCACCAGCTAAATAAATTCCCGTATTGTAAATATCGGCAGCCAATTCAGGCGGTGTTTGTGAAAGCGTTTCCATTACGGCATCTTCAATTCGTTGAATGGACTTGTCTAGCGCCTTGGCAATTTCTCGGTAAGAAACATCTACTTGTTTTGGTTTTCCGGTAAGTAAGTCACGTCCTTGAACCGACATTTCGTCTGGTGGTGTTTCTAATTCTTCGAGTGCGGCTCCAATAGAAATTTTGATTTTTTCAGCGGTACTTTCTCCCACAAATAAATTGTGTTGCGTACGCATATAATAAATGATGTCATTGGTAAATACATCCCCTGCAATTTTCACCGATTTGTCACATACAATTCCACCCAAGGCGATCACTGCAATTTCTGTAGTTCCTCCTCCAATGTCCACAATCATGTTTCCCTTTGGTTGCATGATGTCAATGCCAATACCAATAGCGGCTGCCATAGGTTCGTGGATTAGGTATACTTCTTTTCCGTTTACGCGTTCACAGGATTCTTTTACCGCGCGCATCTCCACTTCGGTAATTCCAGAAGGAATACAAACCACCATGCGCAAAGCAGGAGTGAACATGCGTTTTTTAAGTGCCGGTATACTTTTGATAAACATGTTGATCATCTTTTCAGAGGCGTCAAAATCAGCAATTACCCCATCTTTCAACGGACGAATGGTCTTGATGTTTTCGTGGGTTTTCCCTTGCATCATGTTGGCTTCTTTTCCAACGGCAATAATTTTCCCTGTGATGCGATCACGGGCAACTATAGATGGGCTATCCACGACAACTTTGTCGTTGTGAATAATCAGCGTGTTTGCGGTACCAAGGTCTATCGCGATATCCTCGGCCATGAAATCAAAAAATCCCATAAGTCAACAGGGGTATTAGGTTTAAATCAAAAAATGTATGCAC
>JAGNTC010000083.1 GCA_017987725.1 Flavobacterium sp.
AATTCGGGTTGATGGTAAAGTTTGACCGCTCACTATTTGTCCTAATTATTGAAATCTAACGCAAATTTTAACGATGAAACAGCTAAACAAATTAGTTGTTGCGTTAGTTCTTTTTTTAGTACTCAATGCGCAAGCACAAGACAGCAATAATCCTTGGGCCATTTCCTTTGGTACCAATGCTGTAGATACCCGTGTAAGTGCGGCATCAAAAATTCAAGATCAGTTTTCTCAATACTTTAACGTGAAAGATTACTGGAACGTATTGCCTTCGGTATCCTACGTTACTGTATCTAAAAGCGTTGGGGGTAATTTCACATTTGGCGTTACCGGATCGATCAATAAAATCACGCGTTTTGTACAAACTCGTGTTGTAGCACCAGGTCCATACGAAGTAATCAACCCAGGAGATTTGAGTTACTATAGTGCTGATGGAACCATCAGATACAGCTTCATGGAAATGTTGGGATGGAAAGTGTTAGATCCTTCTGCTCATGTTGGAGGAGGATATACCTCATTTGGAGATGCCAGTTATGGTACCTTTAATGGTGGATTTGGATTAACCGTTTGGTTTACTGAAATGGTTGGTTTCTCGTTACAATCTACCTACAAAAATTCATTGGATAAAGCGGATCGTGTAATCAATGCGGACGTTCCTTCACACATGCAACATTTAATTGGTTTGACTTTTAAATTTGGTGGAAAAGACACCGATGGTGATGGTATTTATGACAAAGATGATGCTTGTCCAGAAACAAAAGGATTGAAACAATTTAAAGGATGTCCAGACAGCGATGCTGATGGTATTGTAGATGGCAGTGACGCTTGTCCAGACGCAGCTGGTTTACCAGAATTTCAAGGTTGTCCAGATATGGATGCCGATGGGATTGCCGATAAAGACGATGCTTGTCCAGATGTAGCCGGTTTAAAAACCTTAGGTGGTTGTCCTGATGCTGATGGAGATGGTGTAGCTGATAAATCAGACAAATGTCCACAAGTAAAAGGACCAAAAGAAAACGGAGGTTGCCCATGGCCTGATACAGACGGAGATAGCGTACTAGACAAAGATGACAAATGTGTAGACGTGAAAGGTACTGCTGCAAACAACGGTTGTCCAGAGGTAACTGAAGTAGCGATCAAAAAATTGAATGAATATGCTAAAACCATTTTGTTTGAGTCAGGCAAAGCTTCTTTCCAAAAACAAACATTTGCGGTGTTGCAGTCTATCACCTCTATTTTAAAAGAGTATCCAACGGCTAAATTTAGCATCGAAGGACACACGGATGACACGGGTTCGGTGGCATTTAACCAAACCCTATCAGAAAATAGAGCAAGCGCGGTTAAAAACTACTTAGTAGAAAACGGTATTGAAGCCGATCGTTTAACCTCTGCAGGTTATGGTAAATCAAGACCAATCGACAAAACTAAAGCTGGCAAAGCAAACAACCGAAGAGTTGAAGTGAAATTAGCCAACTAAGCATTTCTAAAATACCAATTCAAAACGCCCCGTTTATCGGGGCGTTTTTTTTATATTTATGGCATGATGAACGCTTCTTTCTTAGACCAACTTGCCCAGCACCTTGTGCGTGACTATGCCGATAATTTTGATCAACTGGTGGTTATTTTGCCCAATAAACGGGCTAAACTATTTTTAATCGCAGCCTTACAAAAACAGCTTTCCTCTACCGTTTTTGCGCCTAAAATAGCCAGCATAGAAGATTTTGTTCAAGAATTAGCGGGTTTGTATCCGGCCGATTCAATTACTCAATTGTTTGCGTTTTATGAGGTTTACTGTCAGTTGAGCCCTTCGCCACAATCGTTTGAATTATTTGCCAACTGGGCCAAAACGTTGTTGCAGGATTTCAATGAGATTGACCGGTATTTGTTAGACCCTATGCATGTTTTAACCTACATCAAAGACATTGAAGACATCAAGCGCTGGGGTGTTGAGGTAGCCGATAAAACACAACTATTGGAAAACTATGTTGATTTTTGGAAGCTTTTACCCACCTATTATCACGCTTTGTATGCCCATTTTGTGTCCAAAAAAATGGGTTACCAGGGATTAATTTACAGAGAAGCAGTGCATCATTTAGCCGAATTTTGTGAATCTATTTCTGATAAAACCTATGTTTTTGCTGGCTTTAATGCGCTCAATGCGGCCGAAGAAAAAATTATTCACACCCTACTAATTCATGATCGCGCCCGTGTTTTTTGGGATGCAGACCGTACTTTTTTAGACGACCCCATGCACGATGCCGGGTTGTTTTTGCGCCGGTACAAAAGCACTTGGCCTTATTATAAATCGCATCCCTTTGAGTGGATTGCCGATGATTATGCTCAACCCAAAACCATTCGATGCATTGGCACGCCCAAAACGGTGGGCCAAACCAAAATCGCAGGAAGTCTACTTGAGCAAATCCTCACGACTAATCCTGATACGCCATTAGATACAATTGCGGTGGTTTTGGCTGAAGAACAGTTGCTGGTTCCTTTGCTGTATGCTTTACCAAACGAAATATCCTCTTTGAATATCACCATGGGATTTTCGAGCAAGAACAATCCAGCACAAGTGTTGCTTGCACTGCTGTTTAAAATGCATCTACACGCACAATCCCGAAGTGGTACTACCTATGTGTTTTATTACAAAGACCTGTTGGCCGTGCTCACTCACCCACTGATTGCGCCATATGTTGATGCCGCGGAGTTGGTGCACACCATTCAGCAGTATAACTACACCTTTATCAGTCATCAAAAGTTGACTGAATTACATCCGCAACCCAACGCCCTTTTTGAGCTGTTATTCAATCAATGGGACGATTCTGCATTGCCTGTATTAGAAAAACTATCGGCCCTGTTGCTGCTTTTAAAAACGAAATTGTCTGCCCAAAAAGAGGAAGAGAAATTGCTGCAAACGTTTGTGTTTAGTTTGCATAAAGTACTCCATAAATTAGCTCATTATTTCACAAGCTATACTTCCGCCAATAGTCTCTCAACCCTCCATTCGGTTTACAAGCAAGTAATCGATTTGGCCGAAGTCTCATTTGAAGGGGAGCCGCTGCAAGGGCTTCAAATCATGGGTGTACTAGAAAGCCGCGTGCTCGATTTTGAGACCGTCATTGTTCTTTCGGTTAACGAAGGAAAATTCCCGGCTGGTAAATCCAATAATTCGTTTATCCCTTATGATGTAAAGCGCGAGTTGGGCTTGCCCACTTTTAAAGAAAAAGACGCCATTTACACCTATCATTTTTATCATTTGGTACAGCGTGCAAAACAGGTGTTCTTATTATACAATACCGAAAGTGATGGGCTCGATGCCGGAGAGATGAGCCGTTTCATCACCCAAATGGACGTTGAACGACCCAAATCGCATGTATTTACCAAAGAAATCCATAACTCCTCTGTGCCAAATACCGCCTCGGTTTTACAAGTGATTCCAAAGTCGGCCTCCGTTATGCAGCGCATGCATGAACTGGCAGTTTCGGGTTTTTCTCCCTCGTCGCTCAGCAGCTACATTCGCAATCCGATTCTTTTTTATTTGCAAAAAATTCTTCGCATTCGAGAAGCCGATGAGGTCGAAGAAACAATAGCTTTAAACACATTAGGTACGATCATTCATGAAAGCTTGTGCGAGTTGTATACGCCTTTTGTGGGCCTGATATTAACCGAGCAACAGCTATTGGGCTGCTATACGCAAATTGAGTCGGTTGTTGCCAAACATTTTAAAGCGGTTTACAAAGAGGGCGAAATTAAAAAAGGCCGAAACCTCTTGGCTTTTGAAGTGGCCAAACGCAATGTCCATAATTTTTTGAACTATGAGTTAGCGCAATTGAAAAAAGGAGATGTTGTGCAGATTTTGGCATTAGAAACCAAATTATCTCGCACGCTTTCTCATGCCTCATTGCCTGTTGAAGTTTTGATAAGCGGAAATGTTGATCGGATTGAACAACGCAATGGCGTGGTTCGGATTATTGATTACAAAACCGGAAAAGTGGAAAAGAGCAGTTTAGTGCTCAAATCCTGGAAAGGCCTCACGGAAGACATCGCCAACGACAAAATAATACAGATTTTGGCCTATGCCTATATGTATGCGGCTAATTTCAATGAGCCATACATGGAAGCAGGAATTATCTCATTTAAAAACCTCAAAGAAGGGTTTATGCCGTTTTCGATCAAGGCCGATAAAGTTTCAAACTCACTCATTTACCAAGAGCAGCTCGATGCGTACAAGGAGCAGTTGGTCTTGTTGTTGGTTGAATTGTTTGACGAGCGTATTCCGTTTACAGAAAAACAGCCTTAAACCGATTTAATAAACGCAGTCAAAGCAGCGGTCAGTTCTTCTGGATTTTCCAGATGACTCATGTGTCCTCCGTCAAAATGCACCAACTGGGTTTGGCTTTGTTCTACCTGGTCTTTGGTGGTTTCAAAAGGCAATACCGGATCTTGTGTGCCTAATATGAGCAGCATCGGAAAGGGTGCAAAATGCAACAACACTTCCCGGTCTTTCCTAATTTTCATGCCTTCGAGCGCCGCAATGATTCCCTGTAAAGGCGTTTGTAAGGCTGCTTTTTTTACTTGCTCGATGATTGGGGCTAAACGCTCTCGATTGGTTTCACTAAACAAATTGGCGATAGACAAGTTAATGAATAACTCATGATCTTTTTTCACCGCTTTCACCGCGCGATTGCGATTTAATTTGCGTTCAGCCGAATCGGCACGGGCAGTCGAATTGAGCAACACCATTCCTTTGATGCTTTCGGGATAGGCTTCGGCCAAGGCCAAGGCCACATAACCGCCCATGGAATGTCCTATAACCAGCGCTTTGCGGATGCGCAGCTGCGACAACAATTCGTGGACCAAATCGGCTTGGTCTTCCATGCTGTGCACATAGCCCAAACAACCGCTGTTCCCGTGACCCAATAAATCGAGGGTGATCACTCGGTATTTTTGACTAAAAAAAGTCGTCAAATCAGACCACATGAATTGGTTTTCCAAAAATCCATGCAGCAAAACCAACGCACTTCCTTTGCCCGAATCGGTATAGGAAATGGAGGTATTTTTATAGAAGATGGAAGAGGTTGGTGTCATAAAAATCAAAAAACGACTCACCGAAGCAAGTCGTTTGGTTTATAAAAGTCAAGATCTTAGTCTTGCATGAGGCTTTCGATTTCGTCCACTTCAATTGGAATGTCGCGCATCAAATTGAATGGTTCACCTTGCGCTTGAACGACTACATTGTCTTCCAATCGGATGCCAAAACCTTCGGCAGGAATATAGATCCCGGGCTCCACAGTAAACACCATGTTGGCTTCGATAGGCTTGTGCAACAAACCATAATCGTGGGTGTCTAAGCCCATGTGGTGCGAAGTGCCGTGCATGAAATATTTTTTATAGGCTGGCCACTCTGGATTTTCGTTTTGAATATCGGCTTTGTCAATCAGGCCTAAACCGAGTAATTCGGATGTCATGATTTTGCCTACTTCGAGGTGGTAGTTTTTCCAGAATTCGCCCGGAACTAAAAGTTTGGTCGCTTCATTTTTTACGCGCAAAACGGCATTGTATACCGCTTTTTGACGGGGCGTAAATGTGCCCGAAACCGGTATGGTACGGGTCATGTCACTCGAATAATTGGCGTATTCGGCGGCTACATCGAGCAACAACAAATCACCCGCTTTACAGGCTTGGTTATTCTCGATATAATGCAACACATTGGCATTATTTCCCGAAGCGATAATGGGCGTATAAGCAAATCCTTTGGAGCGATTGCGCACAAATTCGTGTATCAATTCGGCTTCAATTTCGTACTCCATTACGCCGGGTTTTACAAACGGCAATAAGCGACGGAAGCCTTTATTAGTAATATCACAGGCCTGCTGAATCAAGGCTATTTCTTCTTGCTCTTTGATGGAGCGAATATGTTGTAAAATCGGGTTGCTCTTGGCTACTTGGTGGGCCGGATATTGGGCTTTCCACCACTTTACAAAGCGGGCTTCTCGGGTTTCGGTGGTCACCGATTGGCGGTAATGCTCGTTGGTGTTCACATAGATCGTGTCGCAGTAGGTCATCAACTCAAACAAGATTTTCTCGAAATCCTGCAACCAATACACCGTTTTTACGCCCGAAACTTCGAATGCTTTTTCTTTGGTTAATTTTTCTCCTTCCCAAATGGCAATGTGTTCGCTGGTTTCTTTCAAAAACAGGATTTCTTTTTGGTGCGCATAAGGTGCGTCGGGAAATAATAACAGGATGCTTTCTTCTTGATCCACGCCCGATAAGTAAAAAATATCGCGGTGTTGCGCAAAAGGCAAGGTACTGTCGGCCGAAACCGGATAGATGTCGTTGGAGTTGAAAACCGCAACACTGTTGGGCTTCATTTGCCCCGTAAATTTGGCGCGGTTTTTTATAAATAACTGTCGGTCGAGTTGATGGTATTTCATGTGAACTGCAATTTAGTCCACAAATCTAATCAATCCATTTGTAATATCGCGCACCAATGAGGTTGGGAATTTCGGCTTCGATGCGGTCCAATACCCATTCGTGTTTGGGCAGGCGCATGGCGGTTTTTAGTTCTTTTTTGTGCAATTTTTCGTAAGTATCAAAATCTATTTCTTGGCTGTTGGCCAATACCGTAAACAGCGCCGACTTTTCTATTTGTGCTTGCCAACCGGCTTGAATGACTCCTTCAAATACTTTTGATTTGGAGCCGCTGCCGTAGGCCATAAACCCAAATTTTTGGCCACTGATTTCATCACCTCGCAATTGGGCTTGCGTAAGTGTCGAGAGCAATCCCATAAAAATGGAGCCGGTGTATAAGTTGCCTATGATGGAAGAAGCTTGTTCAGCATCTTGCAATTTTTCCACCACAAATTGTTTGTAAGCCTCTGTTTTGCTCACTTCTTTGAGTTTGTTTTGGTAATCTCCAGCAGCTTCAGTTCCAGATAATAGCGGTTCGGTTGCATCTAAGGCAAAAATTTCACTCAACATGCGTCGGCCTTGAAAGGCATAAGGCAAGTGCATAATAATTTGAGACCAACGGCTGTATAAACAATCCGAAATTCCTGCTTTGGATTTAAAGGCAAAATAAGCCGCTTTGGTGCGGTCCATGTAACATTGGTTTGAATATTGTCCGTCAAATACCGGTTGATCTTTGTGAATTTCGATCTCGGCTTCGAGTTGCCCCAACCAAGATTCGTTCTGGTCGTTGCCTGTAATTTCTTTTTTAGAGAGGCTGCGGTAGGGCTTAAAAAAATCAAACACGCCTTTGCTGCTCGTAGCCCAATTGGTGTCAAATGAAATGATGCGAGGATGAGCTGAAATTAATAAAGCGGTCGCCCCAGCCCCTTGGGTATATTCCCCTGTTGATTCCAAATCGTATTTGGCGATGTCCGTGGTGACCACAATGGCTTTTTGATCGGGGTTCATTCGCACAAAATCCAAGCAATTTTGCAATGCATCGACTCCGCCAATACAGGCAAAAGTAAAATCAACTACATCGCAATGCGCCAAGCAGTTTTCGCCAAATTTTTGCTCCATCAACTGAATCAAAAACGAAGCGATGGGTTTGGAACTGTCAATGCTGCTTTCGGTGCCCACATAAATACGCGCCACTTTGGATAAATCAACTTGGTTTTGCTCAATCAGTTTGGTCAAGGCATTGGCACCAAATATCACGGGATCTTGATACACATCGGGCAAGGTCATTTTGAGTAAGCCCAATCCTTTTTCTAGTTTTTCGGCTTCAATATTGCGTTGAGCCGCCAAGCTCGCAATGGGTAAATGCAGTGGGGCTACGTCAAAGGCAAAGGCATCAATTCCTGGATTCATTTGTGAAATTATTAAGCAGGTAAAATTATAATTAACTACATTTTATAATGCACCTTTTGCTCTTGAAATTGTGCTATGCTGTGATTTTTATCAAATTCAAACATTTCAGCCCACAATTTTGTTTATTTCCACTTTTGCCCACTGTTCTCGTGCCAAATATTGGTAAATTCGCCTAAAATTATGTACTCATGCGCAGCTTTATTCTTGTTCTCTTGGCTCCAGTTTTGATTTTTGCTCAAGAAAAATCGCCCTATGCCTTGTTTAACAAATCGGGAAACAAAACCAATTATGCCAAACTCTTGCGTGCAGCTAGCCAAAGCGAGGTCATTTTGTTTGGCGAATACCACGATAATTCGGTGGTGCATTGGTTGGAACTCGAATTAGCCAAAGATCTAACCAAGCAAACGGCATTAACTCTAGGCGCAGAGATGCTCGAAGCCGACAACCAAAGTCAAGTTAATGCTTATTTGGCCAAAAAAATTACTCAAAAACAGCTGGATAGTTTGGCGCGCTTGTGGCCCAATTACAAAACCGATTACAAGCCCTTGGTCGATTGGGCCAAGGAAAAATCGTTGCCTTTTATAGCAACCAATGTACCCAGAAAATACGCCAGTTTGGTATACAAAAAAGGGTTTGATGCTTTGCTCGAATTGCCTGATCAAGAAAAAGCGTGGATGTCGCCTTTGCCTATTTTTTATGACGCCAATTTGCCCGGATATGCCAATATGTTAGCCGAAATGGGAGGTCATGGCGGAGAAAATTTACCCAAAGCACAAGCCATTAAAGATGCCACAATGGCCTACTTTATAGGTAAAAACCTCCCTAAAAAAGGCGTGTTTTTGCATTACAACGGCACCTACCACAGCGATAATTTTGAAGGAATTGGTTTTTATTTGAAACGTGCACTTCCCGAACTCAAAATAATTACCATTTCTACCGTTACCCAAGCTGATTTGAATGCATTGGATCCCGAAAATGTGTCAAAAGCCGATTTTATTTTGGTCATCGACGAGGATGTAACCAAAACCTA
>JAGNTC010000216.1 GCA_017987725.1 Flavobacterium sp.
CGTTATTTGTCGGGAAAATCAGTACGTGAAAGCCAAATGGGACTCATCATGAATGGCTTTTTAAAAGTACCCATGATGTTTTTTATTTTGTTGATTGGCATGATGGTTTTTGTTTTTTTTCAGTTCAATCCAGCTCCGGTTAACTTTAATCCGAATAACAAAGCTGTCGTAGAACACTCTGCTTACCAAAGCGAATAACTTGCCTTAGAGCAAAAAATGAATAAATTATCAGAAGAAAAAAAAGAAATCAACCTCATTTATATTGATCATTTAAATCAAAATTACGACAACCCTATCCTTCGTAAAGAATTGGTTGCATTGAGTAGTAAAGAAAATGACCTGCGCGAACAAGCAAGAGACATCATTTCAAAAGCCGACAAAAAGGCCGAAACCAATGACAAAGACTATGTGTTCATTTACTTTATACTGCATTATTTACCACAAGGACTAATTGGACTGTTGTTGGCTGTAATTCTATCGGCGGCAATGTCCTCGACAGCTTCTGGTATAAGTGCATTGGCAACCACCACCGCAATAGACTTATACAAACGCAACCTGAGTAGTGAAAAATCGCCAAAACACTACGTAAACGCAACAAAGCTATTCACCATTTTATGGGGAATCATTGCCATACTTTTTGCCTGTATGGGTACCCTGTTTGAAAACCTGATTCAATTGGTCAACATCATTGGATCCTTGTTTTATGGTACCGTATTGGGCATATTTTTAGTGGGATTTTATATAAAGAAAATCAAAGCTTTTGCCATATTTTGGGCAGCAGTTATAAGCGAGTTGACCATATTCTACATCTATTTTATAGATATCGTTGGGTTTTTATGGCTCAACTTTATTGGTGCATTACTGACCATTACGCTGGCCTGGTTATTACAACAAACACAAAAAAATCGCACAAAAAAAATCCCGTTGACTTAACGGGATTTTTTTATGGGTAAAATATATCTTTTTATTTTTTAGACCACTCGGCAATACTGTCGTTGTTCATTTTAACATAGTCGGCGTTTTTAGCATCGGTTGCCGCAGCCAAAGAAAGTTTTGCGGTTTCTATTGCCCCTTTTTTATCACCCAACTTGGCTTGAATCAATGATTTTTGACGCAACATCCAAAATGGGGCATCTTTGCTCATGCCAATCCCTTTGCTCACATATTCTAAGGCTTTAACCAAGTCTCCGTTTGATGTAAAGAAAAATACACCGGCCGAATAATAGTCATTTGCGCTAGGACCTGCCAAGGTTTTTTCGATACTAGCCATGGCTGTTTTATAGGTAGGTACATCGAATCGCAAAGAAGCAAGAGATCGCTCCCATGATAACTCAAGTGTGGCAGAGTTTACATCAATCGGATTCACCGCAATAGTAAACGCCTCCGTTGATTTTGCAGTTATTTCTGGTTTAACTATCGAACGCAAAGCCACTTTGCTTTCGTCTAGTACTTCGGGAGTTCCCCAATTGTCATTTTCTTTGTAGAAGACAAATTCCCAAGTATCAATTTTAGGTACGGTAAACAAAGCATATTTTCCTGCTTTCAAGGTTTTTCCTTCAATAACCACATCGTCAGAAAAGGATACAGTAGTGTTGAAATTAGCACCTGTGCGCCACAATCTGCCAAATGGCACTAGCTCTCCAAATACTTTTCGCCCTTTCATTGCAGGACGACTGTAGTCCACAACTACTTCGGTTAATCCAACGATTTGTGTCAAACTAGCTTTTGGGCTTGGTTGAGGTGTTTTTACTTGTGCAACGGCCAAAGTGCCACACAACATGATCAATGCATATAATTTTTTCATAGTGTAAAATTTTTTCCCAAAAATACACATTTAATTGAATAATTTTGTTTAACATTTTTAATTTATTGTTAAACATATTTATACTTTTGTAAAAAAATAATTCATGAAACTGTACCAGTTAAAAAGCAAACAATTTCTACCCATTTCCCTTGACGAAGCTTGGCTATTTTTATCCGATCCGCGCAACTTAAAAACAATCACACCCGATTACATGGGCTTTGAAATATGCGATGGCGCCGACCGACCCATGTACCAAGGACAAATCATTCAATACATCGTAACGCCCGTTCTCGGCATCAAAACCAAATGGGTAACCGAAATTACCCATGTAGTTGATCGTGCTTTTTTTGTGGATGAGCAACGATTTGGACCTTATGCCTTTTGGCACCACAAACATTTCTTGAAAGAAGTGCCTGGCGGAGTTGAAATGGAAGACATCATTGACTACAAAATTCCGTTTGGCTTGCTGGGACAATTGGTACATCCAATACTAGTAAAACCCAAGTTAAACGAAATTTTCAATTACCGCACACAAAAACTAACCGAACTCTTTGGTTTATAAACCCTACACTTATGAAAAACATTGTACTTATTGGTGGCTCGTATGGAATTGGATTGGCCATAGCCGAATTAATGCAGAACGAATGCCAACTATACATTTTAGCCCGAACAGCTCCGCAAACATCAGTTCAAGCCACCTACATTCCATTTGACGCGCATACTGACGAGTTGCCCTTGGAACAATTACCTGCAACCATTGACGGCTTTGTATATTGTCCGGGTAGCATAAATTTACGCCCATTCCGTGGACAAAAAATGGAGAACTTTGAGCAGGATATGCAAATCAATTTCTTTCAGATGGTACGCTGTTTGCAAGCAATCATGCCAAAATTAACCAGCAGTAAATCCGCAAGTGTAGTGTTGTTCAGCAGTGTAGCTGCCAGTATGGGAATGCCTTTTCACTCCAGTATTGCAGCAGCAAAGGCCGCTGTGGAAGGATTTGCAAAAGCAATTGCCGCCGAATATGCCCC
>JAGNTC010000084.1 GCA_017987725.1 Flavobacterium sp.
CCCACGTAAATGGATTTTTGGGATTCAATTTAATTGCATTTATTTGCAAAAGCAATTCGGCTGTTTTCTCGGCTGTTTCTGTTGTAAATATCATAGCGCAAATGTATAAAGTTTTTGTAAACGATAAGCCACTTTTTTTAACCAATCAGCTGCAAAAGGAAACCGATTTTCAGTTCTTTTTGTTGGAAAGTATTGACATTGAAAAGCTTATTGTGAATATGTTTACCAATAAAATTAACAAGTGCTATTTGTATCATCCGGATGAGAAGGTGATACTCAAAAAACTAAAAGATAAAATTCCGGTACAAAAAGCCGGTGGTGGTTTGGTTTACAATGCAAAAGGGGAGGTGTTGTTTATTTTTAGAAACGGCAAATGGGATTTACCCAAAGGCGGAAAAGATAAATTCGAGAAATTAGCCAAAACCGCAGTGCGTGAAGTAGAAGAGGAAACCGGTGTAAACCAATTGACGGTCGAAGAAAAATTAGTAAAAACCTACCATGTTTTTAAGCGCAATGGGAAGTTCAAATTAAAAATAACCCAGTGGTACCGTATGAATTCTACGTTTGAAGGCGAATTAGTAGGCCAAGCCGAAGAAGGCATCGACCAAGTGGCTTGGTTGAATCCGGAGCAAGTAAAAGAAGCGCTCACGAATTCCTACGAAAACATCAAGTTATTATTTGAGCATAATTAAAGGCGCACTGTAACAGGCACCATAAACGAATAATCACCTTTGTTGCGCATCACATCACGCACTATGGTTGAGGAAATAAAAGCATGTTCAGGTTTGCTAAACAACAAGATGGTTTCAATTTCTTGTAATCTATGGTTGGTTTGCGCAATTGCTTTTTCAAATTCAAAATCGGTGGTGTTGCGCAATCCTCTCAATATAAATTGGGCACCTTCTCTTCGGCACAAATCGGCTGTAAGCCCTTCGTAAGTGATTACCTTTATTTTGACTTCATGAGCAAACAACTGGGCGATAAAATCCTTACGTTGTTCCAAAGAAAACAAATACTTTTTATCGGAATTTACCCCAATGGCAATGATAATTTCGTCAAAGAGTTCCAAACCGCGGTTAATAATATCCACATGTCCCAAGGTAATGGGGTCAAAAGATCCGGGAAATACAGCTTTTTTCATGCTAAATTAGGCTAAGGCCAAGTCGATGGCGTTGCTAAATAAATCGGTTAAGGAAATGCCGGCTTCACGGGCTTGTTGTGGAATTAAACTCTCGTTGGTCAAACCGGGAATGGTGTTCATTTCGAGCATGTGTGGTTCGCCGTTCACCAATATAAATTCACTGCGGGAGAAGCCTTTCATTTGTAATATTTCGTAGGCTTTTTTGGCAATTGCACCCACTTTGGCAGTCATTTCGGGGCTAATGCGAGCCGGCGTAATTTCTTGCGATTTGCCCAAATATTTGGCTTCGTAGTCAAAGAAATCATTTTCGGATACAATTTCTGTAATCGGCAAAACCGTAATCACTCCTTTGTAATTGATTACGCCCACCGAAACTTCGGTCCCATCTAGGAAACTTTCGATGATGATTTCGTTGTCTTCTTTGTAGGCAGTTTCAATGGCTTCGGGTAATTCGTGGGCCGCTTTTACTTTTGAAATACCAAAACTCGAACCCGATTTATTGGGTTTGACAAAACAGGGCAGTCCAACTTTCTCGATGATTTGCTCGGGAGTAAATAAATCGCCTTTATTGAGGTAATAGGAGGTAGCTGTTTTAATTCCATAGGGTTTTAAAACCGACAACAAATCACGTTTATTAAAAGTCAAGGCCGCTTGGTAGTAATCGCAAGAGGTTTGAGGAATCCCAAGCAATTCAAAATAGGCTTGCATCAATCCGTCTTCACCGGGAGTCCCGTGTATAGCATTGAATACGGCATCAAAAGATATTTTAGAACCATTTATGGCAATCGAAAAATCAGATCGATCTACGGGTAATTCTTGTTCTTGTTCATCAACATACACCCATTTTTCTTTCAAGATTTGGATGCGATAGCCTTTGTATTTGTTGGCATCTAAGTTTTGGTAAACGACATTTCCGCTGGTTAACGAAATTTTGTATTCGCTAGAATACCCACCCATGATAATGGCAATATGCTTCATTTGTTGTGCTTTAGAATAAGAAAATAGCTGCTTAATTTATGACCTCGTGCGCGAGCTGAAGGCAAACAAAAATATCACTTTTTTTGGAATCGAAAGCCTCTAGTATTTTATATATTTGCGGGAAATAAAACGCGACTATGACCCTCAAAGAATATCTAAAATCTAAGGTTTTTGGCACCCAGCTGCTACTTGCAATTGCCTTATTGGCTGTTATTGGATATTTATTTATGCATTGGCTCACCTTTACTACCGATCACGGCCACGAAATCATAGTTCCTGATTTGCGAAAAATGACTGAACAACAGGTTGAAGATGCGGTTGACGAGTTAAATTTAGAATACGTTTTGTTGGATAGTGTGGATTACAACAGTCAATTCCCCAAACATACCGTGGTCGAGCAAGATCCCTTGCCCGGCTCCAAAGTAAAAGTAAACCGTAAAATTTACATCAAGATCAATTCGTCTGGTTTTACCATGGTGCGCATCCCAAATTTGATCGAAAAAACCTACCGCCAAGCCGTACCAACCTTAAAATCTTTGGGGCTTGAAGAAGGAACTATTACTTACAAACCCTATATCGGAAAAGACATGGTGATAGAAATGTCTTGGAACGGTAAAAAATTAAACCCCGGAGACAAAGTATTTAAATCCTCCAAGATTGATTTGGTCTTGGGCGATGGCAATGTAGGCTTTGACGAAACCCAATTGGACACGACTGCTGTTCCAGAACCTACTCTCGAAGATGGACAATAATTTTGAAAGTCCTGAAATAGAAGACGAGTTATTTGAGCATTTTCGATTTGACGTGCCCAAAGGGCAGTTACTGTTGCGCATTGATAAATTCTTGATGAATTTGATTCCCAATGCTACGCGAAATAAAATTCAAACGGCCGCACAAAATGGTGATATCTACGTTAATGATGTGCCTGTCAAATCCAATTACAAGGTAAAACCTTTGGATGTGATTCGTATTTTATTGGCCCATCCACCTTTTGAAAACCGTGTAGATCCCGAAAATATTCCGCTTGATATCGTGTACGAAGACGACACGCTATTGCTCATCAACAAACCTGCAGGCTTAGTAGTGCATCCCGGACACGGAAATTACACCGGTACTTTGGTGAATGCCTTGGCCTATCATTTTGAAAACTTACCCTTAAACAGCAGCGAACGCCCTGGCTTGGTACACCGAATCGATAAAGACACCTCAGGTTTATTGGTGATTGCCAAGACCGAACAAGCCATGACGCATTTGGCCAAACAATTTGAATTCAAAACATCTGAGCGCGAATATGTGGCTTTGGTGTGGGGCAATGTCAAAGAAGACGAAGGAACCATAGAAGGCAATATTGCCCGTCACGTAAAAGACCGCATGCAAATGGCTGTCTTCGCCGATCCCGAAATTGGGAAACCAGCGATTACCCATTACAAAGTGTTGGAACGATTTGGCTATGTAACCTTGGTTTCTTGTATACTAGAGACGGGTCGTACGCACCAAATTCGGGTGCACATGAAACACATCGGTCACCCTTTGTTTAATGACGCGCGCTATGGCGGAGATTTGATTTTAAAAGGAACCACGTTTACCAAATACAAACAGTTCATCGACAACTGTTTTAAAATCTGTCCTAGACAGGCCTTGCATGCCAAAACCTTGGGCTTTGTGCATCCCAAATCGCAAGAGATGCTGCGGTTTAATACCGAACTTCCTATTGATATGCAAGAGTTAATCGAGAAGTGGCGTGGCTATGCCAATTCCAATGCAGCACAACCCGACGAAGAATAAGTTACAACCAACGAAGCATTTTTCGAATGCCCGCCAATTTGTTTTTGTAAGGTGCATAACGCATCGGTAAATCCAGCCAATTGGCTTTGTGCACCATCGATTTGTGGTGTAAAAACGTATCGATGCTGTATTTTCCGTGATAGGCGCCATAACCCGAATGTCCAACGCCTCCAAAAGGCAAGCGCTTGTTATTAAATTGAATCACCGTATCGTTGATGCAGCCACCACCAAAGGAAAATTGAGTGCTTATTTTTTTGCTAAACGATTTATCGTTCGCAAACACATACAAGGCCAGTGGTTTTTCATAACGGGTAATGATGGTTTCAATTTCGGATTCACTTTGGTAACTGATAATGGGTAAAATAGGCCCAAATATTTCGTCTTGCATCAAGGCACTTTCTGGGCTTGGCTCGTTTACCAACGTAGGACTGATGAAATGATCATCGGCATCAACAATTCCGCCGTACAAGATGGTTTGATTTTCGAGTAATTTAATCAATCGATTGTAATGCGTTTTGTTTACAATTCTTGTAAAATCAGGCGATAGAGCAGCGTTTGCCCCGTAGGCTTTTTCTATTTCAAGTTGCAAAGCAAGTACCAATTGATCTTTTATTTTGGCATCCACCAACACATAATCGGGAGCAATACAGGTTTGTCCGGCGTTAATAAATTTTCCCCAAACAATTCGTTTAGCTGATAATTGGATAGTCGCTGAAGAATGAACAATACAGGGGTTTTTTCCGCCCAATTCTAGGGTTGTAGGCGTGAGGTGTTGGGCTGCGGCTTGGGCTACCAGTTTTCCAACCGCCACACTGCCGGTAAAGAATATATAATCCCAACGCTGTGCCAGCAATTGGGAGGCTACAGTTGCGTCACCTTCAATTACGTCAATCCATTCTTTGGGAAATACGCGTTCTATCAAATCGGCGATGATGCTTGAAGTAGTGGGTGTGTGTTCGGAAGGTTTTAGGGTTACTCGATTTCCGGCTGCAAAGGCTGCTATTGCAGGACACAGTGCCAATTGAAACGGATAATTCCAAGGCGCAATCACCAAAACTGATCCATACGGATCTTTCAAGATGTAATCACTTGAAGGAAAATTGAGTAGCGAAGGCCGTACCCATTTGGGTTTTGTCCAGGACTTTAAATTACCTAATAGTTCTTTGATGACACTTTTCACATAATGGGTTTCGGTGAGCACGGCCTCAAAAGCGGGTTTTTTGAAATCCCGGTATAAGGCGTCACAAATGGCATCTTCAGACAATTCTAATTCGAGCAGTAACTGCTTTAAATAAGATTTGCGTTCGGCAATCGATAAAAGGACATGGGGTTTATTCATACTTATAAAATAGCAAAACGGAATCCAAAGTTCAAATCAACTTGTTTGCTGTTCGCCGACATTGCGGTCAAGATGGAGTTTGATCCCATAAAAAAACCACCTAATCTAAACCCTAAACCGGCATTGGTTCCAGAAACATCATTGGTTGAAAGGGGTAAATAGGCCTCAAAAAAACCAATGCCAAAACGGGGCGTAACGGAATAAATGGTTTGCGCTGCTATTTGATTATTACCCGAATTATCATTTAATTTTTGTTGGGTAAAAAAGGTTAGGTTTAATTTTGAAATCAGGTGAACGTCTGCATAGAGATTAAAGGTCGTAGGTAAACTCACTTTAAAATCTTTGTTTGATTTAATTTCTGTAAACTCTATGTTTCCTTGATTATGTTCATCAATTAAATGTTGTCTGATCGCGGGAATGTCTTCAACTCCATCAAAGAAATTTAATACAAGTGCTTGGTTTCCATTAATTTTTAATTTGTAATCGGTACTTACATTGTTGTTGTCATTAAAAGTTAACCCCCCCAAATTCATAATCGAAGCCCCCACTTTTAGTTTGTAAGAATTGCCTTTTTTGAGTTGGTAATCAAATCCAATATCTGCTGCCAATCCATCAAAGTTCCCATAAATAGAATTGGTGTATTGTTGACTATTTGTAAATTCTTGTGCTAAACTCCCTGAATAAGCAAAGTTTACATTGGCTTCTGTGTTTTTTAAAACTAAATCATCATTCTCATTTCTTACTACTTTGCCATCAAAGTTTCCAATTCCCATGTTGGCATAGGTCCCCGGAAACAACATCTTAATATTTAAACCGGCGTTGAGTAATCCTTTTTCATTTTCCCATACTTTACGGGCTACACCAAATCCCACTTCACCCCAAACGGTGCCATTAAAACGTTGGTTGGACAAACTTCTAATTACCTCACCCAAACCATTTGTTGGAAGTTGGTGTACATCACTGCCAGTAAGGTAACTAGCCAACAGAGGGTTTACATTTAAAACTCCGGCATTAATAAAGGCTTTAGAGGTAATCGCAAAACGCCATTTTAATAAACGCACGGCCACTCCAGGTCCTATAATTTGGTTACTGAACGTAAAATTAATGGGTTTATTTCCTGCTAAAAGTAGGTCTTCGGTATTGGTGTCGTCTAATAAATCATTGAACCCTACTTTGTTGTTGGCCACACTCATACTCGAAGACAACAGTTGAATTTCGAAGTGGTTGTTTAAATTGGCTAATTCCGACGGATTTACTTCCATATTTATGATTCCCACTCGTTTGGAAGTAGAGATTCCAGCAAAATGTTCTTGAGCGTTTGTCAGTTGGGCTACAAGAATCGAAATAATAAAAATTAATTTTTTCATTGGTACGTAAAATTTGATGATACAATCTTTAAAAAAACCAAGGTAAATATATACATTATTGTTTATCAATCACATCCCAAATTACATCGGGTGGAGTGGGGGCGGTAATGTCGATCATTTCTTTTGATACAGGGTGCGTAAATACCAATTTTCTGGCATGCAAATGAATGCCGCCGTCGGGATTGCTGCGGTCAAATCCGTATTTTAAATCGCCTTTTATGGGACAACCTATGGCCGCCAACTGCGCTCTAATTTGGTGGTGTCTACCTGTATGCAGCTGGATTTCAAGCGCATAGTAAGCATTTAATTTTTGAATAATTTGGTAATCAAGCAAGGCCATTTTGCTGTTGGGTACTTCCTTGGTGTGGGCTTTGGAGGTATTGTTTTTTTCGTTTCGGCTGATGTAGTGTTGCAAGGTATCGGCTGGTTTTGGCGGCTCGTTTTTGACTACAGCCCAATAGGTTTTTTGGGTTTGTCTAGAACTAAACAATTCGTTTAATCGGGCAAGCGCTTTAGAGGTTTTGGCAAAGACCACAATGCCTGAAGTAGGTCTGTCCAAGCGGTGCACCACGCCCAAAAATACGGCACCCGGTTTTTGGTATTTGTGTTTGATGTATGCTTTTACTACTTCTGACAACGGAACATCGCCGGTTTTATCGCCTTGTACAATATCGCCCACGCGTTTGTTTACGATGATCAAGTGATTGTCTTCGTGGATCACTTGTAAATTAGTTGGAGTCGAAAGTAGCTTCAATTGGTTTAGTATTGTTCGCTCGCGTTGGGGAAGTCCTTTGATTTCACGTCTTCCACATATTGACCAATGGCTTGGGTCATTTGTTGGTATAGATTCAAATAACGGCGTAAAAATCGGGGACTAAATTCGTTGTTCATGCCCAACATGTCGTGGATCACCAACACTTGTCCGTCAACACCACTTCCTGCGCCAATTCCAATTACCGGAATAGAAATGCTTTCGGCAACTTTTTGAGCCAAATGTGCCGGTATTTTTTCCAATACCAAGGCAAAACATCCCAGTTTTTCGATGAGTATGGCGTCTTCAATGAGTTTTTCGGCTTCGGCCTCTTCTTTGGCGCGCACGGTATAGGTGCCAAATTTGTAGATGGATTGAGGGGTTAAACCCAAGTGTCCCATTACCGGAATTCCGGCGTTGAGTATTTTTTTGATGGAGTCTTTGATTTCACTTCCGCCTTCTAATTTTACAGCATGTCCGCCGCTTTCTTTCATGATGCGAATGGCCGAGCGCAAGGCTTCTTTAGAATCCGATTGGTAACTTCCAAACGGCAAATCAACTACGATTAAAGCCCGTTCTGCGGCACGCACCACACTCGAGGCATGGTATATCATTTGATCTAAGGTAATCGGTAAGGTGGTTTCGTGTCCTGCCATTACATTACTGGCCGAGTCGCCCACCAATATTACATCAACACCAGCCGTATCGACAATTTTTGCCATGGTGTAATCATAGGCCGTAAGCATGGAGATTTTTTCTCCATTGGCTTTCATATCAATTAGGGATTTGGTAGTAACTCGTTTGTAATCTTTTTTGGCGACAGACATAGGAATTGAATTTAAGTCCGTAAAAGTACAAAACTAATGTATTGATTAAACGATAAAGTACGTGGTACAAATAGGAAGTAAACCTAAAAGTAGGTTTAACCCACTTCGTTCTCAATCAATGGGCCATTAACAATCGGCTACGTTCACCGCAACGGCTAAGCCTCCTTCAGATGTTTCTTTGTATTTGGCATTCATGTCCTTGGCCGTTTGCCACATGGTGTCAATTACTTTATCCAACGGCACTTTGGCATTTTTGGCATCGGTTTCTAAAGCCAATTCGGCTGCGTTGATGGCTTTTATGGCGCCCATCGTGTTGCGTTCAATGCACGGAATTTGCACCAATCCACCTATCGGATCGCAGGTAAGGCCCAAGTGGTGCTCCATGGCTATTTCGGCCGCCATCAAAACTTGGTCGGAGGTGCCGCCCATTACTTCGCACAGAGCAGCAGCTGCCATTGCTGAAGAAACGCCTATTTCGGCCTGACAGCCGCCCATAGCTGCCGATATGGTAGCGCCTTTTTTGAAGATGCTGCCAATTTCCCCGGCGACCAATAAAAATTGTTTGATTTCTTTTTCACCCGCTTCGTGGTTTTCGATAACCAAATAATACATGAGTACCGCCGGAATTACGCCAGCACTGCCATTGGTTGGCGCTGTAACC
>JAGNTC010000085.1 GCA_017987725.1 Flavobacterium sp.
GCACAGTATATTGGGCATCTTGATCCACAAAATACTGAGCCGAATTATGCACTGCAGGTACAGCTTGCTGCCCTTGAGCCGTTACTCCCAATAACCAGAAACTAAGAAAACAAATTATTCTCATGCGCAAATTTAATGAGCGAGCTGCTGTTGGAAATTTCTAATTTTTTGTTGATGTTTTTTCGGTGTGTATCGACGGTGCTTTTGCTGATAAACAAAGCGTTGGCAATTTCTTTACTGGTTTTACCTTCAATAATCAACCGAATGATTTGTTTTTCTTGAGCCGATAACGAAAATTTCTTTAGCTGGTCTCCGTCTTTCTCAACAAAGGGAGTCGTGCTTTTTTTGATAGAAGGCGCATTGAATAAGGAAACAGAGGCTTGATCAATTACCGCAATGAGTTCGTCTACAGGTGTTTCTTTGGGCAGAAAAGCATGAACGCCCATTCGCGCCGCTTTTTGAACTAAAAACTCTTCAAAATAGGCCGACAGAATAATAACTTTGGCTTTGGGATGAAATTTTTTAAACTGCTGAATCAGTTCAAATCCATCGCGTTCGTCAATGTTTAAATCACAGAGAAATACATCTACCGTTGCCGTTGTAAAATAATTTTGACAGTGATCGGAATCGCTAAACAAGGTGATGTCGTAATCCGTGCCAAATTTCTTTAACACCTCTGACAGTCCATTCAAAAACAGCAAATGATCGTCACAAATAAGAATTTTTTTATGCATACCCATGAGTTATCCTGATGTCTAAAATGGTTCAATCGAAAAATTCAATAAGTCATTCTACTAGCTTGAAGTAAAGTCCGAATAAAAATAGTCAATAAAATATTGATTTGGCTCCATAAATTAACGGAATACAGCTACTAAAAGTAGAGGTATTCGAAGTACAAATGGTCTTATATCCCGATTATTATAAATTAGAGTAGGTGTTCTAGGGCTAATTTTAGAATTAAGTGCTACTTGTGGAGCCTATGTGCTAATTATTTGCCTGTAGCAACCTATGAATAAAACACCAATCAAAAGACAAATTCACTTACATTTGAATTCCATGTTGGTTCTTCAAATTGTTATCCGCATATAAAAGCTCCCCATTCCTGCTAATTACTACAGTAGCCCTGATTGGAAAACCCATTCCAACTTTTATTTCATATTGGGCCTCAACTCCATTTTCTTTTACGTTAAATGCGTGTACACCACCCCACAATGATTTCATTTGTGAAACAATTTCTCCATTGTAATAAACCGTTTCCTTGCCGCTAAAAAGGCTAAGTAAATCTATTTCTATTTTATTCCCATTTACAACTAATACTCGCATTTTTTATAGTTTAAATTCTTACTGTTATGGCTTTTCAGATTTCGCCCCGTTTTTTAAAGTGGGTTCTGGACTCCACTAGTTGTATAACAATTTTAAAAAATACTCTAGGTGCATACAAAATTGGCTATCTATAATTCGCTCGACTATTCGCAATGACTTTTACTGTTGACCAAAACTAGCCAACAATATTACATGGAAGTTTGCCGGTATTAAATACCCATAAATAGGTATTTTATGGCATAAAAAAAGCCTCCCAACGGGAGGCTTTGATTTGTAACAATGCGTTTGATTATAGTTTGTACAACAAACCAAATGAAATTGCACTCATATTAAGTCCTAATCCCATTGTATTTAAAGCTTCTGCACCTTCAGCATCAACTTTTTCTGAAGTATAACCTAAACCACCCCATGTTGCATTAATTGCAAAATTGTCGTTCATAAAGTAGTGAAGACCTACAGGAACACTTAAACCAATTGTGTTTGTTTTTACTTCACCTTCTTTGCTAGATCCATAACCAAAAACACCCCCTAAAGAAAGAGAGAATTTGTCAGCTGGAGTAAAAAAGTATCTTACACCGGCATTCAAGTCTAAACCACTAGTTTTAACATCTTCTGCTCCAGCAGTACCATCGTTTGAAGATCCTGAAGAAATCCCAACAGATCCTAAAATCATAAGGTTGTCAGACATCATGTAACCAAGTCCAGGAGAAAGTACAAAACCACTAGATTTTGCGTCTGCTTGTGAAGTACTAGCGTAAGCAATATCTCCAGATAAAACAATGTTTCCTGATGCTAAACCAGAACCATCTTTGTCTTGCGCGTTAGCAAAACCGAATGCACATACTGCAATTGCAGATAAAATAATTTTTTTCATAATTAATGTTAGTTAAAATTAATAAAACCAAAAGTAGTAGGAACAAAAACGTTTTCGTTAAATCTTAAATCGCAGTTATCAACAAAGTTATTAACACTAATTAACATTTATAGTCTATATTATCCCTTTGTTTACTTGAAAAAGGCTTAACACAAGCACTTAAGTTGTTGATAACTACCACTCGACATGAAAAACGAATATCCTTCAATAAACAAACGTGTATTTGATATAAAAACCTGTTGGAAGCAGTTTTTGGAGCAGGATTCAACACGCTTGACTTTCAAAAAAATGCAGTGTTATTTTTTTATAGACCATTTCCTAGACACTGATTGCCCAAAATGAACGCAACAAAAAAAGCCCTTCATGTGAAGGGCTTTAGAACAGTGAACAAAAATTATTTTCTAATCAGCTTGGAATACGAATCAATCAAAGCTGTACCCGCTTGGTTATAATCTTGAAGAATTACTTCAGAAGACGACAAAGAAACAACTCGAGATTTAAACTCACTTTCAGTGGGCGGAACCTCAGAATCATCTGTTAATGTTATAATTAGATCATCTCCTTCTTTACTCCAAGTTTGCGTGTAAGGCGATTGTGAATCATCGTACAATTCACAATCTGAAGTTATAGGATTTGTAGAGTAACTTTCATTATACATACTGCCATCAGAATTTAATTGAAAAAAACTTTGTGCCTCGCAGTCATCATCGGTATTCGCTTCCCACACTATCGTGGATCCGGTTCCTTTTGAACCTTCTTCATAAAAGCGCCATTTACCTACTAGACTTGGAGCACTCTCTTTACTACATGACAATGTAATTACTGCTGCAAATACACCTAAAATTAATGTTACTTTTTTCATTTTGATTTTGTTTATGTTTAATTAATTAGAATACAATATATCCTACAGATACCGCAAGATTACGCACGGCATTTCCTTCATAAATCAATTCAGAACCTAAATAGTAACGGGCACTGATATTTACTTTAT
Organism: Flavobacterium sp.; assembly: GCA_017987725.1. Classification (GTDB taxonomy): domain Bacteria; phylum Bacteroidota; class Bacteroidia; order Flavobacteriales; family Flavobacteriaceae; genus Flavobacterium. The sequence goes on from JAGNTC010000085.1 coordinate 3,189, forward strand.
CAAATTGATAAGACAAATCCACCAACATTCCTTGGTCGTTACCTGGCTTTACTTCTGATGAACCACCATCATATTCTTGTTTGCCTCCCCAACCTATAGCGTATTGGTATCCAACCCCTACGCCAAAATCACCAAATTTGCGGATAACTAGAACTGGAATATCAATAAACGTGTAATTTGTGGTAGTATTCCCAATCTCATACGAAATCGAGTTGTAGTTTAATTCTCCTTGAAGGGAAACATGATCATTAATGTCCATGTTTTCGAAATAACCAACACCAAAATTCAATTTTCCTTTGGAGTCGTTTTTCACATCGTCTGTAAATGTGGGTGAATTCGCAATAAACTTAAATCCACCTTGTATATCTTGTGCTTGCATACTGATTGTAAACAAAGCAAAAATTGCTATAATTTTTTTCATCTTATTTTATTATACTGTTGTTAAACTTAGGTTATCTGGCAATAAAATCACCTTTGTAATTTGGGCTGCAATGGTCGCAATGGTCGTGTTGGTAAATTTTATTAATTGTACCTTGATACCCATTAACTTTAACATGTATTCTTTTGAAGAACAACCAATTTTCGACATCGACAACATAATTTGGGTGAACAATCAAATCTGACTTAGAATCCATAACCGCTTTGTAAGCTGCAGCCGATTTGGCTTTTGAAATTTTTGAAGAAAACAAGCCTGATCTTGCTGAATAATCTACCCCTTCAGCATAACTCTTGTCGCCAGAAAGTCTAAAACATAAAAAATAAAGCGAGTTGGACTCCCCTGAAATTTTCTTTGTTACATCTACAGTAACATCAGCATCCAATGGTCTAATATTTTCTCCCACCGATATCGGGGTTGAAATAGTCCCAGCTAAAGTTGATTTACAACTTGTGGTCACTAGTGCCAATGCAAGGATTGGCAATAAAAGCAATTTTTTCATAATTTGTTTTTTAAAGTTTGTTAGTCAAATCTAATATTAATTATATCAAACCCATACAAATGGCATTATGATTTTATTAACAATACTAGCTCCCCAATTATTTCCTACTTTTGTTTCAAACAAATCACGCATGCAATCCAACTCCTTTTTGATTATCAATGGCCCCAACCTCAACCTATTGGGACAACGCGAGCCCGAAATATATGGATCGGCCACTTTTGACGATTTTTTCAATCAACTGCAAAAAGATTTTCCGCAGCTAAGTCTCTCCTATTATCAGAGTAACATCGAAGGCGAACTGATCGACAAAATTCAAGAAGCCGGATTTGGCGCGGTCAACGGCATTATTCTCAACGCCGCTGCCTACACACACACCTCAGTTGGCCTAGCCGATGCAGTAAAAGCCATTTCGTGTCCCGTAATCGAAGTGCACATTTCCAATACCTATGCCCGGGAAGCGTTTCGGCATCATTCCTATATTGCGCCGCATGCCAAAGGCGTAATCGTGGGCTTTGGCTTGCACAGTTACACCTTGGCTTTGCAATCATTTTTACTGTAACACAAGTATGAAAAATAGCCTAATTCTCTGGTTTTGCTTCACTAGCCTGAGCCTTTTTGCACAAATCAAAGGAACGGTTCGGGACGAAAAAGGTCTGCCTTTGCCACAGGTTTCCATCTATTATGAAAACACCTACACAGGGACTACCACCAATGACAAAGGACAGTTTGAAATTGCCAAACAAACCAAAACCTTGGTTTTTCAGTTCTTGGGTTATGAAACCAAAAAAATAGTGATTTCAGCCGAAACCGCTTCTCCACTGGAAGTCATGTTGGCCGAAGCGAACATCACGCTCAACGAAGTAGTAATCAACAAAAAAGCCAATCCGGCCAATGCCATTATCAAAGCCGCCATTGCGGCACGCAAAGACAATGCCATCAAAAACGAACAATACACCACCGATTTTTACTCCCGCGGTTTGTTTAAAATACACAAAGCCCCTAAGAAAATATTGGGACAAAAATTTGATGCCTTTGATGAAATCCTCGACTCCACGCGCAGCGGTATTTTGTATTTATCCGAAACAGTGTCAAAACTCAGTTACAGCAAGCCCAACCGACTTGACGAAGTGATTCTGGCCTCCAAAGTGAGCGGAAACGACAACGGCTTTAGCTTTAACAATGCCGCCTCGGCCGAGTTTGATTTCTACGCCAACACACTGCCTTTTGAAGTGCCTGTGATTTCGCCCATTGCGCAAAACGCCTTTAATTACTACAAATACCAATTGGAAGGCACATTCTTTGACGACCAATCACAACAAATCAACAAAATAAAAGTCACGCCCAAACGCGAGACTGAACCGACGTTTTCCGGATACATTTATATCGTAGACGACAGCTGGGCAATTTATGCTGTTGACGTGAACATTTCCGGCAAATTGATTCAGATTCCGGCTTTGAATAGCTTGCATCTGAGCCAAAGTTTTAGTTACAACCGCAACGATCGGCGATGGACAAAGAATACCCAAAAACTCAGTTTTGAGGCGGGGATGATGCAAATCAATTTTTCGGGCGGATTTACCTATGTGTATTCCAATTACAATTTTGAAAACACAAACACCAAAAAAGGAAACAAACGCGAAGTCTTGCGCTTTGAACTCAACGCCAACAAAAAAGATATCACGTTTTGGAATGCGTCTCGTCCGGTGCCCCTCACCGACGAAGAAAGTACCGATTACTTGAAAAAAGAAGTCTTGCAAACCAAGAAAAAATCAAAAACCTACTTGGATTCAATTGATCGCAAAAGCAATAGATTTGAAGTATTAGATCTCATCACGGGTTACACCTACAAAAACTCCTTCTTAAAAAAGGAATTTGAATTTGACGGCTTTCTAAAAGGCGTTGAATTTAACACCGTACAAGGTTGGAACCTCAGCACCCAGTTGAGCTATCACCAACGCAGCACCGAAGACCGCACCTTTTATACTTTTGGCACTAAACTCAATTACGGCATCGACGACCAAAAGTTTCGGGCTGTGTTGTTTTACAATCAAAAGCTTAGCAACCAAACCCAAGCCAGATGGGGATTTTCAGGAGGTAGTGAATTGGCCCAATTTAACAGCAACAACCCCATTTCAGGATTGGTCAATTCGGTGAGCACGCTGTTTTTTAAAGACAATTACGCCAAATTCTATGCCCGAAATTTCATCGAATTACAGTATGGTCAGGAAGTTGTAAACGGCATTTTTCTTAATGGAAAAGTTGATTTTTCTGAACGAAAACCCGAGTTTAACCACTCCGATTATGTGGTGTTTAACAAATCAATTCCATACACCTCCAACAATCCATTAGATCCAACAAATTACACCACTGCCGCCATTGAGCGCCATCAATTGGGTAAGATTCAGCTGCAAGCTAAGTTTCGATTTAAACAAGAATATTGGTCAAGACCCGACGGAAAATTCAATTTACCCAATTCCAATTATCCCGAACTGGGACTGCAATGGGAACAGGGCGTGGCTGGTTCTGACAAAAAATACCAGTACACCTTGCTAAGTAGCAGCTTCGACTATGGACTTGCTTTACGCAACAAAGGATTTTTAAGCATGCATGCCGAAGCTGGAACGTTTGCCAAAGCCCGTGAAATCGCTTTTGTGGATTACAAACATTTTAACGGCAACCAAACGCATTTTGGCAACGAAGAGCAATACCTAAATCGCTTTAATTTATTGCCTTACTACAGCAGCAGTACGAATGATTCCTTTGCGCAAGTACATGCCGAGCACGATGACCAAGGCTATCTCATGAACAAATTGCCCTTGCTCAACAAACTGCAATCCACTTTTGTAGTGGGATTCCATTCTTTATCCTTACCCAATCGTTTGCCTTACCACGAAGTTAGCGTGGGATTGAACAATTTGGGATTCGGAAAAGTAAAGTTCTTTCGGATTGATTACGTGCGCAGTTACCAAAATGGCTTTGTGGGCGACGGCGTAATTTTTGGAATAAAAATATTGAATTTATAAGGCTTCAAAATGGGGCTCAATATGAATGAGCACATGCCCTAAGTTTGGTAGTTCCGCGCGCAAGGTATCTTTGAGTTTGTGCGCCAAATCATGTCCTTCTTTGACGGTGAGGTTTCCATCAACTACTGCATGCAAATCGACGTGGTATTTCATGCCTGCTTTGCGAATAAAACACTTTTCTGTCCCTACAATACCGGGAACAGCTAGCGCAACTTCTCTGATTTGCTCGATTACATCGTCATATACGTGCTCGTCCATGATTTCGCCCAAAGCCGGACGAAAAATCAAATAGCTGTTGTAAAATATAAAGCCCGCAGCAAATAATGCGGCCCAATCATCAGCCGATTCATATCCTTTTCCCATTACCAACGCAATCGAAATTCCCACAAAAGCAGCCACCGAGGTAATTGCGTCACTGCGGTGATGCCAGGCATCGGCTTTTAAGGCAGAACTGTTGGTTTGCTTGGCGCGTTGTATCACCTTTCGAAAGGAAAATTCCTTCCACAAAATGATGGCTCCCAAAAACAACAAGGTCCACGATTTGGGTAAGGCATGCGGCGTACCAATATTCAAGATGCTTTCGTAGGCTATAATTGTTGCCGAGGTAATCAAAAAACCCACCACCAAAAAAGTAATGAGTGGTTCGGCACGACCGTGTCCGTAGGGGTGATTCTCGTCGGCGGGTTTGTTGGAATAATGTATGCCAAACAACACCAAAAAAGACGCAAAAATATCGGTTGTCGACTCAATCGCATCGGCAATCAAGGCATAGGAATTACCAAAATAGCCAGCCACTCCTTTTACCAAGGCCAAGGCCGTATTGCTGATGATGCTAAAATAAGTAGCTTGTACTGCTGCTTGCTGATTGGGCATTACACGCGAACAATGTTGGCACCCAAGGCACGCAAACGCTCGTCGATGCGTTCGTAACCGCGGTCGATTTGTTCGATGTTTTGGATGGTACTGGTTCCTTTGGCCGATAAAGCGGCAATTAATAAGGAAATCCCCGCACGAATATCAGGTGATGACATGGTAGTTGCTTTGAGTTGCGATTTAAAATTGTGTCCCATAACCACGGCACGGTGTGGATCACACAACATGATTTTGGCACCCATATCGATTAATTTATCCACGAAGAACAAACGGCTTTCAAACATTTTTTGGTGGATCAACACATCGCCATTCGCTTGGGTAGCCACAACTAATACAATGCTCAATAAATCGGGTGTAAATCCGGGCCATGGCGCATCAGCAATGGTTAAAATCGATCCATCAATATCAGTTTTGATTTCGTAGCCGTCTTTGTGTTCGGGAATATAAATGTCGTCGCCGCGACGCTCTAGTGTTATTCCCAATTTGCGGAAGGTGTTGGGAATTACACCCAAATTATCCCAACTCACATTCTTGATGGTGATCTCGCTGCGCGTCATTGCAGCCAATCCAATCCAACTGCCAATCTCAATCATATCAGGCAAGATGCGGTGTTCGCAGCCACCCAATTGGGCAACGCCTTCGATGATGAGCATATTTGATCCTACTCCACTGATGTTGGCGCCCATGCTGATGAGCATTTTACACAATTGTTGCAAATAAGGTTCGCAAGCGGCGTTGTAAATAGTGGTTGTGCCTTTGGCTAAAACAGCCGCCATCACAATATTAGCCG
>JAGNTC010000086.1 GCA_017987725.1 Flavobacterium sp.
GTGGTTGTCGTATTTGTCAGGGAAAGGCGCGCCATAATAGGCATTGATTACCTGGTCTTTTTTAGGAAAATTAGAAGACTCAATCAAGATCGTATGCAACGAACTTCTACGGTACTTGGTCTCTTTCATTTCTTTTTGGCTATCCTGAGCCAAAAGCACAGAAGAACAAAATACCGTGCTGAGTGTAATAAATAATAATTTCTTCATTTTTGTTTTTGTTTAGTTTTATTTAGTTTGGTTTTTTTAAAATAAGTAACCCACCGAGAATTGAATCACGGAGTTGCTGGCTCTTTTGTTAGAATCGCCCGTTAATCCCGTGTCAGTAAGTCCTAGATTGTAACGGCCTTGAAAGATTACGCCATTGCTTAGCTCGTATTCCAAACCAGCATTCAAGCCAAAGTCTAGGGTTTTTACATTGTCAATTTTGTTGTTGGAATCATTGGTTTTCAATTTTGAAGAAAGCAATAATCCTAGTTGTGGTCCTGCTTCAAAGCTCAAGTTGTCGGTAAGGCCAAATTTACCCAACACCGGCACAGTTAAGTAGTCTAATTTGGTTCTTTCGAAACCTCGATCATTACCTGTGTAGGTAGATCCTTGTCCAGAATACAACAACTCGGGTTGTACAGAGAAGTTGTCCGATACAATAATTTCTGCCAAGAATCCCAAATGAACACTGGTACGCATCCCTTGATCTTCCACGTCACCCATAAAGTTTGACATGTTCAATCCACCTTTCACCCCAATTACAATTCCTTCTTCGCGTTTAGAACTTTGTGCGTTGGTTTGCACACAAAATAAAATACCTAAGAACAAAACAATTTTTTTCATAGTAAAATAATTTGATTTAACTTTTTTTGAATTTGTAACTACAAGTATAGTAAAAATAAACAGTTGTTCAATGATATGGTACATAATATAACGTTAAGCTAAAAAAAAACACCTTCTGTGTGAAGGTGTTTTTTGAGCTATAGTGAATTAATATTAACCTAATGCCGCTCTTTTGAATCCGGTAACAACCAAATTGGCATCAACCGATTTTACATAATTGGCCACGCTCATTGAGCTGTCTTTGATGTAATCTTGGTTTACCAAGGTATTGTCTTTAAAGAATCGTCCTAATTTACCTTTGGCAATGTTTTCGATCATCGCTTCTGGTTTTCCTTCTTGACGCAACATGTCTTTGGCAATTTCAATTTCTTTGGCAATGGTGTCGGCGTCAACTCCTACTTCGTCTAAAGCAATTGGGTTCATCGCCGCCGCTTGCATCGCTACGTTTCTAGCCGCTTCTTCACCGCCTGCCACAGCAGCAGATAAAGAAACCAAGGTAGCAATTTTGTTTCCAGCGTGGATGTAAGATCCTACAAATGCGCCGCTCAATTTTTCAAATGAACCGATTTCGATTTTTTCTCCAATAACACCCGTTTGCTCGATCAATTTATCGGCTACGGTAATGCCTTGAAATGGAGCAGCCAAAAACGCTTCTTTGCTGTCAAAAGTCAATGCCAAAGCAGCAAATTCTTGTGCCAATTTCACAAAGGATTCGTTTTTACCTACGAAGTCTGTTTCGCAATTCAATGAAATTACCACACCTTCCGTTTTGTCAGCGTTAACCACCGCGATCACAGCACCTTCAATAGATTCTCTGTCCGAACGGTTAGCGGCAACTTTTTGTCCTTTTTTACGAAGATTTTCGATTGCTAAATCAAAATCACCGTCTGATTCAACCAAGGCTTTTTTGCAGTCCATCATTCCTGCTCCTGTGATTGTTCTTAATTTATTTACGTCTGCAGCTGTAATTGTAGCCATGTTTTTTGTAATTAAAAGATTAAAAAATTAAAAGATTCAAAAATTGGAAAGGATTACTAATTGTGAAATCAATAATTTTTCAATGTTTAAATCTTTTAATCGTTAAATGTTGATATTATTCTTCAGTTGTAGCTGCTTCTTCAGTAGTCTCAGGAGCGCTTTCAACAGCAGCCTCCACAGCAGCTTCTGCTACTACTTCGGCAACAGTTACTTCTTCTTCGGCTACATCAGCGTCCATTTCTGGAGCGGCATCTCCGTCAGCATTGCGGTTCGAAAGACCATCAATAACGGCAGCAGTTACAAGAGATAAGATTTTTTCGATTGATTTGGAAGCATCATCATTGGCTGGAATTACGTAATCTACTTCACGTGGATCCGAATTGGTATCAACCATAGCGAAAACTGGAATGTTTAATTTGTGTGCTTCTTTTATCGCGATGTGTTCTGCTTTAATGTCTACTACGAACAAAGCCGCTGGGAGTCTAGACATATCAGCTATAGAACCTAAGTTTTTCTCTAATTTAGCTCGAAGACGATCTACTTGTAAACGCTCTTTTTTAGATAGCGTCATGAAGGTTCCGTCTTTTTTCATTTTGTCAATGGAGCTCATTTTTTTAACCGCTTTACGAATTGTAACGAAATTGGTCAACATTCCACCAGGCCATCTTTCAGTGATGTAAGGCATGTTGGCTGCTTTTGCTTTTTCTGCTACAATGTCTTTAGCTTGTTTTTTGGTCGCTACAAATAAAATTTTTCTACCTGAAGCGGCAATTTTTTTCATTGCTTCGTTTGCTTCTTCAATTTTTGCAGCGGTTTTATATAGGTTGATAATGTGAATGCCATTACGCTCCATATAAATGTAAGGGGCCATGTTTGGGTCCCATTTTCTAGTCATGTGTCCAAAGTGAACACCTGCTTCTAGTAATTCTTTAACTTCTACTTTGTTTGCCATTTTTTTGTACTAGTTTACGTTCTGTTGAATTAGCAATGTCCCATTTAATTTGGTATCATTTAGATGCTAAACTAAGTTCCCGTTTGATGGGGAGCAACAATAACTTTTTTTTAAATTAGGCTGACATCAGATCAGCACTGTTTTTTTTACTCAATAAATTTAGAATGAGAATCGAAAAAATAAGTCGATTAACGTTTCGAGAATTGGAATCTCTTTCTCGCTTTTTTCTGACCGAATTTTTTACGTTCTACCATTCTTGGGTCTCTGGTTAATAACCCCTCTGGTTTCAAGATCGCTCTGTTTCCTTCGCCAACTTCACACATTACACGTGCCAAAGCCATACGAACAGCCTCAGCTTGTCCAGTTGAACCACCTCCGTATACGTTTACTTTTACGTCAAAGTTGTTTACGTTCTCTGTCATAGACATTGGTTGTAATACTTTGTACTGTAAAGTAGCCGTTGGAAAGTAGGTTGCAAATTCTTTTTTGTTTACGGTGATTTTTCCTGTTCCTTCTGAAACATACACACGCGCAACAGCGGTTTTTCTTCTACCGATTTTGTGAATAACTCCCATTACTTAAGATCGTTTAGGTTAACGGTTTTAGGTTTTTGAGCAGCAAATTTGTGCTCTGGACCTACATTTACATTTAAATTTCTGAAAAGCTCTGCACCCAATTTGTTTTTTGGCAACATCCCTTTTACCGCTTTTTCTACCAAAGCAGCTGGGTTTTTAGATTGCAAAACTTTAGCAGTTAAAGTTCGTTGTCCTCCTGGATAGCCGGTATGACGCATGTAAATTTTGTCATCCATTTTTGTACCCGTAAGGTTGATTTTTTCTGAGTTGATAACAATTACGTTATCTCCACAGTCCACGTGTGGGGTGTAACTTGGCTTGTACTTGCCTCTTAAAATCATTGCGACTTTTGATGCAAGACGTCCTAAGTTATGCCCATCAGCATCCACAACAATCCACTCTTTTGTAACAGAGGATTTGTTTGCAGACATTGTCTTGTAGCTTAATGCGTCCATAATATTATTTAAATTAAACATTCCATCCCCTACCGATGCTTCGGAATAGGGGTCGCAAAAGTACAATTTATTATTACAAATACAAATAGCTGTAAAAGATTATTTTACGAGTTTTTGTCGCCCAAGCCTTTCGTGGCTAAAATGTTGTGAATTAGTGTTGTTCAATTCAAGATTCTTTGCGATTTGTTTATTTTGAAATCGTTTTCGTAACGGATTACCAATTTAATAAATAAAAAAGGTAACGGCTTTAGTTGAATGTTTCTTATTTTTACCACTCAAATTTGAGCATTATGAAAGCTAAAGCTACGCTAAAACAAATCGCAAAGGAACTACACGTGTCTGTTTCTACTGTTTCTAAAGCCTTAAACGACAGTCCAGAAATTAGCGAACAAACCAAACAGAAAGTGCAAGAATACGCCAAGCTTAAAAATTACAAACCCAATGTAATCGGCTTGAATCTCAAGAACAGAAAAACAAAAACGATCGGCGTAATCATTCCCAATATTTTAAATTCTTTTTTTGCAAAGGTTTTCACTGGGATTGAAAAAGTAGCCGATGCTCGCGGATACAACGTAATTACCTGTATATCAAATGAAACCCTAGAAAAAGAAGCGCATACTTTGGAGATGCTGTCCAACGGAACCATTGACGGATTTATCTTGTCGATTTCAGAAGAAGCTCAAAAATTGCAAGAATACAGTCATTTTAAAGACGTGATCAACGAAGGTACGCCCATCGTGATGTTTGACCGCGTGTGCGACCAAGTGGCCTGTGATAAAGTAATCGTGGACGATTTAGATTCGGCGATTGATGCCACCCAACATTTGATCAATTTAGGCTGTAAAAACATCGCCTTATTTTCGTCGATTGACAATTTGAGCGTGGGTAAATTGCGTGCCCAAGGATACCTGGATTGTTTGCACAAAAACAACATTACCATCCAAAACGAGCTCACCGTTTTAACCGATTCAGAAGCCGATTTTGACGCCAAAGCTTTGGCTGTACTTTCGGATCAAAAAGTAGACGGCATTTTTGCCTTAGACGAACACGCCTCGGTTTCGGCCATTAAGTTGGGCTTGAAATTGGGATATAAAATTCCCGAAAATTTGTCCGTTATTGGTTTTGCCGACGGGGTTTGGTCACGACGCTTGTCGCCCAGCTTGTCAACCGTGAGTCAACACGGTCCAGAAATAGGCGCTTCGGCTGCTGAATTACTTATTGATCGCTTGGAATCCAAAGAAGAGCATTTGCCGTTTGTCACTTCGATGGTCAAAACCGAGTTGCGTCAGCGGGAATCGACGAGGAAGTTGTAGTTTTTAGTTTAAGGTTTCAAGTTTAAGGTTTTATGAAAAAAGCACTCTTTTATTTTAGTTTATTTTCTGTTGCAATTGTGATAAGTTGTTCAACCATTGAGACCGAGGGTCCGGTTCGTCAATTGTATCCCATACTCAATACAACAGCGGTTTCAGAGATAACCGGTATTTCTGCCATTTCGGGCGGATACATTTCCAATGCAGGCGTGAGTCCAGTATCAGCTAGGGGAGCCGTATGGAGTACCAATCCGCAACCCACTGCCGATTTGCCCACCAAAACTTCTAACGGCAGCGGGAATGGAACCTTTACTAGTAACCTAACCGGATTGAGTCCCAATACTACCTATTATGTTCGCGCGTATGCAACTAATTCAAATGGCTCACAATACAGCTATGGTCAAGAAGAAAGTTTTACAACCAAAGCCTATAATATTCCTGGCCCTGATGTTACCGATATAGACGGAAATGTATACCATACCGTAACCAATTGCAATCAAACTTGGACCCAATCCAATTTAAATGTGACTAAGTTTACAGATGGCACCCCAATTCCGCAGATAACCGATCCTGATGAATGGCACAACACGTCAACTGCGGCTTGGTGTTATTATAATAATGATCCAGCTGTAGGTGCCGATTTTGGCAAACTGTACAACTGGTATGCAGTAGCTGGAATTTATGACGAGGCGTCAAGAAACAATCCTGCATTGCGTAAAAAATTGGCGCCCGAAGGTTATCACATCCCTACAGATCCCGAGTTTGGAAACTTATATGACTGCCTTGGTGGCGATGGGATAGCTGCAATGAAATTAAAAGAAACCGGCATTGCCTTTTGGTCAAGCCCTAATGCTTCGGCTACAAACGAAAGTGGTTTTAATGGCCGTGCAGCTGGCAGACGAAGCAATGATGGCGACTTTTACAATTTATATTCCGAAAGCAATTGGTGGACCTCTACCATAGACGAACCTTACTGGGCTTTTTATCGCTACTTGGTCTATTATGATAATGCAGCCTACTCCATTAGCTTCGACCGTCACTATGGGTTTTCCGTGCGTTGTTTGAAAGATTAGTTAAAGTCAAGATAAAAGAGTGTATACGGAGAGCGCAAAGACTTTTTCTACCTGCTTTTATAAAACCAATTTTTCTCAAAAATGGTCAAAACCTACAACCTACGTCCTAAAACCTAATCCCTCTACCCTTTAATGCGCCTCCAACCAGTTGTCGCCCATGCCCATGTCTACTTCTAATGGCACCTGCATTACAAAGGCTTGTTCCATTTCGTGTTTAATCAGCGGTTGGATGGTTTCAATTTCGGATAGGTGCACATCAAACACCAATTCATCGTGTACTTGCAACAACATTTTTGATTTCCACTGCTCTGTTTTCAAACGGTGGTGAATGCGAATCATGGCAATTTTAATGATATCGGCGGCACTACCTTGAATGGGTGCGTTTACGGCATTGCGTTCAGCGCCACTTCGCACCATGGCATTGGCCGAGTTGATGTCTTTTAAATACCGTCGGCGTCCCAAAACCGTTTGTACATAGCCGTTCTCTCTAGCAAAATCAACTTGGTTTTGCATATACGCTTTCAGTTTGGGGTAGGTGTTGTAATAGGCCTCAATAAGTGCGGCACTTTCTTGTCGGCTCAAATTGGTTTGGTTGCTCAAGCCAAAGGCCGAAACCCCATAGATAATTCCAAAGTTTACCGTTTTGGCATGGCTACGTTGTTCTTTGGTTACCTCGTCCAAAGGCACATTAAACACTTTGGCGGCGGTACTTTTATGAATGTCTTCGTTGTTTTGAAACGCTTTGATCATGTTGTCTTCTCCACTTAGGGCGGCAATAATGCGCAACTCTATTTGTGAGTAATCAGCCGAAAGCAACACATAGTTTTCATTCCGGGCAATAAAGGCTTTTCGGATCAATCGGCCGCGTTCGGTGCGCACCGGAATATTTTGCAAGTTGGGATTATTGGAGCTCAATCGGCCGGTAGAAGCCACCGTTTGCATGTAATCGGTATGCACGCGCTGGGTTTTTGGATCTACTTGCAAGGGGAGTGCATCAATATACGTGCTTTGCAATTTTACCATTTGACGCCATTCCAAAATATCGGCTACAATGGGGTGTTCTTTCACCAAATAACTCAGCACTTCTTCGCCGGTAGCATATTGGCCTGTTTTGGTTTTCTTTTGTTTGGTGCCGCCAATTTTGAGTTTATCAAACAAAACGTCTCCCAACTGTTTGGGGGAAGCCAAGTTGAATTTTTCACCCGCGGTTTCGTATATTTTTTGTTCAAAAGCTGCAATCTCTTGCTGCATGGCTACCGACATTTCTTTCAAAAACGGTACATCCAAGTTGATGCCTTCGGTTTCCATGTCGGCCAAGACCTCGATGAGCGGAACCTCAATTTCATCAAATAATTTTTTGGTTTCGGCTTTGTCCAAAATGGGACTAAAAATTTCTTTGAGTTGTAAGGTTACGTCGGCATCTTCGGCTGCGTACTCTTTGATTTCTTCCAAGGCTACCTCGCGCATGGAAAGTTGGTTTTTGCCTTTCTTGCCAATTAAGGTTTCTATTGATTTTGGCGAATACTGCAAATAGGTTTCACTCAATACATCCATGTTATGACGCATGTCGGGATTGATCAAGTAATGCGCTAGCATGGTATCAAATAATTTTCCAGCTACGGATAAACCATAGTTCTTTAAAATTTTTACATCGTATTTTAGGTTTTGCCCAATTTTTTCAATCTGCTCGTTTTCAAAAAACGGCCTGAATTTTTCGAGCAATGCTTTTGCTTCATCTTGGTTTTCGGGAAACGGCACATAAAATCCTTTGCCTTTTTCGAAGGAGAACGACAGCCCTACCAATTCGGCGTGTAGCGTATTGATGCCCGTGGTTTCGGTGTCAAAACAGACCGAGGCTTGGTTTTGCAATTGGTTGACCAATAATTTTACCGCCATGTCTCCTTGTACCAATTGGTAAAAATGATCGGTATTGCTCAGGTTTTTATAAGAAGAATGAGTGGTGTTTGTTTCTCCAGTTTCGTCCGAAAAGCCAAACAAATCAAATTGATCTTCGTGGCTGCGTTTAGGCGCTGTTTTTTTAGCTGTTTGAGTAGGAGAATTGTCTCCGTTGGTCTCAATTTCGTCGTATTCTTTCCCGGTTCCAAAAAGCTTGTCAAACTGCGTTTTCATTTGTCGGAACTCCAATTCTTGAAACAGTGAGTCCGTTTTTTCTACATCGGGTTTGGACAATTCGTAGTCTTGTTCGTTAAACTGCACCGGGCAATCGAGTAGGATGGTAGCCAATTTTTTGGACAAGATGCCCAGTTCGGCATTGGCCTCAATTTTGTCTTTGATTGCGCCTTTTAATTTATCGGTGTTGGCCAACATATTTTCGAGCGAGCCAAATTCGGCCAACAATTTCTTGGCTGTTTTTTCGCCCACACCCGGCAATCCTGGAATGTTATCGGCAGCATCGCCCATCATGCCCAAGTAGTCAATGACCTGCAAAGGATCTTGGATTTCAAATTTTTCCAACACTTGTGGAATGCCCCAAATTTCGATGTCATTGCCCATGCGGGCCGGTTTGTACATGAAAATATTTTCTGAAACC
>JAGNTC010000217.1 GCA_017987725.1 Flavobacterium sp.
CTTTTTGTTCGTCGTCACAGACCGATTTGGCGCCCAAGGCACAACACGAAGCAATTAAAGTCGCTGTTTTTTTGCGGATAATTTCGTAATAAACTTCTTCGGTGATATCCAGTCGACGGGCTTTTTCAATTTGCAACAACTCGCCTTCGCTCATTTCGCGTACAGCTACTGATATAATTTGCAGTAAATCGAAGTCGCCGTGATCAATCGAGAGCAAGAGCCCTTTTGAGAGTAAAAAATCACCCACCAAAACGGCAATTTTGTTTTTCCACAAGGCATTTATCGAGAAAAAACCTCTACGTCGGTTGCTGTCATCAACCACATCGTCGTGTACCAACGTGGCGGTATGTATAAGTTCAATTACACTTGCACCGCGATACGTTCGCTCGTTGATGTGCCCATCAGCAAGCATTTTTGCCGTAAGAAAAACAAACATGGGACGCATTTGTTTTCCTTTTCTGTTCACAATATAATACGTGATACTGTTAAGCAAGGCCACATTTGAGCTCATGGAAGCATGGAACTTTTTCTCGAAAAGCTCCATCTCTTGAAGTATGGGTTGTTTGATTTGAGCGCTTACATTCATAGCGAAACAAATGTACTACAATGCGATGCTATGAAAAAAAAAAGTTTGCGATTAAACCTATTTCTCTACTTTTGGTCTTTAAGCGAACTTTAAACATAAAAATCATATGAAAACAAAAATTTTAGGTCTTATATTGGTTAGTGGCTTAACCTTTTTGGGTTGCCAGAGAGAAGATTTGGGGTCCCTTGCCGACGAAGCCAGAATCAATGCCAAAATAGATTTAGCCAATGACGACGTTTCGGATATCGTAGAAAATGCCTATGACGCTACAGCGGCTGATGCTGGTGGACGTGGATTGGAAACAGCCAACAGTCAAACTAATTTACCCGCTTGTGCTACAGTGGAAAGAAATCCTGCATTTGGGACACCTATACAAGCAGGGCAAACCGTAACCAAAACCATCGATTTTGGTACAGTTGGTTGCCCAATGGCTAATGGGAATGTATTACGAGGTCAAATTATTGTGAGCTTTGTATATCAACCTACTGCAGCCTCCCAATCAATCAATTATGAATTCGTGAATTTTTACCACAACAACATTAAAATTGTAGGAAACAAAAATTTCACCCGTACGTTCGTGCAAGGCCTTCCGGTAGTGGTCATGAATATGGATCTCACTGCTACTTTTCCTGATGGTCGAGAATTTACTCGCGTAGGATCAAGAACACGTGAAATCATTGAGGGATACCAAACGCCAAATGTTTTGGCTGATAACGTATACCAAGTGACTGGAAGTTGGACTACTTCTTACCCAAACACATCCGTGCAAACGAGTACAATTACTACTCCACTTCTTGTAAAAATGAGTTGCCTACAAGTGAACAAACCATTGTTGGTACAAGGCGTCATTACGTTTGAACGTGCATCACGTACCTCAACCTTAAATTACGGTTCAGGTGATTGTGATAATTTGGCGGTATATACACTAAATGGAAACGCCTACAACATCATTATTGGAAATCCATAATAGTTGAGAATAGAGATAAAACAAAAAAGCCGCTAGTTGTATAGCGGCTTTTTTTATGATTTATTGGCCAATTGACCACAGGCGGCATCTATGTCTTTGCCTCGACTGCGACGGACTTTTACCACAATGTCGGCTTTTTCGAGTGCCTGAATATATTGGTTGATTGACTCCATTGAAGCTTGTTGAAACTCCCCGTCGTCAATGGGGTTGTATTCGATGAGATTCACTTTACAGGGCACGTATTTACAAAACTTAACCAAGGCCTCAATGGCTTCTCGATTGTCGTTGATGCCTTGCCAAACCACGTATTCGTAGGTGATTTTGCTTTTGGTTTTTTGGTACCAATAGGCCAAACTCTCGCGTAGGTCTTGCAAGGGAAAATTGACCGAAAACGGCATGATGCGTGCGCGTACTTCGTCGATGGCTGAATGCAAGGAAACCGCCAACTTGAATTTCACTTCATCATCGGCCATTTTTTTGATCATTTTAGGAATGCCCGAAGTAGAAACAGTGATGCGTTTGGGCGACATACCCAAGCCTTCTTCGGCGGTAATGAGCGCAATGGCTTTCATGACATTGGGATAATTCATGAGCGGTTCACCCATGCCCATAAATACAATATTGGATAAAGGGCGGTTATGGTACAAACGGCTTTCGCGATCAATAGCCACCACCTGGTCAAAGATTTCGCCGGGCTCTAAATTGCGCATGCGTTTGAGGCGTGCGGTGGCACAAAAATTACAATCTAAACTACAGCCCACCTGACTCGACACACAAGCCGTGGTTCGGGTTTGGGTAGGGATTAATACCGATTCGACCACCAAACCGTCATGCAAGCGTACGGCGTTTTTTACGGTGCCGTCACTGCTGCGTTGCATCTGATCAACGGCAATGTGGTTAATTACAAAATGGGTTTCGAGTAATTCGCGCGTGGGTTTGGACAAATTGGTCATGTCGGCAAAATGGTGCGCTCCTTTTACCCAAAGCCATTCGTATACTTGGTTGCCGCGAAAAGCTTGGTCGCCTTGGTCAACAAAAAATTCGCGCAATTGATCTTTGCTGCAAGCACGGATGTCTTTTTTGGGTTCGGTCATGCGGCAAATTTAACGACTATTTGTTGATTTGGGCTGCACAGATTTTGATAACTTTGGTGCCAACCAAAAAAATCGCGCCGCATGCACTTTATTTCGGAAGAATTAGAAGATTACATCGAAAAACACAGCCAAGCCGAACCGCCTTTGTTGGCA